>JAISZB010000171.1 GCA_031269465.1 Clostridiales bacterium | reverse complement strand
CCGATTTCGCCTGCCGCGATATCATGCATTGGCGCTATGCGCGCCGCAAATTGAAGGCGGCGAGGAGGCTATTGAAGGGGAAGGGGCTTTCGCCAGCCAGGAAATGCCGGCTCAATGCTGGATTTCCACATATGCGCCGCCGCCCACGGGATTCATCGGCATGCTTTCGATTCAAGAGGGCGGGCCTGGCGGCGCAGCTTTCGCTGAAAAGCCCCGCGCCGTTTTCTGCGAGGCGTGGAGCATGCGCGCCCAGCCATGCCGTAGCTTTCCTTCCAGCTGACCGCTGAAGGAAAGCTACGGCATGGCTGGGCGGAGCGCTCCGCACGGCTCGAAGGAACTCCGCGATCCCATCGTTCGCTCGGGCTACGCCGGGCAAAACGCGTAGCGGGCGAATGCGGCGAAGGCCAATAGATCCAGCATTCGAACGCCGGTCGGCCGCCCGTTTCGGGCGCGGCGGCCGTCGATGCGGTGCCCGCCCTGCGCTCGAAACGGGCGGCCGACTTGGAAGCCAAGCTGAAGAGCAAGCCGCGACGCCTATGCAACCCTTTGCGAATGATCCTGCAAAATAGAACTGAATTGGAAGTCATTGCTTAATTCTATAAATTTTCCGAATCATCCGCTAAATAAATCATAGCTATTCCGATGGTTTGCAAAGTGACTGTTAATTTGAAAAATTTCGTCGTTAATATTGCCATATATATCCATATAATTTATTAAAACATATACATCATCTAAGAATTATACAAATTAATTAATAAGATTTGCAAATTTAAACAAATATTCTCTTTCAATTTTGAACTTTTCTGCTGGAACTTTATGCTCTTTTGGCAGGTAAATAATGCAAATAAAGTTGTCGGAACAGTTCCAATAAATCAAATAATCAATTTCCACATGCTTAGTTCTGCCCTTTTGCCCGGCATAAACCAAGACTTAACTCGAATAATGTCCGGTTTCGCTTGAGGATTTCCCGAATCCATATGGATTGAGGAGCGGCAGTTTATAGAATCGGCCTCCCGGCAGTGAATTCTGGATTTAATCAGCGCATATATTCTTCGTCCTATTCAAGAAATCCGGTTTATGAATCTCGGCGCATTCATGAAAAGCAACGTCTGAACACTTAAATTTTGTCTATATTTAACAAAGAATTTAGCGGAAAAATCCAATTGACTCATTTCAGTTTGGTGATTTTTTAAAAAAATGCACATTCGGAGATACTATATAAATTTCGGCAATAGAACCTAAACAGGTTCTAAGCGCGAGTACAGAGAAAGGGATGAGGAGAAAATTTTCCCATCCCTTTTCAGCTTGATAGAATGCAATAAAGCATGCCAAAAATTCCATACTGTATTTGCTGCGCATAGGGTCATTGCACAAATGCATACTCTCCCATAAACAGCACGTCATCTGCGGCGTCGTTTTTAATGAGATATAAAAACGGCCTGTCGCAGTTGAATTCAATTATTTCAGCGGCGTAGGACGATGTCATCATTCCGATAACCGTGGCCGCCGCCGCCTCGGTGCCCTTCTCATCCACCTCGATGAATGTTTTTTGCAGTATCGCCCCTATATAAGGATCCTTTTCGGGCGACTTGCTGTACATGTTCCTAAAGTCCGCCTTATCCGGATCAAATGCAGCAGATACTCCAAGCCCCTTCATGACTTGCGCAAGGTTGTTGTGTTGAATCTCCGTCTTGAACTTTGGAACTGAAACCGAAACATTTTTAAGCGTCATGCTCTTTAAAGAGTTTTCGGCGTCGGAAATCGCGGCGGTTTTACCTGGCTTGGGCAAAATAATATGCATGCTGGTGCGTCCGTCTTTATAAGGCATGGAAATCATCTGAAAATCGTTGTTTTCATAATATTGGTAGAGGCGCGTCTGATTCATGAACAGAGTGGTTTTCTTGCCGCCGGCTCTGTCGGTGAATGTTGCCTCCCTTGTTCTTTCAGCTAGAAACGGGTATGACCAGTCACCTTTGAAGTATATGGTATTTACCAGAAACGACAACGACTCCTTGACCGCTTGGCTGTCAATGACCTGAGTGATCTTTTCCTTTGTTTGAGCCGAAATCCACGAATTTATCTTCTCAGCGCCATCGGAATCAGTTATTTCATCCGCAACTCCGCCGTAGTATTCCGACACGATTTTCTTGTACCGCTCAGAGAAGCCCAGCTCCGGATCATTGAAATAATCAGAGTTATGCCATATTGAATTCGCCACGTTGTACTGCACATCCGATACGCGGTTTATAGATTCAATAAATTTCTTGGAATCGGCATTGAACTTATCAAGGTCGCTGATGCCGACAGCGTCAAGAATTTCTTTTCTTGTCGTTCCATCTGAGCCATTTGCCGCAATTGCCAGCGCCATCTTCAAGCTGAAGGGGGAAATCATGTAGTTGACATCCTTCGGCATTGCTTCTTGAAGCTTTGAAGAAAAAGTCGGCGGCGAAGCTGCGCCTTTGATTTTTCCAATCCTCATAAGGTGCTCCTTTACAATATCCCCGCCAGCTGTTTTCGCTGACAAAGCCTGATAGCAGATTTCCACCATGTCAGCCCTGCTGAAGAATCTGGACGTCAATTCAAATTCCCGAACCATGGATTCCGTAAGAAGTCCGCATTCCACCGCTTCGGCAAACCAATCGCCGTCCGGGCCTGCGGAAAAGCCCAACGCCCTTAGCATGAAAGCCGCAAACTCACGGCTTGAAACAATGCGCTCAGGCGCGAATTCAGTTACGCTGACTCCCTTTGCGATGCCTCGCTGAACGGCCTCCTCAATATAGCTCCGCGCCCAGTGCGACTGCGAGATGTCTGAGAATGCCGTCGCCTGCCCCTGCGGCGCTTCCGCGTCAGCGCCGATGAACCTTAGAACCATTGCGACCGCCTGTGCGCGCGTCACGCTCTCATCAAGGGCGTAACCGTCTCCAGTTCCGGCAAGAAGACCGTATCCTGCCAGTTCATCGGCTTTCAGCTTGCTTTGCTCTGCATCGAAAGCAAACGCGCTGACAGAGCTTAGATAAATGATAGCCGCCGAAATGGCTAAAGCAATCAATCTCTTCAAAATAACGCCTCCTTTTTCATTTGCGATGAGATAACCCCTTATAAAAATGGCTTTGCACTCAAATGGTTGAAGTCCTGCCCACTCTCCAATTTATGTGAATATGATATCACATATTTCGCCGTTTTACAATATAATAGAGATTTTTTGCCAAAACATTCCTGCCAGAATAATTGAGCAAGCGCATCCAAACTCAACCGGATAAGCTGGATATCCTCTAAAAACGATATGCCTGCGCGCAGCCAGCCTGCCGATTTCAGAGCTTGGCTGTCCGCATCCAAGGCGCGATGGATATCGGCATTTCGCGCTCGCTGTTGAGCCAAGCCAAAAACTGGAGCTTTCCTATTCGCGTCATCATCGCGCGCAAAGACAAAAGGCCTCCTCTATATGCCGATGCTCGTCGGCATATAGAGGAGGCCTTTCATCTTTATGCGGATGCCAGGAAGAAAGCCAGCACGATAATGCCAAGGGCGATTCTATAATATCCAAACGCCTTGAAATCATGGCCTTTAATATATCCAACGAGAAACTTTATAGATATCAAGGAAATGGCGAATGCCGTTATCATGCCTGCAATCAAAATAGCCAGCTCGCTGCTGCCGAAGCTGAACCCGAACTTTGCAAGCTTTAGAAGGCTTGCGCCAAACATGACCGGTATGGCCAGAAAAAAGGAAAACTCCGCTGAAACATCCCTGGACGTTCCTATAAGCATTGCTCCCAGTATTGTAGCCCCTGATCGCGACGTGCCAGGAATAAGAGAAAGCAGCTGGAATACTCCGATCATGAAGGCCTTGCCGAAAGTGAGGCGAGAGATGTCGTTTATTTCAAAGCTCTTGCCTTTGTTCCTATTCTCAAGAACTATGAATGCGGCGCCATAGACAATAAGCGTCACAGAAACTGTGACGTAATTGTAGAAATGCGCGTCAAGCCAGTCATCCAGAACAATTCCCACCGCAGCTGCAGGCAGGCAGGCTATCAGAACCTTCACCCACAGAAGCGCCGCGTCCTTTTTTTCTTCAGCGGTTTTCTTGGGGTCAATAGGATTGAGCTTTGAAAAGTACAAAACTACTACGGCCATGATCGCCCCAAGCTGGATCACCACCATGAACATTTCCTTGAAGGCTGCGCTTACATTCAGCTTTATAAACTCATCAGCCAGAATCATGTGCCCTGTGCTGCTGATTGGCAGCCATTCAGTAAGGCCTTCAATAATTCCCAAAACAATTGCCTTAAACAGTTGCGAAGCGTTCATCCGTTCCCGCCGCCAGCCTAAATGCGCAGCGCCTCAATCGGCATGCTGCACGCCGGACAGGCGGCTCCTCCTCTCAGCTTTATCTTGCGGATGCTGCGAAATTCCTTATGCGGTTTCATCCAGCCATAGGTTATGCTGATTTGCATTGGATTTTCCTATTTCAGCTTGACTATACACTTTCAAGCTCAAAATTAGGTGCATGGTGCATTTGGCTGCAATCAAACTAGTCTCAGATTCATTTTCCAGTCCGCTCAAGCGGCGCCAGGCAGCCTGCCAGCAAATCAGTATAATATATGCTTGCGGGTTGCGACTTAATGTATGTACAAAACTTCCGTCTCGAAACCTGCGCCTTATAGCCGATGAGCAGTCAATGCATGGATTCTGGGCTTAAGAGTCCGCAGAGAAGCTGCATTACAGAGTTCCAAAGACGGCATGCCGATTTGCAGTCAATGTACTTATTTAGTGTGTCGGATTATCCACTTCCACACTGCAGTATCGAGTCCCAAAATCGGCAGTTTCATATGCGCGTCAGGATGCGTCGGCCATCCTATGCTGATTGCAGTTAAATGCGCCTATCAGGAACTCTCTCTCAATGCATAGCCTGCAAATCAGTATATCAGAAACGTCAGGCTCGTTCAACTGACGGCCGCCCCCAAAATCTCTTCCTTGGTACCCTGACAAGGGCGTAGATATACTGCTTTTCATATAAAATTACTTTTTTGGAGCTGGATTATACAGCGAGTGCGAAATGCCGATATAGGCGCGCCATTCAATGGAAAATCAAGCTCCAAAAAATGAACATTTGCTGAAAAGCGGTATAATAAAAGCAGGCAACTGAACTGATTTAAAATACTGAAATATGGCGAACATCTATAAGCTAATAATTTAAGCCTTTATAGATATATATCTGCCTACTATTTTTGTCTACGCCCCCCTGACAATTTCTTACTTGACATTCTTAAGCGCTTATAATATAATATCATCAACAAGGGGAGTAATCTGCCTGAAATGGTTCTCATGCTGTCATCACGGACATTTATTTGTCCCAGTTTGAGATGAAATGATAAGACCTTGATTCCAAGAATGGGATCAGGCCTTTTTTATTGCAAAAAAAGCCGTCCCAAGCATAAATGGGGGATATTGTGAAGCATTATCTTGAATCTCGGGAAGCAGTGCTTGCCTCGGCAGGCATTGACGAAAGCGGCTTAACGCCAGCCGCCGCCAAGGCGCGCCTGGAGCAAAACGGAAAGAACAAGCTGGATGAGGGAAAGGCCAAACCGCTGGCTGTAAAGCTCTTCGAGCAAATGAAGGATCCCATGATCGGAGTTTTGATAGCTGCGGCAGTCGTATCCGGGGCTTTCGGAGAAATTCCCGACATGGTAATAATCTTTGCGGTAGTTGCTCTTAACGCCGTACTCGGCGTGGTGCAGGAAAACAAGGCCGAAAAGGCCATTGAAGCCTTGTCCCGCATGTCCGCGCCGACAGCCAAGGTTCGCCGGGGCGGTGAAGTCTTGCAGATAAAGACGGAAGACATAGTAGTCGGAGATATCATTCTTCTTGAAGCTGGAGATTCCGTCCCCGCGGACATGCGACTCATCGAATGCGCCAGCCTCAAGGTGGAGGAAGCCGCCTTGACTGGAGAATCGGTGGCGGTTGAAAAGACCACAGGCGCCCTTGAGGCGGGCTCTGATGACGTTGCGCTCGGAGAGCGCTTCAATATGGCGTACATGGGCACAAACGCGGTTTATGGGCGAGGCGCCGGAGTTGCCGTGGCAACCGGCATGGCGACTGAAATGGGAAAGATAGCCGACATGCTTTCCCGCACCAAAGAAGAGAAAACTCCCCTCCAAAACAGGCTGGCTTCCCTCAGCAAGATTCTAAGCATAGTGGTTCTGGGCATTTGCGTTTTCATCTTCATATTCACCCTTCTAAGAAGCGGGGACTTTGGCGCCGAGCATATATTCAGAGTTCTTCTTACTGCGGTAAGCCTTGCCGTAGCGGCTGTGCCGGAAGGGCTCGTCGTTGTTGTGACAGTGCTTCTCTCAATTGGCGTCACGAAGATGTCCAAGCGCAATTCCATAATACGAAGGCTGACAGCCGTTGAAACATTGGGTTGCACCCAGGTCATATGCTCAGACAAAACAGGTACTTTAACCCAGAACAAAATGACCGTAGCCGATTACTTCGGAAACTCCGGCATGCTGGCAGAGGCGATGATTCTATGCAATGACGCTTCTGAAAACCGCTCTGGAGGCTTTGTGGGCGAACCGACAGAAATAGGGCTTCTTCAATTCGCCAAAAAAACCTTGAGCAAATCCAAGGAGGATATGGAGAAATCCTTTCCCAGAGTCGGCGAAGCCCCTTTCGACTCCATTCGCAAAATGATGTCTACAGTCCATTCCAGAGACGGCGCTTTCAGGCAGTATACCAAAGGCGCCCCAGATGAGGTGCTGAACTGCTGCTCCTTCATCCTAAACGGCGACTTGGCAACTCCCTTGACTGATGAGCTTAAAGCCCAGGTTCTCGAAGAAAACAGGCGCATGGCCGACAACGCCCTTCGCGTCCTGGCCGCAGCTCAAAAGGACTACGACGCGCTGCCGCCTGTCTTTTCGCCTGAAGCTCTGGAATCCAACCTGACTTTCACCGGCCTTTCAGGAATGATAGATCCTGTCCGCCCCGAAGTAAAAGCGGCTGTGGAAGAGTGCCGCGATGCGGGGCTCAGGGTAGTGATGATAACTGGCGATCATAAAAATACCGCCGCGGCCATAGCAAATGAGCTGGGAATTCTCAGTGAAGGCCGAAAAGCCGTTACTGGCGCTGAACTTGCGCGGATGAGCGATCCTGAATTCGATGATGAAATCGAAAACATCTCCGTTTATGCGAGGGTTCAGCCAGAGCACAAAGTTCGGATAGTCGAGGCGTGGAAGAAAAAAGAGAAGATTACAGCCATGACTGGAGATGGAGTAAACGACGCCCCAGCGCTCAAATCCGCGGACATAGGAGTGGGCATGGGCATAACCGGCACCGACGTCACAAAGAACACCGCCGACATGGTGCTGGCTGACGACAACTTCGCGACCATAGTCTACGCTGTGGAGGAAGGCAGAAGGATTTACGAGAACATCCTTAAAGCCGTGCAGTTTCTGCTGGCTTCTAATCTAAGCGAAGTCGTCTCCATCTTCACGGCCACGCTTTTCGGCTTTACGATATTCGCTCCGATTCATATACTCTGGATAAACCTGGTAACAGACACATTTCCCGCCATGGCTTTGGGAATGGAGGACGCTGAGGCCGACATCATGAAGAAGCCGCCCAGAAGCTCAAAGGAAGGAATATTCACAGGGCGTATGGGTTTTGACATCCTATACCAGGGCATTGCCATCGCCGCCTTGACTCTGGCGTCATTTCTGCTTGGAAACGCAAAATCCGAAATAGCCGGAATGACTATGGCCTTTCTTACCTTGTCCCTGTGCGAAATAATTCATTCCGTCAATCTTCGCTCAAGGACGAAATCCATTTTTTCTTCTCGAGGCGTAAACATCTACCTGGTCGGAGCAATCGCCCTTACTTGCGCTTTAACTCTAGGCGCAGTATACATCCCCGGCATCAACGCTGTCTTTAAGCTGACTGCGCTCCCGATTGGCATGTTCCTTCAGGCGCTTGGACTGGCGGCCGCAATCATCCCGATTGTGGAGCTAGAGAAAGCTTTTGCCAGGCTAGCCGCCAAAAAGAGCTGAACATTTCAAACTCGAAGTTCATTTATGAGAAAAGGATGCGCCTCAAGTGTATTGGGATGCATCCTTTTTACGCGCTAAAGGAAGCGCATTCTATAACTTTCCGCCTAGTCCCTGCGTCTAGCCGCAGAAGTTTCCAGGCATTCAGCATCTCAAAGCATGCAAAGCCAAATTATGCGTTTTACCTATTTGCAGTAAAATGCGCCTTTTTCCGAGGCTGAGCCGTTCATTGGCGCTTATTTTATATGCGTAAATTCAGCGCTTTCAAGGTGCGAACTGCCTGTTCGGCATTTCTCACTCGCTGTGCGGTTAAGCTCCAAAACCGACAGCTGCATATGCAGCCTCAAAGGATAATTATGCTCCAAAATCGTTGCATTTGAGAGCCATTAGCACGCGAAAGCAGGGCAGTCCCGCTCGAGTTTAAAGACCCAATATTTCCTGCATCAGATTTCGTTATAAAGCTTGAAGCAGTTCAAAATCCCAAGCAAGCCTGGCAAAAAGAGTTTAAAGATTGGAATGAAACAAGGCTCTTAGTGTCTTTTTTATAAAATACACCGATTTCCAGCCAAATGCGGCTGCTTTGAAGCTTGACTATCCATAGAGCGGTTCTAAATGCCGATATCAATCGCACTCTCTGTATAATTAGCTAAAACAGTAAATTTCATATGAAAATCATATAGCAGAAAAGCTAAGCATAATGCTTGCCATGGCTTTGAATCAGATATACTGCTTTTCATATAAAATTACCTTTTTTGGAGCTTGATTATACAGGCTTCTATGGATAATCAAGCTCCAAAAAAGGAACATTTGATGAAAAGCGGTATAGTCAGGACAATGCCGCTCACATTGCCAGTCGTCGCCTCCTCTGCGCTCGCTATCCTTAAAGCAGGGAGAAGGGCTGTTTATTTCTATGCCTATTGCGCATTTTCTTTTTTTAGGTAAAATATCATTAGTGAGAAAATCCAATGGCGTTTCGAGCGAGTAAAGCCTTGTTTCTGGGATTCCCGAAAAAAGACCGCCAGAGCTTCAAACAACAGTTCATCAAAGAAGCAAAGCATATTCAGGCTGCCCTCTTGCGCGCCAAGGGGATGTTTGCGCAACTTCGATGCGCAGGCGCGATATACCGCTTTGCAGTCAAATATACCGATTTTGATGCCTGAGAGTCCATTGAAGGGTGCGAAATGACTATATCCACATTTCTTACTAATTGTATAATCAGACATCAAAATCGGAACCATTCAATGCAAAGCAGTATAGAAAGAAATATGACGCCTCTTTAATTAGAGGCAGCGCTTTCCACCAGTGTAGACTCGCAAATGCTTGCACCTTGAATGGAGGTTATCATGGCAAAATATAGACCCTTGCTAGTTGCATTCATTATTGCCTCAGTTCTCGCAGTCGCTTATTATTATGGCGGGAATTTTAGTAAAGGCGGCTACGCCGCGCAACCGCAAGCGCCGGCCTCCGTCGACGCAGTCGCGCAGGCGCCTTCATCGGAAAAGCCGCAAATAGCAGAGGCTTCGCCTATTGATCCGGAAGCCGGCAAGGACGCGCATTTTACCGGCCCGGCCCCCTCTGACAGCCTTATGCCTGCGGATCAGAATGCGGCATATAGCGGGAGCGAGTTTTCCGTTTCCCTATCTGTGCGCTGCGACGCTATTTTAGGCAACATGAATCTCTTGGACGATGATAAAAAAGAGCTTGTGCCGGCGGACGGCACAATCTTTCCTGCGTCGACAGTTGAGGCCTATGTCGGCGAGAGCGTTTTCAACGTCCTGCAAAGGGAGATGAAGCGGGCTAGAATTCATCTGGAGTTTATGAATACTCCTATTTACAACTCCGCATATATCGAAGGAATCAACAACATCTATGAATATGACGCTGGCGAGCTTTCCGGATGGATGTACAAGGTCAACGGCCGGTTCCCGAATTACGGCTGCTCCAGGCATCTGCTGCAGCCCGGGGATGCCATAGAGTGGATTTATACCTGCGACCTTGGACGGGATGTTGGCGCCGATGAATTCTCAGGGGGTCAGAAAGATGAATGAAGATGCGTTCAGCTCCTTCCATCCCGCTGTCAGCCTGCTGTATTTTACCTTTTCCATCGGCTTCACAGTATTCTTGACGCATCCGATTTGCCTCGGGATTTCATTGCTGTGCGCCTTTATATATTCCGTGCGCATTAAAGGAAAACGTGCCGTTCGGTTCAACATGCTGTACATGCTGCCGACATTTGCCTTCTCCGCCTTGCTAAACCCCGCGTTCAACCATCAAGGCGCAACCATCCTCGCCTACCTTCCAAGCGGCAATCCCCTGACCTTGGAATCCATTCTCTACGGCCTGGCGGCATCCGCAATGCTAGTCGCCTCAATCTCTTGGTTTTCATGCTTCAATGCCGTCATGACCAGCGATAAATTCGTGTATCTCTTCGGGCGCATCATCCCGTCGCTTTCTCTTGTCCTGGCCATGGCGCTTCGTTTCGCCCCGCTATTCACGCAACAGATAAAAGTTATATCCTATGCGCAAAAATGCGTAGGGCGCAATGGTTCTAATGAAAATTTTCTTAGAAAAATGATGCGCGGCGTCAAAATTCTTTCCATTATGACGACATGGGCTCTAGAAAACGCGATTGAAACTGCAGACAGCATGAAATGCCGAGGATACGGGCTTCCCGGTCGCACCGCCTTCTCCGTCTACCGTTTTCAAAGGCGTGATGCATGGGCGCTCGCGCTTATCCTTGCCTTCGCAAGCATTGCAATCGCAGGCTCGGCTATTGGCGCATCCCGCTTCCGCTATTTCCCGACAGTCAAGGGCGAATGGACCGGCATCAATGCCATCATTGCGTTTGCCGCTTACATCGGGCTATGCTCATTTCCAATACTAGTGAACATAAAAGAGGACATTGTATGGAAGCGTATCAAATTGAATGCTTGAATTTTACATACCCTAATCGTGAAAAAGCTGCCTTGGCAAATATAAGCCTCTCTATTGAACGCGGGGAATTCGTAACGCTTTGCGGTCCGTCCGGCTGCGGCAAGACTACGCTTCTCAGGCAGCTGAAGCCGTCAGCCGCCCCGCACGGCATCAAAGAAGGCTCCATCCGCTTTGAAGGCAAAGCGCTTGAAGATCTTTCCGCAAGGGAAGCCGCCTCAAAAATCGGATTTGTCTTTCAGTCGCCCGAAAACCAAATCGTAACGGATAAGGTGTGGCATGAACTCGCGTTCGGATTGGAGAGCTTAGGTTTTTCCACGCAGGAAATACGGTTGCGTGTAGCTGAGATGGCAAGTTTTTTTGGAATCCAGGCGTGGTTTCACACGGATGTAAGGGAGCTTTCGGGCGGACAGAAGCAATTGCTGGCATTAGCGTCTATAATGGCGCTTCAGCCTTCAGTTTTGATACTGGATGAGCCTACGAGCCAGCTAGATCCGATAGCTGCCGGCGAATTTCTCGCCACTTCGGGAAAAATCAACCGTGAGCTTGGCGTTACAGTAATACTGACCGAACATAGGCTTGAGGAAGCTTTTCCTCTTTCCACCCGCGCAGTCGTCATGGACGGCGGCAGCATTATCGCGGATGCCTCCCCCCGCGAAGCCGGGCTTGCGCTTAAAGGGCAAAGGCGCGGCATGTTTCTGGCGATGCCCGCGCCCATGCGTGTTTGGGCGGCGTCCGGAAGCGGAGAAGATTGCCCCGTAACAGTGCGCGACGGCGCAGCGTGGCTGCAACGCCAGCCGATTGAGCCAAAGAGCATTCCTCCAAAAACGCCTCCTGCGACCGAAAGCAAGCTCGCCTTGCAACTCGATGAAGTGTGGTTCAGATACGGAAAAGACATGCCAGATGTGATAAAAGGGCTTTCGCTTAAAGCTAATTACGGGGAGATTACGGCGATTTTGGGCGGCAACGGCACGGGCAAAACCACCGCGCTTTCCATTATAGCAGGGTTAAGCCAGCCATATCGCGGCAAAGTGAGCGCTAATAATCAAGTGTTTGCGCTTGCGCAAAATCCTCAATCGCTCTTCGTGGAAAAAACCGTCCGAGAGGATCTGCTTGAAATCCTTTCTGAACGGAATATGGCCAAAGATGAAAAGCTTCGCCGCGTGATCGCCATGGCGAAGCTCTGCAAGCTGGAGGGTTTTCTGGATTTCCATCCCTACGATCTATCCTGCGGCGAGCAACAGCGCGCGGCTCTGGCCAAGGTGCTGCTGCTGCAACCTGAAATACTGTTGCTGGACGAGCCGACCAAGGGATTGGATGCGCAGTTCAAGCAAGTATTCGCGACTATCCTTAAAGGGCTGGCGAAAGCGGGCGCCGCTGTTTTGATGGTGAGCCATGATGTGGAGTTTTGCGCGGAGCACGCTGATCGCTGCGCGCTCTTTTTTGACGGGGCCATAGCAGCGGAAAACGCTCCCCGGGCTTTCTTCTCTGGCAACAGCTTTTACACCACTTCAGCGAACCGCATGGCGCGGGCCGTCCTGCCGGAAGCGATAATAGCTAGCGACATTATCGAGTCTCTCGGCATAAGGCTGCCTGATGAACCGGAATCGATTGATTTTGGAACTCAGTATGAAATCGCCTCGGAGAAATCCAGAGAAGATCCTTCAAGCTCAAAACGCGTCAATCCAGCCAGGATAGCGGCAGCCTCCGCGTTTACGATGCTCCTGCTTGCCGCCGGTATTATTGCCGCCCGTAATGCTGAAGGGTTGAAGTCGTTCCTGTCTGGAGGAAATGAGGCTCAATTAGCGGCTTCTGAAGGCGGGACTCTGTATGTGCGGATAATGCTCGCTCTTGCCGCTGGCGTCGTCGGCTTGACGCTTTCGCTTTATTCGATGAGCGATCAGAAAAAGCCCGCGCCCCGTGCTGCAGGGCGAAGGCAAAGGCTTTCCAAACGCACGATTGCCTCTTCAGCGATGATACTGCTGGCAGTTCCGTTTACCATCTATGCCGGCATATATTTCTTCGGCGACAGGAAGTACTACTTCACCTCGCTGATCATCATTATGGAAACCATGCTGCCTTTCGCCTTAGTCTTTGAAAGCAGGAAGCCCCAAGCGCGCGAGCTTGTGATAATTTCCGTCCTTTGCGCAATCTCGGTGGCGGGACGCGCCGCGTTTTTCATGCTCCCGCAGTTTAAGCCCGTTATGGCCATGGTAATAATATCCGGCGTGGCTTTCGGCGGCGAGACAGGTTTTCTTGTTGGCGCCACTTCCAGCTTTCTTAGCAATATGCTTTTCAGGCAAGGTCCCTGGACGCCCTGGCAGATGTTCGCGTTTGGAATAATCGGTTTTTTGGCTGGCATTTTCTTCAGAAAGGGACTAATCAGCCGCGCTCCGATATCTCTGTCCGTCTTTGGAATCTTTTCCGCGCTTGCCGTATACGGGCCGATAATGGACTGCTCCTCTATACTGCTGAATCAGTCGAACGTCAATGGAGCCATGCTTCTAGCGGCTCTCCTGCAGGGAGCGCCGTTCAACCTCGTGCACGCGGCCGCCACAATGCTGTTTCTCATTATCGCCGCCAGGCCTATGCTGGAAAAACTCGACAGGATAAAGACGAAATACGGGCTGGTGGAATAAATATGCTGATTTGCATAAGATCAGATTCCGAGGCTGGATTATACAAATAGCGCGAAATGACGATATCAACCGCGCCTTGAAAATGGATTATCAAGCTCCAAAATCGGCTCATTTGATTGCGAATAAGCATATCAGGGAGATGAAAAAGCAATTGACACAGTGAAGACAAAGTGTATAATAAAAATAACGGAATGAGGTGAAATTCCTCGCGAGCGGGTCACTGTGAAGCGGTGCGCTTTTATATGCGCAAACCGATAAGTCAGATACGTTGCCATCAAGGGCTGTAAAAAATGAAACGATTTTATTAAAATCGCCCTCATTTTTTCGTCCTTATAACTGATTTGCACGTTCCTGATTTTAATCTTGATACCTTGAAATTGGATAATCAAGTTAAAAGCATGGAGCGTTTGGCTGAATCAGTATAAATCAATTGCTTCCCCGATACGAAGCGATGAGTGTGTATCATACACGCCCTGTCGTCATCGGCAGGGCGTGTTTTTACGTGTGTTGCCAGTGCTGCCGCTCTTAATTGCGCCATATGCTATTAGACTGTAAAATGCTTATTCATAGCCAAATAGCACTGCAACGCATTTAAGACTGGCTGCGCTAGAGCTTCATCCACAACAAGCGAGGAGATCGACCATGGCAATGAGAACAAGAATCCATCGTTTTACTGCGCTTTTCCTGGCGCTGATCCTGTCTTTGGCTGCAAACGCCCCCGTGGCTGGCGCTGCAAGCAAAACTGATTTAGACAATGCCATCGACAAGGCGGCGGCTTACTTGATGCAAAGCGTAGAATCGCCTGCAATCGGCTCGGAAGGCGGTGAATGGGCGATAATCGGCCTTGCCCGCAGCGGAGTTCAAGTGCCTGAAGCATATTACGCTAAATATTACTCCGCTGTGGAGGAATACGTGAGACAGCGGCAAGGCGTTTTGCATGACTATAAGTACACCGAGTATTCACGCGTCATTTTATCGCTGACCGCTGCGGGATATGATCCCTCAAACGTTGCAGGGTATGATCTCACGCTGCCGCTGGGCGATTATGACAAAACCGTGTGGCAAGGCATAAACGGCGCCATTTGGGCGCTAATCGCCCTTGATAGCAATCGTTACGCCATTGCGCAAAACCCAACGGCCCAGACGCAAGCGACAAGGGATCTCTATGTCCGTGAAATCTTGCGCCGCCAACTTTCGGACGGCGGCTGGGTCCTGTCTGAAGATAGCTCTGATCCCGATATTACGGGCATGGCTTTGCAAGCGCTGGCTAAATACCAAGGCAATGCCGGCGTGAAAGCCGCTACTGACAGAGCATTGGCGTTTTTATCAGCCTTTCAGGAGTCGGACGGCGGCTACGCCCGCAGTGAGGACGAAACGTCCGAAAGCGTAGTTCAAGTGCTCATTGCCCTGTGCGAATTGTCAATATCCGCAGATGATCCTCGGTTTGTGAAAAACGGCTATACATTAGTAGACAATATCCTTTCATACCAAAACTCTGACGGCAGCTTCAATCATGCATCAGGCGGATATGGCGAAAGCCTAATGTCTACAGAGCAAGCCTTGTACGGCTTGGCTGCGGCAAAGCGAGCAGCCGAGGGCAAATCCAGCTTGTATCGCATGTCCGATGCTGCGAGGCAAGCGCAAGAGCCAAATCCAACAGCAGCGCCAAAAGCATCCGCAGAGCCTTCGAAAATATCCCCCCCAAGCGGGCTGCCCGGGAAAAACGCTGATGTTTCTCCTATGCCGATAGCTTCGCAGGGAAAAACCTTTGCGGATATCCAAGCCAGCTCCAGCAAAGAGGCGATAGAGGCATTGGCTGAACGAGGCATTATAAGCGGCATGACCGACTCGCTGTTTCGTCCGGATGCGAATATGACCCGAGCGGAATTCGCGGTTATCATCACTCGCGGACTGGGGTTGCCCGCACGGCCGGCATACGCGTTCAGGGATGTCTCCTCTGGCGCGTGGTACTTCGCAGGGGTGGGAACTGCATATTACTACGAGATTGCCAGCGGCGTTTCGGAGGCGGAGTTCAAGCCAGACGGCACCATAAACCGTGAAGAGGCGGCCGCTATGATTGCAAGGGCATCCAAATTGTGCGGCCTGGACATAAAGATGTCAGAAACAGAAATTCGCGACATATTGGCGCAATTTGGGGATTATCGGACAACATCGGAATGGTCGAGGGCATCCTTCGCTTTTTGCTATAAGAGCGGCTTGCTTTCTCAAAACGATTTGAATATTAATTCCAAGCTCCCCGTCAAACGCTCTGAAATAGCGGAAATGCTCTACAGAATGCTGCGCTTGGCGAAGCTTATATAGCTGCTTGTAAAGATGAAGCGATGCCTTATTCTGCAGAGAGCGCTTGCGCAGTGCAGCATAAGAGTTGGAAATATCTGTCAGTCATATATGATTTGAAGATGCTACCGCCTAATTGAATCTTGATTATGCGGCTTGAAAGCGCTGCATCATGCATTAAGAATGCCAGAGTCAGTTGGCTGTCAAACTCCAAAACGGTTGCATTCGACTGTAAATCTGCATATGACAAAAACTTTTCAGCTCTTTTTTCAAAACAGCATAAGGAGTGTTCTTTTACTCTAATTTATAGAAAAAAGGAGAATACTATGTCTATTTCTCACTTGAAAAAGTGCGCGACGCACTTTTTCTCCCTGTTCCTAGCCGCGCTAATAATTCTGTCTCTTTTGCCGCAGGCAGCATATGCGGATGATTCAGCCAGTTCCATTATCGTCACTATCTCCTACCAGGCGGACGACAGCGGATTCATCATCGCCCCCCGCGATTTCTCGGTGGATTCCGGCCTGTCAGAGCGGCACGGCTTCGAGGACTCGTTCGGCGGCGCCTCGGTCAGCGCCCTGGACGCGATCGTGGCCGCGCACATCGCAGTCTTCGGCGACGAGGATCTGTCCTCCTGCCTTGCGGTGGATCAAAGCGGGTTCCTGAACAGCTTCATGGGCGACGGGAGCGGCAGCTTCGTCTTCTTCGTCGACGATCTCATGCCGGACTTCCCCGCGGGCGAGATAGAGCTCGGCGGAGGATCTTCGGTCGAGCTGTTCTCCATCCAGGATACGGCGTACTACTCTGACACCCGCGCCTGGTTCGAGATCGGCGGCGAGAAGGCGTCCGAACTCGCGGTCGAGGCGGGCGAGGAGTTCTCCCTCTCCGTAGCGGGCCTCTTTTTCGCCATCTTCGGCGAGGACTACGGCGCCGAGGAGGTTCTGGTCGACGGCGCCGGGATCGTCCCGGTCGAGGTCTCTGACGGCGCGGGATACTTCGGCGAGCCGCTGGCCGTGACGAGCGAGGCCGGCGAGGCCCTGCTCCGCTTCGACTCCCCAGGCACGTACATACTCTCCGCCATCGACGTCGACGGCGAGAACATGTCCCCCCTCATGTCCCCCTGGCTCGTCGTCACCGTTACGGAGGCCAGCGCTCCAATCGCAACTGATAAAGCGGCTCTTCATGATATGATAAGCCAAGCTCAAAGCTTGTCTCAAACCAATTACACGCCCGAGAGCTGGAACTCTCTTGAAAATGCTTTGGCGGATGCGCTGAGAGTCTATAGCAACCAAACAGCTGCTCAAGTTGACATTGACGAGGCATTGCAGATTCTTATAGATGCCATAGACGCCCTTGAAGATTCAGAAGCTGAAAACCCGCCAGAACCTGTTGACTATGAAGTTGCTCTTCGGGACGCATTGGCGTGGATTCGCGCAAACACACCAAATCCATCCTTTGCCAGCGCCGGCGGTGAATGGGCGGTTTTAGCTCTTTCTCGGGCTGGAATTGCCGATGACGCTTGGTACGGCAAATACCTGGAGGCTCTGGACGAAACGCTTGCGTCGGGCGCGGAAGCAACCGCTTGGACTGACTATGAACGCATCACGCTTGCTCTTACGGCAATGGGATTGGATGCTTCCGATTACGAGGGAACAGACCTCACGGAAGCGTTTAGATACTACGTGCCGACAGATGCCAGAATCGCAGGCAACCAAACGATCTTTGCAGACATTTACGCCCTTATTGCCTTAGACTCAAAACCTTATGAAGGCGATTCCACGCAGTATGCAGCCGCCATCGCGGACAAGCAGCATTCAGACGGCGGCTGGGGCTTGAGTCCAGTCTCGTCTGTGGATGAGACTGCCATGGCGGTGCAGGCGCTAGCCAAGCATTATGCAGATCCATCCGTTAAGGAAGCTGTAGACAACGCAGTCGCCTGGCTTGAAAGACAGGCTGCAAGCGATGCTGAAGGCAACGCTCAGATCATTATCGCCTTCTCGGCTCTTGGGCGGGATGCTTCAATCTATGTAGACAGACTCTTAACATATAGGGATGAAGCATCTGGCTCCTTTCTAAGAAGCGGCAGAGTAAATGCAATGACAACTGAACAGGCTGCCTGCGCATTGGCGGCGTATGATCGCTACATGAAAAATAAGAGCAGCCTGTATGATATGTCTGACGCAGGCGGCGGTGAAACGTCGCCTGCAGGCAAAGCCGCATTAAATGAAGCGATAGCATCCGCTGAATCGAAAAGCGAAGCGGACTATTCAAGCGACAGTTGGAATGCGATGCTTGAAAAACTCTCTGCAGCCAAGCTCGTGTCGGCAAATCCAACTGCTACTCAAGAGCAGGTAGATGCAGCAAGCTCCGCTCTATTGGCCTCATTAAGCGCCTTGACGCCTAAAGAGCCTGCGGTTTCCACAGACATCACCGTTTCATTTTCACTTTCTGGGCTGAACGGAGCGCATAACTCTGAAGTTTGGATTCCGCGAATTAGCGTGACTCTTCCACGGGGTTCCACGGTAAAAGATCTCACCGATGCGCGACTTGAGGCGGCTGGCCTCAGTTTCACTTCAAAAAGCGGAGGAAACTACATCAGCATGATAAACGGCCTGTCCGAATTTGACAATGGGCCTTACAGCGGTTGGATGTACAGAGTCAACGGCGTAATCTCGCGAGTAGGATACCGGGAACGATTGCTAATTAACGGCGATAATGTCGCCTGGTTCTATACGGACGATTATACTAAGGAAGTAGGTAGCGGACAGCTGTCTCCTCCCGGAAGCGGAGGCGGCGGCGGATATTTTGATGAAAACTCGATCGGAGACATCGAACTGGAGGCGGAGATTGAAATTGAAGAAGAGGAAGACGCCCTGCCTTTAGAAGAAGCCCCAGACTGGATCAGCCCTTACAACGACATATCTCGGACTGACTGGTTCTATAGCGCTGTGAGCTATGTCACCGCAAACGGTTTGATGGTAGGCACGGGCAAGGGCTTCGAGCCGAATGCCAACTTGACGCGAGCCATGCTGGCAGCCATCCTGCACCGCTACGAAGGCTTGGCATTTTCAGGCTCGCTTCCGTTTAGCGATGTGGTCGAAGGCAAGTGGTATACTCAAGCTATCTCATGGGCAAGCGAAGCTGGCATTGTACATGGCTATGGCGACGGACGCTTCGGACCGGACGATGCCATAACGCGTGAGCAACTTCTTGCGATTCTATACAGCTATGCAGCGCTAAAAGGCGTAGATGTGAGCAGGACGGCTGATCTTTCACGCTATGTCGACGCTGAGAGCATTTCACCTTGGGCAGAAGCCGCCATGTCGTGGGCTGTAGCGCAAGGAGTGGTACTGGGCCGCACGCTGACTGAATTAGCTCCTGGCAGCACCGCAACGCGCGCTGAAGCCGCAATGCTTATTATGAATTTCATTGAGAATTTTCTTGCCTGACAATAACCCGACCCTCCCAGCATTTGGGCGGGTCGGCTTTTCATATGCAGCAAAATGAAGCAGAGGCGAATGAGAGCGCTTTTCTTCTTGTTGATTTGCAAGCGCCGATACCGCTCCGGCCCTCCGTTTACTGCGTCAAGCTGCAAGCCTTTCGCAGCCAATGTACATATAATTTGGAGTTTTATTGCTTTCAAGGCGCGATTGATATCGGTATTTCGCACTTGATGTATAGTAAATAAATTCATTAGTTGCCAATATTATTCTCTTTTTACAATTTTACAAAATACTGCCTATATGTAGATTTTCCTCCATTTTCTATCCTTTAATTTTAGCATTCCAATTGCTTTTATATTGAAATCAAGAAATATATAGTGCATAATTAATTATGAGAGAGTTATTTGGCGAATGCTTTTCTTAAACTCTAAAGCCAAAGCAGCATATTGATTTTTGCTGTGAACCCCTATGACGTTGCGCTTCACCACCAATGATGAAAGGTGTCGAACATTTAATCTCGGCGGATTACATCAAATCACGCCTGCTATGCCAATTTTCATGCATTGTTCCTTTTTTTGTTGATTATACGTTGAGCTGTGTGAAGTGGCGACATCAATCGCGCCTTGAAAGTGGACGGCAAAGATCCAAATAGGTACATTCGACTGAAATCGATATATCATTCCAAGGAAATCTAATGATGCAGATTTTTGATCAAATTATTTCATTCAGCTGCATGATGCTTTAAATTACTTCAAAATTTAAAATGGAAGGGGAACAGTATGATGCGAACGAAATTGACAGGCGTTAAATTCGCTGCAATCATTCTGCTTTTGGCGGTTACAGGAAACGTGTTGGCCGCAGGCTATCAGATGCTACCTGAAGCTTATATTGCAAATGAATCCGCAGCTATCTCCCTAAATCAAGATGCTTTAAAA
The DNA here is from genome assembly GCA_031269465.1 of Clostridiales bacterium. Classification (GTDB taxonomy): domain Bacteria; phylum Bacillota; class Clostridia; order Lachnospirales; family WQUN01; genus JAISWZ01. Next base: position 15,022 of record JAISZB010000171.1, on the reverse strand, counting down.
GCAACTCCATTATCAAGCACTTTGCGCATGAAAAAAAACGACGGCAGCTTAAGCGGCGGGGTTTATTGGGATTTTGATGCTTATACTATTCGTGACTATAACTATTTAAAGTTGCGCGATTTAGCTTGCATGCTGGACAGAACTCCGAAATACTTTTCAATTGACTGGGACGGCAAGAGCAATGTCATCGCTCTAACATCCGGAAAATCTTATCAGCGGATCGGCGGCGAGCTTATCGGAAAAGGCAAGGAGGTTAAACAGACTTCATCTTCTACTGCAAAGATCATGCTTGACGGCGTTGAACTGGATGTGAACGGATACAATATAGACGGCAACAATTATTATAGGCTGCGAGACATTGCCCAAGCTATGTCATTTTACATCTCTTGGGATCCTGAACTTGGAATTATAGTTGATCCTTACTCTGAATATGCTTTAGAGTAGCTGCATTCCTAAGATGGCGGGCGCAACGCTTTCAATGTGGAACCTGCGCCTGACTCCATGAGTGTAGAATTAGAGCGGATGGGATGAGGAGAAAGTCATCGGAACGGGCAGGAAGAACACACAGATAATCCTCTCCCATGATCCCACCGCCCTCGCCGCCTATGCTTGCGTCACTTTGAATACCGACGGCAAGAACGACTGGTTCCTCCCCAGCGAGTATGAGCTGGGTAAACTCCTCTTATGCAGAACCGCTATCGGCATAACCGGCGATCCCACTTACTGGCCTTCGTCGGTATATACTTTCTATGAGGCGCAGTATATGGATTTCGCGGGTTCTGTTGGCAACTATAACGCCTGCGATGTGGACGACTTACACCATGTCAGATCTGTCCGTGCTTTTTGAAAGAGGTCGACTGCATTTAGTGACTTACAGATTCGAAGCCCCAATAAAAACAAGAATTCAACAAGCAATCTTGTGCAGATCTTCCACGGATGCCGCAAGCAGCGAAATGACGGCGGTTGTGAGTTTCCGTCCTTTATCGGTTAAATTGTACTTGTGCTGGCGGGGGATTTTTTTAATAAGCCCGTATTCACGAAGCAAACGGAGGCAGCGGCTGACACGTGATGCAAGCTGTTTGTCTGACAGGCCTTCCGCCCAGGATGAGTCTGCCAGATGCTGCCTGACTGCTTTGTTGGTGATTGCATCTGCGCAGTGCTTCGGATCAGAGATTGCCCTGAGCAGTTCCAGATCTTTGCCAGTCACATCAAGTGCCCGGTAATGTTTTCCGTATAACAGGCGCGGAAACGCCAGCAATGAGCTTGCCGACAGGAGTTTTTTCCTGGATTGCTGCCATGTGTTCAGTGAATATTTTAACCCTGTCTTTGCTTACCATGGCCCTCACGGCAATATCCGCCATCCCCTTGCGCATAGGCGGCAGTTTCTTTTCGCCTTCCGGATTCCCTTCGGCATGGCGATGGACACGGAATCCTGATGGGTCGTTCATGGTCATCTCAAAGCGCAGAACATTCTGCTCGTTGTAAACCTTGATGCTGTTATGGTCTGCCCAATGCCTTACGCGCACCCCGTCGTGCCACAGTTTCACTCGCGTAAAGAGTTCCGTCCGGGATAACGGATGCGGCTGCCCGTCTGCCTTAACCGTTCTCCCGAAGTAGCGCAAAACTCTGTCGCTCGTGCTTGTCATGAGGGCATGTCTCAAAAAGCCGTTCATGTTCGCCGAGAGTTCCTGCGGGTTTTCGAAAATGTAGTCTATTTCCCATTCGCTTTGCTACAGTGTACACGTATGCGTCATCTCACTGCCAAGTATATTTTCCATGGAAGGAAACTCGTCTGCCAGAATTCCCGTGAGCATTTTTCCCCACTGGGTGGCGATCTGAGTGTCGAGCAGTTTTTGCGCAAGGGCATAATCTTCAATGTCAAGAAATTTGTTGCCGCTTACGATATATGAGCACCCTTCTTTGTCAAGCAGGCGCCGCGGCCATTCAAGGCTATCTGCACTTCATAGGGGCCCATGTCCACTATTATGCGGAGAGGCCGATTCAGGAGGCCCCCCTGTGTTTGCAGGCGCCCCGCTGGGTATTGAGGCGGGGGCATAGCTTGGAATGCAAGATCAACTCTTTAAATTCATGAATCAATGATTTAAATGTACGTTTTAATGCTTTAAATGTGTGAATTTCCGATTTTATGCCGCAGTTCCCAAGTCAAGTGTGCGCTCCCGCCCGCCGGCAAAGCCGACGGGCAAGCCGCAAGCGGCCTGCTGGATTCAAACAGCTGCCTTAAATCGATATATTTCAATAACTATCTGGAACACTGCCCAGCGCTCCCACATCTATAAATATATCCATTTATCCTAAAGGACTCGACACTGGATTTGCAGTCATATGTACCTATTTAGGAGCATGATTATCCGTTGATAAGTGCGAAATGCCGATATCGGCATTTCGCACTCGCTGTATTATCAAACTTGGCTCTTCTCATGCAGAAATGTTCTTGCAGATAGAGTCTAAACAATAGGGTACTTTGCATTTGCAGTTATGCAAAGCGCTGATTATACCGATTTTCATACAATACTCCTTTTAGACTTGCCAAACTTAGTGAGCAGTACCGGGAACACTTTCTGGAGCAGGAACATCGATTTGAATTCAGGGTTAGAACTGGACGGCTAAGGCTGGCCGCAATTATACGTAGCGAAAAGGCCGCCAGATATGCTACAATGCGGTTATAACCTTAGAGCCAGGCAACCCGGCTCCAAGCAACCCGATTTTGGGTTGTGGGGCGAAGCCACGCTTTAGCGCTTATATCCGCGCCGGCCATTGGCGTTGGCGCAAGGCCGGCGCTAATATTCAAAAGCGCGGTATATGGCTTGCAGAATCAACTTGAAGGATGTTTGAGCATGGAACAATTAGCGATAACCGTAAACGGAAGAATCAATCTAGAGCCTGCGCCCTGAACTATGCATGAATTTTTTGCGGGGAGCGGCCTTGTAGCTTATGGCTTAAGAGGTATGTTTAGGCCTGTCTGGTCAAACGATATAAGCGAGAAGAAAGCTGCTGTTTATTACGCAAACTTTTGGAACAGTCATTTTGAATTAAATGATATTAGGTGCATTTCCGGCTGCAATTTACCTTGCGCCCATTTATCCTGGGCAAGTTTTCCGTGTCAAGACTTATCTTTAGCAGGCAGTATTAACGGCATAGACGCTAAACGCAGCGGCTTGGTTTGGGAGTGGCTAAGGATATTAAACGAAATGCCCAGAAAACCATATATTTTATGCATTGAAAATGTCGAGGGCTTATTAACCGCCAAAAAAGGAGAGTATTTTAAGCGGTTACATTATGAGCTTTTAAGTTGCGGCTATAAAAGCGGCGCTATTGTGGTAGACGCTATACACTTTGTTCCGCAGTCAAGGCCGCGCGTTTTTACAATAGCGGTAAAGGCCGGGATGGAAATTCCTCAAGATCTTGTCGGTAATAAACCGAACTGGCTGCACAATAAAGCTGCTTCTGACCTTGGCAAGGCTTTGCCTGATTGGATTTGGTGGAAAGCGGACGAGCCAAGTCCGAGGGAAACGACAATTAAAGATGTGATAGATCAGGGCATCCCTTTTGATAAAGATAATGCACTGCGCCTGATACCACGGCATCATTTAAAAAGGCTTGAGGAATACGATGAGTTTATTGCGGCTGGATACCGAAGAACCAGGCAAGGGAAACAGTGTTTAGAACTCCGGTTTGACGGTGCCGCAGGCTGCTTGCGCACCCCGGAAGGAGGCAGCAGCAAGCAATTTCTTGTGGTCAAGCAGGACGGCGAACTGCACGCCAGAACACTTACCGCGCGTGAAGCCGCAAGATTAATGGGCGCTCCCGACGACTACATACTGCCTGAACATAATGACGGTTATAGAGCTATGGGGGATGCCGTCGCGCTGCCGGTAGCTAAATTCATCGGAAAAGTGTTTTTAGTGAGGTTAGCGGCGGCAATTTATGGAACAGACAAAAGAAGATCGCATGAAAATATTTCTAGCTGAAAACGGAGCTGCCACTAAAGGGCCGCTGTCGCTTTTAGTTCAGATTACCCGTAGCTCTCAAAGCAAAGAGTTCCCACCTTAAAGATGAAGATTTCCTCACCGCAAATAAAGGGCAAGTAGCTGGCTTCGGTGGCGGGAAACTCAAAAAAATCCTGAAGGAATATGGGATAACTCAAACACTCGCCGCTGAAGGAGGCCGAACCAGCCGCGGCAATATAGGTTTGATGATGAAGTACATTCAATCCTTAAACAGCTGGAATGATGTTGAACCCATTGATTTAGCCGAAGTTGAGTTATATTGGATCGAGGCCGTCAGGGAATACTTTACACATCTGCCTTTTACATTAATGGCTGACTCGTCGCAAACAATTACCGCGATATTGGACGAACTGTTTGAGCAGATAAAAAAGAGGCAGAAACAAAATCCTGGAACGCAATACCTTGGCGCTGTTTTGCAACATTTGACAGCGGCAAAATTATCGCTGATTTTACCAACAGATGAGTTTCAATTTCACGGCGCGTCGGCAGCGGATTCTCCGACGGAGCGAAGCGGTGATTTCCAAATAAAAACCACAGTTATCCATTGTACGACCATGCCTGTAGAACCGCTTATAAATAAATGCGCCGTCAACATACGGGCTGGACGCATGCCCATAATACTTACAATTCCTGATCGTGTTAAAACCGCTATAGACTTAATTGCCGACGCTGGTTTAAGGGCCAGGGTTGAAGTTTGGGATATACAGCAGTTTATCGCGGCTAATGTCAGTGAACATAGTTTATTTGATAATGCTCAGAGAAACGCCAGTTTAAATGATATTATTGATAAATACAATTATATAATTGATCAGGTTGAGACCGATCCTAGCTTAAAGATAGAATTCGAGGCAAAATAGTACTTATGTCAGACTTGGCATCATTAAAAGCTATTCGGCGTTATCTTACGTATGCCGAACCCACTGCCATACAGGATCTTCTGGAACAGGCTTCGAGCGACCTTGTTTCAGCGTTGACCGCCTGCGCCATGAATGGAAATACCGCCATAATCCTTCTTATTGGCTGAGTGTGGCGTCAAGGAAAATGAAGTGGACGCGCATGTTTTTGAAATAGCGGCGACAGAGGAAAAATCCAGGCTGGATTTTGTAAAGCAGGAATTTCCCAGGCTATACGAGGCTCTATCGAAACTTTTTCTGGAGAAGGGCTGGAGGGTTTAGACATGAGGGGCAACGGGCGCAAGCTCAGCGGAGTTTACAAGGATTACGTCGAGGGGCTGCTGGCCGACCCTGAGACGAGGGATCTGGCCGAAGAGCATTTCGAGCTGTTCGGCCGGTACCCAGTGATTTACATGGAATACCTGGACGGCTACGGGGGCTCAGTCTCGGAGCTAATAAGGCAGACCATCGACGACGAGAAGCACGGCCCTTCTGAAGAGCGGGACAAGGAGTACTTCAGCCGCTTCGGCGAGGATAGCATTCCGAAGTTCCTGATAAAAAGGGCTTTGCGTTCGCGGGACTTGATGTATAAAGCCCTGAAGGCCCTGAGGGCCGCCGAGGAGGGCGGTGCCCCGGCTCATCTGTCCGCGGCGGCCCTGGATGCGACGGAGCATGAATTCTACTTGTGCATCTCCTCCCTTCAGGGAAACGGGTTCGCCGCAGGGGCGGAGCTTGACCACGGCGCGCGTGGAGGGGGAGAATTGAATGGAGGCGGTTGTCGAGGTCAACACTCGCGGCCACCTCGTTGAGCAACGCAATCGGCACGTTTTTGAGTATGGCGCGGGCGATTGAAATGCGTTTCTTTTCGCCGCCCGAAAGCGTGGAGCCGCCCTCGCCGACCATTGTGTCATACCCATCTGGCAATGCCATGATAAAGTCATGGTGGATTATCAAGGGGCGCCGTGCTGTTTTACAGCGCGGCGCCCCTCGTCGTTGGCGGCTCAATCCTTGATTTTACCTGCTTTTTGGCTTTATGCCTTTGCAAGCATGTTAAGTCAACATAAGCGACATACTCCCGCCGCCTAAAGAGGCGGGGGCTTCTCGCGCCATGCGCCTATCGGCGCAGGTATTCCACGAGTCAGGCCCGTGCATCCTGCAACTGCCTGTTTTTATTTTTCGGTTGCCTGCAGCATGCGCAAAGCTTCGTTTTTGATGTTTATGGACGCATCTGATTATATCTCAGCATAGTTATTTTTGCCTGCCGATGTGAATTTGAATAAAAGCAACGCATTCGCGCAGTATGAAGGCCTTGCCGATTCATCTCGCCGCATTAAGAGGCTGGCGACTTCTCGGCAATTGGGGCAAAGATATCCTCTTAAACTGATTTGCATATGAAACCCTATGACGCTGCGCTTCACCGCCAAGGGTGAAAATATTAAGTCAATTGTTTGTTTGATGCATGGACAAATGTCCATAAAATGTATTTTCGTATTAAACAGCCTATTTTGGAGCTTGATTGTACAGCGAGTGCGATTGATATCGTCATTTCGCAGCTTGGACGCGGATAAACAAGCTACAGAATAGATGCGTTTGACTGCGAACAGCGATGCATCAAGGACTTTCTGAGAGAGCGGGAAAAATTCGCCGCGACGCGCTCTTCTAAATTCATTCAGCGATTCTTCTCACTTCTAGCGTAGAAGAATGTTCCGACTGTCAAGCACGCAACTGTAATCGCAACCGTAGCGGCAATGCTGACGGCGGGGTTGAACATCACCACGGCGCCATACTCCGGCATTCCGTTGTAAACTGCTGCGCGAGCGAGGTCGAGGGAATAGGTCATCGGCATTATTCGCGAGATGACTTTCAAAATGCCTGTGGAGTTTCCTATAGGAATAATCGCTCCGGATAGGAACATCTGCGGCATCGCGATGATAATGCTTACCATATTGGCTGCCTTGCGGTTTTTGATTAACCCAATGGGTATCATCATCAACGCGCCCGCCGACAGACAGATCAAAGGACTAAGCGCGAGTATTGCCGCGAACTGGCCGAGAGTCAGTGTGATGCCCATAAACGCGCCTACAATGAGCGTTCCAATCATGCTGGCCAACGCGCTGGCCGAGGAGCCTAGAATCTTGCCGCTCACAATCGACAGCCGCGACACGGGCGCAATCAGCATTTCCTCTGAAAAGTTCGCCTCATTGTCGTCCACGAGCGTCGCCACGCCTTGGGATGTGGCCGTAAACAGCATGTTTATCATCATGCCCACAAGCATAAACAGCCCTAAGTCGAAGCCCAAACCGCCAGCCATATTTTGCGTGAGGTTACCGCCAATCATCCCCATCATCACAATAGGCATAATGAGCGACATCGCTAATGTCGAGGGGGATTTGAGCGCTACAGAAACTTCACGGCACATAATCGCCCAAACCGTGGAGGCTTCGCGAAAAAAGCGCGAGGGCTTTTTCGCCGTTGCTTTTTGCCTTGCAATCGCTAAGTTGCCTGTCAAATTCAATGCAGTTTCCATAATTAAGAAACCTCCTTCTCAGCATTAAGAAATTGGACGTAAGCGTCCTCCAAACTCGGCAGGCACACCTTCGGCGTGGGATCGTAGGATATTTGCCGCTTCATCTCGTCTGGCGAAGCGCAAAACGCGATTTTGCCCCGGTTGATAATGCACACCTTGTCTACATGCTCCGCTTCGTCGATATAGTGCGTGGTAAGGAAAATCGTCGTCCCATATGTGTTGCGCACCTCATTGATGTAATCCCACAGCATGCGGCGGCTTACCGCATCCAGCCCCTGCGTCGGCTCGTCTAGAAACAGCACGTCGGGCATGTGAATTAGGGATCGGATGATTTCCAGTTTTCTCTGCATGCCTCCTGATTGCTTCTTAATCGGCTTAAACAACGCCTCCTTAATGCCGACGATTTCCGCAAGCTGCATCACCTGCTCCTTATACGCTTTAGGCATAAGCGCGAAGGTCGGGCGGTAGCCGTACAGCCCGTAAAGCGCGGCGTGAAAGCGAATATTCTCCTCGGCTGTAAGCGCGGTGTCAAGGCTCGGCTTCTGGGAGATGATGCCGATGTGTTCACGCACCTTGCGAGCGTTCTTTTCCACGTCCAATCCCGCGATTCTCACCTCCCCGCTCGTCTTTGACAGCGTGGTCGTAAGAATGGAAATGGTCGTAGTCTTGCCTGCGCCGTTCGGGCCGAGAAAGGCGAAGAACTCTCCCTTTCCGACGCTGAAACTCACGCCGTCCACGCTGGGCGACTTCGCTCCCTTGTACTGCTTGACTAGTTCGTTGACTTCTATAACCTTCATAATGAAAACCTCCGTTTGATTTAGTCCGGCTGCGCCGATTTGCACTCAAATGCATCTATTTAGAAGCTTGACTATCTGCGTTTAAGGTTCGAAATGCTGATGCGGCATTTCGCTCTCGCTGTAGAGTCAAGCTCTAAAATAGGCAGTTTCATATGCAAATCAGTATAGCAGGCTATATTAAACGGAGGTTAAATTCAGCTTAAACCAATTGTAAACTTCGTTCCTTTTCCTAATTCACTCTCCAGGGCGATTGAAAAGCCATGCAGCTCCAATATTTTCTTTACTATCGACAACCCTAAGCCGTTGCCGCCGAGGGAACGGTCTCGGGCTTTGTCTACTTTATAAAACCGTTCGAAAACGTGCGGCTTGTCGTCGCTAGATATTCCGCTTCCCGTATCTTCTATGGTTACGGCCCTGTCTTTCAATGTGACCATAATCGCGCCGCCCTCGGGCGTAAACTTAATGGCGTTTGAGAGCAAGTTAATCCAAACTTGAGAGAGCAAATCCGCGTCTGCGCTGACGATCGTCCTTGAAAGCTCCGCAGACATCTCTATATTTTTCGCCCCCCATTGAGGCTCCAGCGTCAGCGCGACTTGCTCAAGCTGCTTATCAAGACGAAAATCCGTGCGGGCAAGCGGGATTTTGTTGTTGTCAAGCGCAGAGAGCTTCAATAAGTTGTCGCTCAAACTGGACAGCCTTTTGCTTTCCGTTTCAATAATTTCCGCGTAATGCCGCCGCCGCTCCTCCGGCAAGACGTTGTCTTTCATAAGCTTTGCGAATCCGACTATGCTCGTTAGCGGCGACTGTATCTCATGGGACACGTTGGAAATAAAATCCTGCCTCATTGATTCCAGCGTCCCTAACTTCCTCGCCATTTCGTTCATTGCCTCGGCGATTTCCTTGTGCGGCGCGTGAGGATCAATCTCGACGAATACGTTGAAATTGCCGTTCGCGATTTCATTCAGCGCATATGTGAGATTGCGGTGCATATCCCGTATTTGGTGCCTGCTAGAAAAGCTCAGCAAGTTCATAAGCGCGGCAAACACGACAAACATAACCACAATTGCGGCCTCGCCTGTCAACACAAACATAAAAGCGCCTTGAACCTCTACAAACCTCGAAATCACTTTAAACGTAATGAACAGCGTCAACGCGTGCACCGCCAAAAAGCTAAGGCTTGAAAGAACTTTCCTCACGGCAGCGCCTCCAGCCGATAGCCCAAGCCGCGCACGGTCGTTATCTTGAACCCGCTCGCTTCCACGGGAAAGCGCTCCCGCAACCGCCCGATATGCACATCCAGCGTCCGCTCGTTGCCCTCAAAGTCATAGCCCCAAACATCCTCAATGAGAGAATCGCGGCTGAACGTGCGCCCCAGTGAACCAGCGAGCTTGTACAAAAGCTCAAATTCCTTTCTTGGAATATCCTCGCCGCCAACGGTGTAGCTGTTCTTGTCTATAACAACTTTTCCGACTTGCACAGATTGAGACGTTTCAATTCTATATCGGCGCAACAGAGCGCGAATTCGCATTATAAGCTCGTCGCCCTCGAACGGTTTTGTCAAATAATCGTCTGTTCCCGCCTCAAAACCCGTCGCTTTCGCGGAAAGCTCGCCTTTCGCCGTCAGCATAAGCACTGGCAGATTCTCGTAATATTTTCGCAGATTGCGGCACAGCTCATAGCCGTCCATATTCGGCATCATCAGGTCAATTATGGCAAGATCAGGCGCGCAGGCCGTCATTTTTGCGAGCGCGTCTCTCCCGTCATTTGCCTCGCAGACCTCAAAATTCCCATTTATCAGTAAAGCGCAGACAAGTTCACGTATATTCAGATCATCGTCCACTATCATAATTTTGGGCATATCTTTCACCTCTGCGACTGATTATACCACTAAAGGCAATTGGAGCATAAACTATTTCATAAGCCCCCGGCCTACGGCCTTCAGTTTCTCATCAAGCCCTATTTGCTCGCTTGCCTTGACGCTTCGCGTGCCGGCAACGACAATTTCTTCCGAGTGGAATTCAAGCATATTAAACATATGCTTCGCATAACCATAATACTCTTGAAATTTCGCTGCGTCCGGGTTGCCCTGCATCCACGCGAGAATCAACTTCTTCCCTGCGCGTTCTTCCTTGAATCGCGGCGAAAAGCGCGGTGTGATAAACGCAAATAGCCTGTCCGTGAACGCTTTCGCCTGCGCGCTCATCTGCCCCATATAAATCGGCGAGCCGAGGATAAGCGCGTCGGCGGCTTCAAGCGCGGCATAGATGTCTTGCATGCCATCACTGATAACGCAGCGCTCACTCTCAACACACCCCAGACAGCCTTGGCATGGCTTTATGCCTTGCTCGCTCGCGTAGAAAATCTGCGTGTCCGCGCCTTGCTCCCTTGCGCCGTCAAGTATCTTTCCGACAGTCCAAGCCGTATTCCCGCCTTTGCGGGGACTGCCGACGAATCCGACAATGTTCGTATTGAATCACTTCCTAATCGTTATATGCGCTACCGCATGCTACACTGATTTTCATAGGAAACTGCCTTTTTGGGAGCTTGATTATACAGCGAGTGCGAAATGCCGACATCGGCATATCTCACCGCTTAATGGATAATCAAGCTCAAAAAAACATTTGAAGAAAATCGGTATAATTTACGTCGCTTATTTTGGAGACCAAGCTGCGAAATATGATGCAAATCAGTATAACAAGCGATTGTAAACGGAATTGAAACTTAATATAAACGGATTGTAAATTGAGTTTTTGCTATATGCGCAAACTCCCTCGCCCACAGACCTACCCGGCAGCTCTGAGCATTGAATTTTGGGTTGTCACTTGAAAACCAACGTCTTTCCTCTCAATGCTAAACTTTTCAATAGACGTTTCTTTTGAGCTTGATTATACAGTGGGTGCGAAATGCCGGTATTGGCATTTCGCACTGCTCAATGGATGATTATCTCGGATAGCTGATCCGTGTTAATTTCTCCGATATAGACCATAACCGATCAGCTATTTGAACATCTTTAGCTTGCGAATTGATCTTCGCCAACGCCGGGTAGCCTGACATTTCTCCGAATCCATTCGGACCATAGTGCATGCCGCCTATTGCCTTTGGAGCAGTTGCGGCAAACAGAGCAGGCAAAGACCCCTTATCCGCCGTTTGCCGCATAAAGGGGAATATTCTAAACATTGCACGCATAACTGCCATCATTCCTGTATTTGAGCCAGCTTGTTCCGTTACTAAATCAGTAACGGAAAGTCCCGGATGAGCGGCCATGCTTGAAATGCCCCATTTATTCCTTTCGCTCAGCCTTTGCAGATGCAACGCGAAAATCAGCTCGGCCAGTTTGGATTGGCCATAAGCAACCCATGCGCTATAGCGCTTTTCTGATTGAAGATTGTCAAAATCAATTCGGTATCTGCCAGGAAGCGTGGCTATGGTGACGACACGAGCGCCATCAGTTTTTTTGAGAATTGGAAACACCTCTCCGGTAAGAGCAAAGTGAGAGAGATAATTTGTCCCGAATTGCAACTCGAATCCGTCTGCTGTAAGCTGCCGCTTGGCAGGCATCATAACGCCTGCATTGTTAATCAAGATGTCCAGCCTGTATAACTGTTTGTTCATCTGATCTGCGAAAGACTTGATTGCAGATAGATTCCCCAAATCAACAGGAAAAAACGAAACATCCGAATTCGCATCTATTTTTTTTATTCTCTCAATAGCTTCGGAGCCTTTTTTTTGATTTCTTCCGATAATTATTACCTTGGCGCCTTTGAGAGCGAGCGCCTTCGCATCGGCAAATCCTAATCCTCCCGTTCCTCCGGTGATTAGAGCAACTTTTCCTTTTTGGCTAGCCATCTTGCTTGAGTCCCAATTAATTTCAGGCTGATTCGTTTTATCCATGATATATTCCTCCTACATGTCAGTTACATTTGTTACGTTACATTCGTAACAATATCATATGGATAATCACTTGTCAATAGCAAAGCGACCGTGTGTTGCATTTATTTGAAACTGTAACGCCTTCATTTGCGCTGCACTTATAACAGAACGGATAAAGTGCTATAATCATACTAAAGGAGGCAGTTTCAATGAACGAATCTTACCCTCACTCGCAAAAAAAGTTAAGCAAAGACAGCATTTTCATAGCGCTCATGAAGCTGTTGGAGAAGAAAAGCTATAATGAAATCACAATTACTCAAATTACAAAACTGGCTGGCGTATCCCGCATGGCTTTCTATCGAAATTATCAAACGAAAGAAGATATTATTAAAGACTACGTAGATGCTCTTTTGCACGAATTCATAGATAGTATAGGATTGATTGAAGATGCCGAGAAATACAAAGTTACGCTTCTCTACTTTTCGTTTTTTAGGGAAAGTAAAGAATTTATAAAGGTTTTAATCAAGACAGGCCTTACACATATATTCTATGAACAACTTTGTGCTTCGATAGCGGATTTATTCAAAACCCAAGAGGACAAAATTCGTGATGATCCTGCCATAACAAACTATATTTCGCAGTTTATAGCTGCCGGCCTATTCAGAATACTTATGGAATGGATTAAAAATGGTTTAGTGGAAGAACCCGAAATAATGGCTGCCTTTGTATGTGAAATTACCTGATTTCTTAAATGCTCAAGGTCGCCAGGCGGCAAGCGAGGAGCAAAAACCGAGGCGGGAGTGCGGGGGGAGAATGCCGCTAGATGTTCGCCTACTCGACCTTCTAGGTATATGCCCTAGCCCCCTCTACAGCTTGCGGCTGAACAGCTTCGATGGGTGGAGTCGGCATTCGGCGGCGCGCATATGCCCTGAAACCGCAAAAGCTCATTTTTGAAAGACAGCCAAGCGGATATTTTGAGGTGAGAATGCTAGATAAATGCAAAAAAAGGCCGCAATCATAAGCTGTACTGCTTTGCATTGGATAGTTACGATTTTGATGTCTGGTTATACAATTAGCGCGAAATGTGGATATAGTCATTTCGCACCCTTCAACGGATAATCAGACATCAAAATCGATTCATTTGACTGCAAATCGGTATATAAGAAGCTCTAAATGAGCGTTTATATAAATGATATACAGAGTGCACACAGAATATTAATCATACAATTCATATTACCTTTATAATACAGGCGAAATAGCCAAATTCTAGAATTTTAAAGAAATTCCGAATGTTGCAAGCTTATTTTGGGCAAGCTGCACAGAATGTTGAAGTGCAGCCGCCTACCTGCGGCGATCCGCTTGGATGGGGCGCCGGGCGGACCGGAAATCTCCACAGGCGGTGGCCTTCGCCCGTGAAAGCGGACAAAAAGGCGCGGAATCAAGCCTTTCGGCGCAGCGGCAGCTCCGCCTTGGATGGCGGAAGGCCTTTCAGGCGGACGGCATGCGATGCGTTGCTTTATTATGTGCATGCCGCTGTATATAATTAACATGCACATCATCCTAACGACAGCATTTAGTGATATATAAAATTATTGCGCTGCAACCAGGCTTGCAGGCCCGCCGCAGAAATCCGAAAGAACCGCTTCGAGGCTTTCTCCGTTGCGCCCCCGTTCATATATGGATTTTTTGCGGTTTCCAGCATTCTCATTCCGCTGCCCGCAGCCGTGCAGCAGATTAAGCGGCAAAGGGTAATCAGCGTCCAGAGGCGCTCTATCCCTTTGATTGAGCGGATTTGATATTTTCCGAATCCAAGGCTGTCTTTCGCCTAAGAAAAATGAAAGCCCTCAAAGCAGTGGGCTTGCCGAAGGATTCCTTTGGATACGGCAATAATACTGCTGCGCTTTCGATTCCATTCAGCTTGCCTTTCATATCTATATACATAATATTCCGATTTTTTCGCTTCAGCAAGGCTGAAATCTGATATGTCGAGAGTTTTCGCGAATTTGCCGGTGGAAATCTTAAAACCTCCTGGAAATACAGCCCTATCCGCCCTGAGCGCGCCTATGCACGCCAGCCGTTTTTCAGGCGGGAATCTATGATTTCTGCGCACGAATACCAGCTGTCGGCCATAAAATAAGCTTTCCCCTCAGGCTTCGGCAGCGACGAGGCCATGTCAGAGGCGCATTTTATTTTGGGGCCGTCTTTGCCAAGATCCTTGTCGTACCTTTGGATTGCATAATTAAGTGCGATGCTTCCGCAGCCTGCCGTCCCCGCCACGGCTTGGCGTCCCCAGACAACCTTCCCTTCGAGGTGGGAAAAAATGTACGCCGTCCCTTGAATGGGCCGCCTCGCCTGTCTCAAAGGCTTGGTCTCCGCATTCACGGTATCGTCGAAGCTGAAGAAGATTGGCTTTTCAATTTACTGAGAATGTTTAAGTATGTATTCATATGCTGCATTTTTTATGTATTCTCAAATTGCCCCTTCATCCCATTTTCCGATTGAAATGAAGCGGCCCAAGGCTGTTCGGCGGCAATCGGCCTGCTCTGCAAAGTCGGAAATTTTGCCTGAGGAGCCTTTTTCAACCATAGACGCCGCAATCGTGGCGATATGCCGAATCTGGGAATCAGAAAAATTGGCGGCCAAATTTGACTCTATAAGATATTCGGCAATCCAAGTAATATCGACTATAATAGAATTCATAGTGCAGCCTCCGCTCAATTGGCATTTAGTTTCTCTCATAAGATCTAATATATACCATTTTGCGCAGGCTGCCGCTTTATTTTTCTATCAAGACATAGCTAAATTATGAGAGTCGTCAATCACTTCTTTGTGCAATATTCCCAATTCCAAAACTCACATGGCATCTTTAAACTGAATCTTCGTTTTGTGCAATATTACCTTCAAATT
>JAISZB010000143.1 GCA_031269465.1 Clostridiales bacterium | reverse complement strand
TCAAACTAATTTTTGTATTATGTTAAAATTATTTCATATATCTTAAATAATATATATTAATGAATATATATTAATGAATATATGAAAATATATCCAAAATGCCGTTTTATTCAGAGCTGGTGATATATAGCCATAAGCGTCAAACTCCTTTCGCAGAAATCATTTCTTTTGTGCCGACAGGCACAAAATGTCCCCGGCAGTGCGTACTCGTTTCGAAGCGAGTGCGCACTGCCGGGGGCGTTTCGCACCTGTCGGCTCGA
Organism: Clostridiales bacterium; assembly: GCA_031269465.1. Taxonomy (GTDB): domain Bacteria; phylum Bacillota; class Clostridia; order Lachnospirales; family WQUN01; genus JAISWZ01. Next base: position 7,166 of record JAISZB010000143.1, on the reverse strand, counting down.
AATAAGGGGCGTCGCGCTCCTTAACCCCGCGAAAACCCGCTGCGGCAAGCCATGACTCCGAAACCGGAGGACGGCTTGCCGCTTTTTCATTCCAATAAGAATTTAAAAAGGGTGGTGACGCCAATGACAATCTACCATATACAGTATCAGAATTATCAGTCGCGGCAAGGGGAAATCCGTCGTTGCCACCGTTGCCGCCGTCGCTTACCGGGCGGGCGAAACGCTCACCAACGAGCATGACGGAATCACGCAAACAGATTTTATTTTGCTTTTATCTTTTAAACTTAATCTAAACAGTTCTAATCGTCTGAAAAATGGATCGAAAATCTGGAGGTAAATTGCTAATTCTGAATATTTTGCATATCCGGTTATAACAATAAAGAATATACGCTGGCGAACTATAATAATCCGCACTCAAAAGAATGGAGTTGCTTTTTTTGAAGCAGAGATTCATTTGCAACTTTAACGTCAATGAATATCTGTGAAAGAAAGCGACTTCCTCTTTAAGAGCATTCGTAGTTGCGGGTTCTATAGCCAAGAGGTGGCTTTTATCTATTCAAATGGCTATGCTCTATAGAATTCAGTTTGCGGCTTAAAATATACCGATTTGCGTCAAATGTTCATGTTATGGAGCATGACTCAATTGTGGCTCTGCATAATCAAGCTCCATAACAATGTTTATATGCGAATCAGTATGGTAAAGTCCATTTCGAAAGAATCCGATAACGCATGGCATAATTTGAAAAGATGCCTCAGCCAGGCAAACTGCAAATGATGGGAGGAGGAGCGATTGCTAGCAATGAGCGAATCGCGAAAAGAATAATGAAGATTAAAATGAGATTTTTAATTGCATTCATTTCCTCAGTGATAGCGACGAGTGCATTTTCAGGAAGAGTTAACGCAGTTGAAGCCAAATTTTCAGACATTGGCGGCCATCCTGAAAAAGAGCTTATCGAAAAGCACCTGAAAAGCGGATTGCTGAAAGGATACCCGGGGGGTGCGTTCCGACCGGATGAATACAGCACGCGCGCGGAAGTCGTTTCCTTGTTCAGTCGGGGATTCGGCATGGAAAGCGAAAACGGGCGAAGCAGCTTCCCTGATGTAAAGGGAGGGCAGTGGTTCTATAAAGACATTGGCGCAGCCGAATCGCGAAAATATATCATAGGGTTTCCTGATGGAAGCTTCAAGCCGAATGAGAATGCCGTAAAGCTTCATGCTCTTGTAGTGCTGTACAAGATGCTGGATTATCCCGCATCTAACTTGGACGTCTTGAAAAAATACGCAGACGAGGATTCGATTCCCTCGGAGCTTCCTATATATAGAAGGGCAGTCGCTTTCGCAGCCGGAAACGGGTTGCTGGCAACTGAAAAAGAACTTAGGGTTCTGGACAAAATCACGCGCGCGGAAGCGCTTCTGATGCTGGACAAGGCGATAAGTTTAAGGCCGGCTCCGACGCCGCCGCAGAATATAACGCCGGCTCCATCCAGAACGCCTGCTGCAACCCCAGCGTCGTCAGAAGCTCCGCCGGGTGAAATAGAAGCTTCCGAATCTCCTCCGAAGGGAGAAGGGGTGGTCGGCGCTGAAGAATACAGTTCGTATGAGATTATCAAAAACGCCTTGAAGACTGTAAAGCCAGGCAGCATTCTGAAGCTTCCGTTTGACTTGAGAGCGGATTCTGACGCGGAGATTCCTGAAGGCGCTACGCTTCAGCTGGATAAAGAAGCGAAGATAACAATACCGGATGGATGCAAGGTAATCTTCTCCAAAGGCGCCAAGCTATCCGGAAGCGGCGGCATTCTGGTTGAAGCCGGTGGAACGGTTCTAGCGAGCGATTTGACGAATGGGATTTTTTCAGATGAAACAGCATACATCTCAGTCGAAAAAGACGGGCAGCTGACAGAAGGCCTCAGGATTTTAGTGGGCGACAAGGAAGAAAGCCTTATAAAAATCATTTCCGGCAGGGTCTTGATCAAAAAAGGAGGAATTGAAGTTGACGGGAAAGTGAAGATTGCCGCTGAATTGGGTTCATTTAAGTAAAGGCGGGCATCAAGTCCTTTCTGAGATATTGATCCTGGGCCTAAACCTCTAGATCATTTATAGCAACACTGCGTTTATTGGAAATCATGCTAATAATTGATAAAACTAGAATCTTATTCTTGCATATTTCTACCTTATACTATGGAAAATAACTGTAGGCTTTGAAAAAAAACAAGGCTACGACATAGCGAAGAGATAAAAGAAGAAGCAGCGGAAGATTATTAAAGGCAAGATTTGCAAAGCAAATATGAAGCCTTTGCCGGTCATTCCGCCACTATGCCGATGCGAAATTGTTTTGCGCCTATTTTGCTGAAGTTTGCCATCCTAATGAGTATCTGATGCAAACGCATAACAATCTGCACAATATTACGCGCATCGGTAAATGCAGCCTAAGGGATGGATTCCTTGAAATATTAACAGGCATCCCTATTATAAGGAGAAGATGCAATGAAAAAGATACTGGCAAATGTCATCTTGGCATCAATAATCTTTGCAGCCATGCCCGCAACTGAGGTGAAGGCGGCCCAGAGCGGCTTTAATGATGTGAGCGGCCACTGGGCGGAGAAGCTCATTGAGAAATACACAGCCTTAGGAATTGTCAGCGGCTATCCGGACGGCTCATTTAGGCCTGACAAACCATGCACTCGAGCGGAAACAGTGGTTATGTACAATAAGTTTTTTCATGTAGAGCTATTAGGCGCCGCCCACTTTTCAGATGTAAATGCGGATGACTGGTTTGTAGGAGATGTAGGAGCGGCAATCAGCAAAAAGTATATTTCCGGCTACCCAGACGGCAGCTTCAAGCCAAATCAAAATACAACAAGGCTCCAAGCATTTTGCATGGTTTATAAGCTCATTGGATCTCCTGATCCAGTAGATGAATCTATTCTTGCAAAATTCGCCGATGAAATGGACATCCCTGATGACCAGCCGATTTACAGGGAAGCTGCCTCTTATCTGGTATCCAGAGGAATCGTAAGCGCATACTCGGATTTTACGCTTAGAGTAAAAAACGATATTACTAGAGCCGAGCAGCTCTCTCTTTTGGAGATGGCAAGCAAAGCTTTGGAGGAAAAAGAGGAGGCGCTGGCAAGCTCCAAGCCGGAAGCTGCTCCTACGATAGCTCCGATAACGCTTCCCGCTGAAATTGAGCCTTCAGAGGAAACGGCAGATGAGGCTTCAAATAGCGAGGAGGCTGCAGAGCAAAGCCCAACTCCTCCAGTTGCAAATGAAAACGCTGCTCCTGATGAAAGCATGACTGCGGACGAAGATGAATCTCAAGAGGATCCGTCTCCTTCAGATGCGTCAAGATCCAGATATTCAAGCGGCTTCAGATCGGAGAGCCCTTATGGGGGTCAATTCTCAAATGATTCAAAATCAGCCCACGGCAGAAGAGGATGGCCGGCTCCTGCAAAGCCTGATTATGGCAAGGGAAGCTTTTTTTACCTGAAGCCCGATTCATCAAAAGCGCCAGCTGCTTCACAGGCACCTGAAGAGGAAATATTGGCGGAAGATGATATCTTGGCTGATGAAACAGCTGAAATAGGCCTGGCTGATCAGCCTGAAGAAATCCAGGCGACTGAACAGCAGACTGAGATTCTGCGAACAGAACAGGCGGCGGAGGCTGAAGAGAACCCTTCAGAACAGCTCGAGACTGCACAGCTGCAAGAGACCGAAAAGCCAGACAATGAGTCTAAAGAATCCAGAAATCTTGAAGTGAGGCTCAAAAGCGATGCAGGAACTGTTGTTTTGGAGGAAGACTATACCTTGAAAGAAGATATTGTTATTAAATCCGGAACAACGCTTCTTTTGGCCAACAATGCATGCCTTACAATTCCACGCGGTAGAAAAGCCGTTGTGCAAGACGGCGGAGGACTATCCGGCAGCGAGAACGGCAAATTAATGCTTGAGGCGGGCGGTGAGCTTGATGTTGTGAATTCGCGCTTGAATTTGTTTGAAACCGGAATTTTCTATGAATTCGAAACAGGCTGCACTGTGAGAAGAGGAAAAACCATTTTCATATGCTCTGATAAAAACGCTCATATAACAATGCTCGAAGGAAAGCTGAGACTGCAGAACCGCAAGTATATCCTCAAAGACTCTGAAATCTCACTTAATAAAGATCTTAAGCTGCTTCCGGGAGAAAGCCTGGAATTCTTGGGAACTTCACTTATTACTGTCAAGTCGAACCTTCATTTTTGCGAAGGAGCAACTATATCAGGAGCTACCAGAGACAGCAACATCATAGTTCATGGCAAGGGATCTATCACAGGCCTTCCATCTTCATATGACTTCACAAATGTTGGGGTGTATTACTACAATATTAGAGACGGCGTTTGGATTCAGATAAAGTGATTCAATAGAATCCTATCTTTAATCTCTTCCATTTTTCGTCAGGGGTTATTTTGAACTAACCGGGAAAATTTAGAAAATGCCTTGAATGAAGCATAAAATTGAGATTATAATGAAATACTATAACTAGCAAATAAAAGTTAAACTGAAGAGATTTAGGTAGAAACAAAAGAAGCCAATACGAAAGAAAAGAAAAAGCTGATGTACGTAAGAAAAGCCTCCAATGAGAAACTCATTGGAGGCTTTTTTAAAGCCGACTGTTAGCGTATTTTTATAAGATGAGTGATTTCTAAGCAACTTAAAACAAATCTTCTCAAATCGTATACTTTAAGGGGAGCGAAAGTCATTCGGAAGATCCTTGTCGTACATTGCGGCTTCGCCGGGGCAGTTATACTGATTTTCATAGAAAATTGCCATTAAAAGGAACATTTGGTGAAAATAGATATATACGGGAATTGGAGTTGGCGCCATGGCATGGGGATGGCAGCTCTGTGACGCAGCTTAAAGAAAACTGCAGAAATTCAAGGGCATCCCTCATTATACTGAATTTGCAGTCAAATGCACCGATTTTGAGTGCAAATAAGTTTAATTGGCGTTTCCTACCCAATGATAAAGATAAGGGAAAACAAGCCGGGATCATGTATGTCAACCTCTTTTATCAAGATTCCGTCGGAGTATATTTCAAAGAACATCCTGCCATTATACTTATCGTATAGGATTTCATATGGGCCCATTGTGAATTTGTAGAATCTTGAGACTTCACCTATGTAAAGCATCCTGCCTACTTGCCTTTCGATATCTTTGAATTCGTCGTTCATCCTGTCTTCAGGCTCGCCGGAACTTGCAAGGCTTTCAATGATCGACTTCTTGAAGTTTTCCAATCCTTCAAGGCAAACTTCCTTTGATCGCGCCATCGCTTCTTTTTGCGGGGCCGCTTCTCCCGGATATTTTTCATCTATCATTATATTCGGGCGATCCCTGACAATTGTATTGGCGGGGGATATAGCCCAGCTGGTTTCGTAAAATTGCTTGTATACATTGATATCCATCTCCGGCTCATAGCTGACTGAGGCGTCCAGATTGTCCGCAACGAACCTGAGCGGCACATAGGTTCTATCTTTGTATATCACAGCGGAATGGTCCAAGGATATTTCCCTGCCGTTCACCTTCGCTTTGTCCCTGTCGATGGAAAGAAGGATTTCATTCAGGCCTTTTTGAATTTCAACCTCCCGCTTTGCGCCGTCCCAGCTTACGACAGCGCCCAATTCTTCGCTTGCCAGCCGAACCGGCACCAATGATCTGCCGTTTCTGATGATCACTTCATATTCAGTAATCAAAGTCCCGTTTATGAAAAGGACCGGATGATCTTTTTTGATGTCTATCACAGTCTTATCGGGCAATATAATGTTGTCGTCATAGTAGCCGGCGGATGGATTGCCTTTATCCCACGCGGCTGCGCATGTCTGCGTGAAGATTGAAAATGCAAGGGTAAAAAGAAAAATGAAATTAAGTATTTTCTTCATTTTGGATCCCTCCATAGCTATACTGCTTTTCATATAGCGTTTCACTCATGCGTCCTTCAGCGCTGGAATGCTATGCTGAGTCGCGTATGAAAATCTGCATAATCCTTGAAGGGAAATGCCGCTAAGCTGTTGCTTTCCCGGAAACCTGCTTCTCTACGGCGTCAATCGCGTTTCTAAGCGGAGGAAGGAACAGCAAAATCAGAGTTATAACCATTTCAGGCAGAATATATGAGAAATTATAGACTGCGGAATATACAATCGGATTGGAGTCTCCCGCATAGCTTGCGAAGAAAATGACGCCGGACAGAAAACTCATCAACCAGCGCGCAAGCGCGCCTGCCGTATACCCTATCTGAAGTCCCCAGCGCTTGTTTTTGAAAAATCCGGATATGCCTAGAACAGCGAAGGCCAAGGGATAGTCCAGAAGAAGCTGCATAGGATGCACGACATAAGGTCCAGTGATAAGACCCAGCAGGCCTTCAGCTACGCCTGCCAGAATGCCTACCGAAGGGCCGAACCAATATCCGGCCAGGACGATGAAAAGCATGCTGCACGGAGTTACGGAACCACCCTGAGGCATTCTAAAAAGCGTTATGTTGCCGAGGATGAATGCAAGCGCTATGCATATTGATGAGTATGTAGCAACTCGAACCGTAAGCTTTCGCCTGCTCTGAAGAATACCCGCTATGACGCCAAGCACTGCCAAGCATACGACAATTGCTGTTGTGGTGCCTAAAGGCGTGGACCAGAAATCGTTGAAAGCGGACATGAAAAAACCCCCTTGGAAGCTGTCTAGGCAGCGTAATGATCCGCAAGGGGCATATCGCTTTCCTTCGCCGGTATTACCCGGATCAGGTTCAAAGGGTACTTCTCAGCAATTGGATAAATCCAAAAGCGCCCCTAGCGGAATTGTATGAAATATAACACTAATTTGAGCAAAAGTCAATGCTTTTTAGTATTGCGTTTTAGGAAAAATATTATGGTTCATTGTAAAATGAAATGCAACAGATACAGCCAGTAGAAATCCATAGGGAAACACGGTATCATTTAGTTTGCCACCAAAAATGAAGGAGCGGATCCCTATGGATCAATGCAAGTGCAGCGCAGAAAGCCGGACGTTTCAACGCCTGTCGCCGTTCGAGCGCGGGGAGATCAAGGCGCTTTCGGGGGAGGGGCTCGGCGTGTCGGCCATCGCGGCGGGGATCGGCGGGGGCGAGGCCGCCGCCGGCCGCGAGACAGAGCGCGGGACGGCGA
>JAISZB010000139.1 GCA_031269465.1 Clostridiales bacterium | reverse complement strand
ATGAACCTATCCTGCCTTCCATATTTTTGCCGATTTTAGCGGAAATAAAACTTTAAATAAGTGATGGTTTCATCCTTAGTGGTGAAGCGAAGCTTCATAGTAGTTTATATGAAAAGCAGTATACCATCAAGGCTATTGCAGAGCCTGCGGCAACCCAACCAAAACTAACTGCCATCGAACCAACTCCAACCGTTGCTGAAAGCAATGCAGAATCCGAGTGCTTCTAGTGAAAACCTTCCGTCTACAGAGAATATTTCCTCTGTGGTAAGTTCCTCTAAGCCCATCACATTGAGGGCGTTCATGTCTAATGTGTGTTTGACATGTGAGAATTCCTCCTATGCAGTTAATATTATAAATTTTACATCCTCGCACTTTACTTGTCAATGCTGGCCAGTCAAGGATTTGCAAAGTGCATAAATATACGTTCTTACAACACGTTCGGACTTACGCCGATATAGATGTCCATACTGGCATTATTCAGTTCCTCCTGCGTTTTCACGTCGTTTGCGGTCACTATGCACGCCGGAGTGATTGCTGAAAAATTATTTTGCGGAAGGTGCATTGTCAGCAAATTCAGAGTAGCTTGCAACATCGAGAGCGCGTTGAGGCCAGCCTTGTGGAGGAAGCTGTGACAGGCGGGGCGCAAAAGCTGTTTGAAGTATTCGCTGCTAAAGAAACGCGAGAACTGGCGCGCAGTCGCATCTGATAGACTGTTGAGAGAGATTCAGGCGTAGTAGCGGCAGACCGCCGCGCTTCAAAGCGAAAAGATGACGCTCTACACCCGTTATGGCGACGGCGAGATAAGCAAAAGCGAGTATATTGATTTGCGCGATAAAGCGGACTGCAGACTGGCCGCGCTTAACGCGCAGCTTTTCGGTATGGAAAGCGAACGTCCCGAAAAGGACGCCGCCTGCGATAATCCTTTTCGCGGGATAATGGCCAAGCTACGCTTTGAAGAGCGGCTCACGCGGGAAATTACGATCGCGCTTATTGACAAGATGCTTGTTTACGGCTCTGACAAGATTGAAATCAAGCGGAAGTTCACGGACGTTATCGACGGGGACGGATGTGCCGTTGAGTGAGTGCTGACTAGCGAAACGGCGGATGTATTGTAAGATTCAACAATAATATAACGCGCTGTCTTGCCATGCATTAAGGCAGCGCGTTTTTTGAGCTGAAGAATATTTTGTGGATAAAACTAAGATATTTTTCGACTTTACTTGACATCGGTCTGCATGCAATTTACACAAATTCTTTTTAAGAAAAAGCATTGACAATCCTCTTGCAAAGGCATATGATTAATACATAGCATAACGATGCATAGTGAATCCAGGCATCATGAATCTGGCGTTTCTTGCTATGAAAAGCAGCATCTTAAGATGCTTTAAGGGAGGTGGGCATTTGAAAATCGACAAGGAGCTTTTAAAGGGAAGCACTCCCATTCTTGTGCTGTCCATGCTGAATTCCGGTGATAAATATGGATACCAGTTGATCCAGGAACTGAAGAATAAGTCGGATAATGCCTTTGAACTGAAGGAAGGATCTTTATACCCCATTTTGCACGGACTTGAAAACGAGGGTGCCGTGACTTCCTATTGGGAAGAGTCATTAGAAGGGCGAAGCCGGAAGTATTACAAGATAACCAAGTCAGGTCAAAAGATGCTGGAGGAGAAAACCAGCCAGTGGAGCTACTACTCCCAGTCAATGGCCAAGGTGATTGGGGAGATGAAGGGGGGCGCCTTGTTTGGATTCTCGCATTGAGACCGTGATATATGACATCTGCTCTAATGTCAAGTGCAAGATGGCCCATAGGGCGATACGGGAAGAGTACTTGGATCACATTGAAAACTCAGTGATAAGCAGCGTCTCGCAAGGGATGAATGAGGATGTCGCCGTTGTGGAAGCCATAAGGAACCTGGGGGATCCAACTGAGATTGGGATAGAGCTTGACAAGAGGCATCGGCTGGAAACCCCATGGCCATTAATTGCCACAACTTTATTGATGATTCTATTTGGGGCGTCCATGGCATTTATCATGCCAAACGCATTGATGAAAATCGGCATGGGTCTTAGTTTCGCCATGTATGCTTCCATCGCCCTTATTGCAATGCTTGCCATGATGAGCATAAACTACCAATGGCTGTTCAAGTTGAGAATCCCTCTCTATTTGGGGATTTTAGCACTAATCCTCATTGATGCGAAGTTTAACTGGGAATTGCGAATCTACGACTCCAAATATTTTTTATTTGCCTTGCCCCTTTCAGGAATGCTATTTAACAAAAAGGGCGGAGGATGGGTCGGGATATTTTTCTTCTTGGCGATTCTCGCCTTTTCAGGCATGCTTTTTTGGAGATCATCCACTTCAGGAGCACTTTGCATGATGTTGGCGCTTGGCGCTTCTGTATTGGCAGCAGGTTATTAAGCTTTGTGGCGTTATACTTCTTGTGGCTTTCGCCTGGCTATCTTTTAATATATTACAAAAGCCCTCCATGGTTGCAAGAATTGAGGGGTTTCTCGACGGGAATACATACCAAAGCCAGATGGCCAGAAGGCTTCTAGCCTCATCCCGTCTGTTTGGAACCGGAATGCAATCTATTGAACACCTTCCAAATGCAATGAACGATTTCGTTCTGGTCAGCGCAATAGCAAAGCAGGGGATTATATTTGGGGCGTCAATAGTCTTGACTTCAGCGCTCCTCATTTTCCTGCTTTACAAAGCTGCATTCAAGTCTCGGGATTTATACGGGTTTTTCCTAGCCTTGACCTGCTGCAACATCTTGGCAATCCGGATTATCTTGAGCGTCTTTGTCAACTTCAATATGGTGCCGATTGTCAGCGTTAATTTGCCATTTGTGTCTTATGGGTACGGAATGCCACTGATAGTTGACGCCATTCTAATAGGAGCTGTCCTATCTGTCGCTCGCCACAGCTTGGTGTTGAAAAGCCCCAAAACCAGAACCTTCATTCCCAGAATCAAGAATGTTTTCCAAGTATGCGCCCAGCCTCTAGCCGATTTAGTTTTTCCTGGCAAAGATGAATCTCATGTGGAAGAGATTTGCCCTCACTGCGGAAAAACTATCAGCATGAAGATAAGCGGGACAAGCGGCAATTTGGGAAACGGAAGCAGAAGACTGGCGGATTCTTGAGAAGGATTGATCTAGAAGGCGCGTGGATGCGCAGGACTGACTGGCGCATGCTGAAATTCCGATTTTAGCTTGATTACAGAGCCTATATAGACAGTCAAGCTCCAAAATCGATGCAAAGGAAGCGGCGCTGGAACGATTGTCGCATGCGGTTTGTCCCCTGCGCAGCGCAGATTCCAAAGAGGCTCTCTGAGAAGCAGTACCAGGCATCTGGAAGAGCTCCGGTTCAAGGCCGGGGAAACGACGGCCGCGCTCAAGGCGAGAGGGGCGGCCTCAATGGCCTTGGATGCGGCAATCGCAGAGAAGGAAGGGGCAAATGCTTGCCAATGGTTTTTTGGAAGGCGTTTTGGAGTGCTATGTATATTTTCATCTAATTTTCCTTTTTTGGAGCTTGATTATCTATTGAGTGGTGAGAAATGCCGATATCGGCATTTCTCACTCGCTGCATAACGGAGCTGGATTTCTGAATCCCTGCAGAACAGCCCCAAGACGCTTCTCCAATTTGATGGCGCTAGCCTGCGCGGGTCGCCCTTGGCAGAGGTGCAAGCATTTCTCTCCAATGGAAATGCGGATCTGCCTTCAAATTCAATGATTTGCTTAAAAAGGAAAAGCCGCAAGCCGAAAGTCCGGTTTGAGGCTTTATTTTATATTTATTAATGATTGCCATCCACCGGTGCTCTTTTCATGTACAGCATCAATATGAGGGATAGGTTCGACAGCGCAAAGAATCATCTATATGATTATAGTTTTATCAGGAACAGTTGTTTTTACTGAGTTTTTGCTGTTTATTCTTCTCATAATTGCAATGTATACTGCTTTTCATATAAAATTACCTTTTTTGGAACTTGTTTATACAGTTAGTGCGAAATGCAGATTCGGCATTTCGTATCCTCAAGGGATAATCAAGCTCAAAAAAAGAATATTTGATGAAAAGCGGTATATATGCAAAACTTCACTTATTTCGTGCCGAGAATAATTCTCCTCTTCAACGCAAGTCCGAACGGCAAAATAAGCAATCCTCAGCATGGTCTGTCTTGCCTCCATATCCATAAGGACAGCGTCGCTCAAGCTATGAGTTCAAAGAATCCGAAAGAAAAGATAGTGGACTTAAAAAAGCCGTATTCAACTTGCCGTCTTAAAAACAGGCAGAGTGCCGTCGTCAATCTCATAAAAGTCATGGGTTAGGAAACGCGCGGGTGAGGCATCAAAGATTTCATTAAACGTGCGCCCGTATTTGCGCAGAATATTATATATCTTTAACTGAATATCCCAGTGCCAGTCAACTGTGGGCGTCCGATGATCCTCAAGCGGCGATCCGTAGGACGGAACCCACGGAGACGGCATAGTCACGACGCCGATGGAAGCGAGATATTCAATGCCCTCTAACAGCCTTTCCTTTGGCTGCAAGCCGACGACGAAATTGGCGCGGACTTTCCCCTTGCCAAAAACCTGCACGGCGTATTCCGTTGTTTTTATCCAGTTGTCATATCCGCCGCAGACCGCCACCTTAGCCGGGCAAATCACATCAAACCATTCCTTGCCCCAAACCTCGGTATTCAGACCGATTGTGCGGAAACCCGCTTCCTTGTACTTGTCGATAATGGACAAATCAAGCGGAGCGCCTATGCAGGCGGTGCCGTTGAAATCCGTCACGCCAATGTACTGCTGCAGGCTTTCGGCGACGTCAAGATAATAGTCAACCTCGCGTCGTTCAGGGATAAAGCCGCCTGTTATTGTCAGGTGAGAGAATCCTTCCGCATAAGCGGCGGCAGCGGTTTCGCCGATTTGCTTCGGACTCTTAAACGGCGGAGCTTCCAGCTCGAATTCCTTTCTTCGCGGGCGATTGAAGCTGCAAAAAAGGCAAGTATCTCCTTTTTCCTTTGCGGAGCACTCCTCGCTGTAGCAGATAGTAAAGCTCTTATGCGGACTGCCCCACGAGGATTGCATGGCGATCTCGCGCATAGGCGTTCCGCCCGAGGCCGTCTTTCCGTAAAACGCAGGCGAGTCGTCAACGAATGAGATCTGAGCAAGCTTAACGCCCCGTCTCGCGGCGTAATAGACATCCCCTTCCTTTTCGATTGAGTAAAGAGAGTCGCGGTTGCCGCGCGTAAATACGCGTGTGCCAAAGGGCAAGGCAAAATAAAGCGGAACGTTGTAATTCAAGCGTTCGACTACATCCCTTGTTATCTTTGTCTGCACTACATTATTGTTCGGCAGAAGCTCGAACAATTCATCAATGATCTCAGGGGCAAAATAAACTCCGTCAAGCCCCAGCGCGAGTTTGAGCTTTAATTCCTCATACAGCCTTTCTTTCTTTTCTGTTAAATCGGGCATTCCTGCTGCTCCTTTCATGCTATTTACCCTCAAAGCACGGCAAAGTTTCATCTTCTATTTCAAACAATTCATGGGTATACAAGCGCGTCGGGGCTCCGTCGAAAATTTCATCGAAGGTGCGCCTGTATTTTCGCAAAATGTTATATGTTTTAAGCTGTATGTCCCAATGCCACTCCAGGGTCGGCGTGCGGTGGCTTTCCAGCGGAGACCCGTAGGAGGGATACCAGGGCGACGGCAACGTGACGACGCCGATTGACGCGAGATATTCTATTCCCTCCAGCAACCGTTCCTTCGGCTGCAAGCCTACGACAAAGTTTGAGCGAACCTTTCCCTCGCCGAAAACTCGAACGGCGTGTTCAATCGCGCGAATCCAATTGTCATATCCGCCGCATGCAGACACTTTGGCAGGGCAAATAACATCAAACCATTCCTTGCCCCAGACCTCGGTATTAAACGCGACCGTGCGAAAGCCGGCTTCTTTGTACCTGTCGATAACCGAAAAATCAAGAGGCGCGCCGATGCAAGCCGTGCCGTTGAAATCTTTCACGCCGAGATGCTGCTGGAGGCTTTCGGCGACGTCAAGATAGTAGTCAACCTCGCGGCGTTCGGGAATGAAGCCGCCCGTAATCGTCAGGTGGGAATAACCTTCGCTATAAGCGGCTGCGGCTGTCTCGCCGATTTGCTTGACGCTGCGAAAAGGCGGCGATTCCAATTCAAACTCTTTCACTCTCTTGCGGTTATAGCTGCAAAATAGGCAGGTTTCTCCGTTGTCTTTCGCTGAACATTCTTCGCTGTAGCAAAAGATGATGCTCTTATGCTTATTGCCGTAAGCCGAATCTGTAGCCACCTCGCGCATAGGTGTTCCGTCGGAGGTTGTTTTGCCGTAGAAGGCCGGTGAATCGTCAACAAAGGTCAACTGCTTAAGAAGTTCGCCCCGTCTGGAGACATAGTATTCATCGCCGTCTTTCTCAATGCTGTAAAGAGAATCGTAGCTTCCGAATGTCGCCGCACGTGTGCCTAGCGGAAAGGCGAAGCTTATCGGGACAAGGTAATTGAGCCGTTCGACTAATTCTGGAGTGATTTTTGTTTTAATTATGTTGTTGTTTGGGATTCGCTCAAACAAATCGGCGATGATTTCGGGTTTGAAATAAACGCCGTCAAGCCGCAGAGCGAGGGACAGCTTTAATTCGTCTAAGAGCTGTTCCTTTAATATTGACATAATCCTTCCTCCCGTTTAATGCTGGCAAATTCCTTTCCTTTCATTTTACGGCAATAGATAATTATAAACACAGCCCAAAGAATTGCCCCGACAATACTCCAAGTGATGGGTTGAGCGAAACAGACTCCTCCAAAATCGCCTTGAACCGCCGCCCTAGCCGAAAAGTAAAACCTCGCCCCAAGCTCCAGCACTGCTCCAATCATCGGAAAGAACGAGTAGCCGCAGCCTTGAAGCACATTCCGCGCAAGCATTAACAACGCCAGAGCGACAATAAATGTCAGCGTGTTGTTGGCGTAAATCTGGGCGTAGGAGGCGATTGCTTCGATGCGTTGCGCGCTTTCCCCTGAGATGATGAACCTGACCGCGCTCCGCATTATCGTTCGGCTCAAAGCCGCTGAAAAGGAGCAGTACAGGATCGCCAGGCCAATCATAAGAAGCGTTCCTTTCTTGATGCGGCCGTAAAGCTCCCGTCCTTTGTTTTGCGCGGCGAATGTCGTCATAGCCATGCTCAGCGCGAAAATCGGCTGCTGAACAAATTGATCGACCTTCACGGCAACCGCGTAGCCGGCGACAGGGTCGGTGCCAAATGTGTTGAGCGCAGACTGTATCGCGACAATCCCCATCGCTGTGATCGTGAATTGCAGAGCCATCGGCAGCCCCATTTTGAGCTGCGCCATTATGACGCCCCAATCAATTTTGAATTCAGCTCGGCTGACGCGCAGAGCGGGAACTTTTTTCACCATGTAGATAAGGCTTGCCGCGCCTGAGACGGTCTGCGAGATTATCGTCGCGATTGCCGCTCCTTTTACGCCCATCGGAATTACCGCAATCAGTAAAATATCCAAAACGACATTCAGCCCCGCAGACAAAAGCAGGAAATAAAGTGAAGCCTTGGAGTCGCCTGCGGCCCGAAGCAGGCTGGATACGGAGTTGTAAAGCATATTCCCCGCAAGGCCGAGGTAAATGATTTGTATGTAGGCTTTTCCGTCGTCATAGATGTCAGCCGACATATTCATCAGCTTAAGCGCGCCGTCAAGCAGAATCAGCCCCGCCAGAGTGCCGGCGATTGCCATGGCAACGCTTATAATCGCCGTCCCTGCCACGCTTTTCTTAACGCCCTCCGCATCCCCAGCGCCGAAACGCTGCGCCGTAAGCACCGTGCACCCCGAGGTAAGCCCCATCATAAACCCGAGAAGCAGGAACATCAGCGCACCCACCGAACCCACAGCCGCAACCGCGTTCGCGCCGATAAAACGCCCCGCGATGTACATGTCCGTAAGATTATAGACCTGCTGAAATAAGTTGCCTATAATCAGCGGCGCTATAAACCGAAGAAGAGTCGGCAATATACGCCCGCGCGTCATGTCAAGTTGCATATCGCCCCACTCCCCCCGTTTTTGTTTTCCGATCCAAAACCCTTAAAATGTGTGGGATTCACTGGTTCCGTCGCGCGATACAATGAGACCGGCCGCGTTTTTAAGATAATAAGCCTCGAAATTGACAAGGCTGTCTTTATACAGGTTTTTGAGCTGAGGAAGCTTTTCTAGAACGCTCTGCTCAGAAGCAGGGTTCTTGTCTAAGACCGCCTCGGCGGTCAGTCTCAGCCAGCGGCCGTCGGCGGCTGTCGTGCTGATTTCAATTTTCGGGTTTGCTTTCAACTGTGCCGCTACAGATTTTTGGCTGTTAGTGACGATGTAAAGCTTGCCGTCAACCACAGCGCTTGCGCCGAAAGGACGGACGCGCGGTTGGTCGCCGTCAATTGTGGCGATATAAAACGGCTTGAAGTTGCTCAAGAACTCAGCTATTGCTTGCATTTTGATTACTCTCCCTTTGTTTTTAAGACGCCTCAATCAGGTGTCGCTGCCTTAGGATGCAGAAGGAAATCTTTCGAAGAGTCTTTGCCCACCTAATGTCGTTCATACCCATTAGGGGGATTGCGGCTTCGGCCGTCTAAGCCCTCCGCCGCCCGGAGCCGCGCGCCTTCCACTCGAAAGGTATATGCCATATTAGCGCGGAAACAAGTGTTATACTGAGCAAACAAAGCTACTTGATTGCTGGGCGCTCAAACAGCGCGTATGTGAAGCCGTTTCTTGAGGGCTCTTATCAGGCGCTGCTATCGAAACGCTGAGCGAGATGCGTTTCGAGGGCAAGAAATGGCTGGCCTATACATTGATTTGCATATGCTAATCAATCAGCATAACCGCCGGAATGAACAAGTTCCTCAAAGTCTGCCCTGCCTAGGTAACGGAATGCTCCAGCAATCTCGGGATGCCCGAAACTGCGTAGACTTGAAATATACCGCTTTTCATCAAATGTTCCTTTTTTGGAGCTTGAGTGGCGCGATTGATATCGGCATTTCGCACGCGCTGTATAATCAACAAAAAAAGGCAGTTTAGTACGAAAATACATTTTATGGACAATTGTCCATGCCTCAAATACACAAATGGCTTAATATTTTCATCCTTAGCGGTGAAGCAAAGCTTCGTAGGGGTTTATATGAAAAGCAGTATAGCTGCCAGGCCCTCCCGACCGGGCAAGGCGCTCAATCGCGGCGAAAAGGCGGTTCCGGGTGGTAGAGTTGAATATGTATCCTGTTATCCGAATTTTGCTAAACGGCCTTTAGGAACAAGTCCTTACCGGGGCTTTCTAATTGCCCCTGGCTTCTGCCGCAGCTTGCTTGTAGTAGCTATCGTCGATTAAGGTATGAACGTCGATGGTCGCGTCGATGTAGCCGTGCGACTTAAGGAAATCGGGCAGCCGTTGAAGCCTTGCAATCGCCGCCTCGGTTATTTCGCCGTCAAGCGAGTCAAGGTATCCGGGATTCGCAGCAAAGAGCGCCTCTATAAGCTCAACCGGCGAGAGGTCTGTCGCGAAAAGGCCGGGAGCCTCCTCCGGGTGCTCGACAACATAATCGTAGGCGCGCACGTAGGCTCGCAAGATAGCTACGGCAATGTCGCCGTGTTCTTTAAGCCACTCGCCGCGTCCCGCGATAACGCCTTGCGTAGCGAATTCGGGGTGGGACGTCCTTGTGGTTTCAAGCACGCGAAAAGGTACTCCTCTCGCTTGCAGAATGAAGGTGACAAGGTCAGCCGTGGCGATCGCGTCAGCCTGACCGGCGGCGAAAATGTTAACGCCGTTTGCAGGATCATTGACGACTTCAACCGTGCTTTCATCTATGCCATACGCGCCGACCAAATCTCCCCAATATTCATCCGAGATTGTGCCTCTGCCAACGACGACTTTCTTGCCTTCCAAATCCTTTACTGTTTGAATATCAGAATCGGGCGCGACGATGACAGCATTGTCAAGTTTGTTGCTGATAAATCCTATAATTTTGACGTCAAAACCCTTCGCAGCCAAATTGACGGGCGGAAGGTTGCCGTAAGCTGCCAAATCCACGCTTTCGCCAATCAAAGCTTCATTGACTGCGGGTCCTGCGGCGGCAAAGCCGAGCCATTCGATCTCCGCATTCACCTTATCCAATTCTTCCTGAAGATAGCCGAGCTTGGAAGCGGCGCGGAAAACTCCGTCAGGCTCATTCTGGTCTTGTGCGAGCGCGATTCTGACCGCTGTCTTATTTTCGTCCGAAGCGGGAGGCGCAGCTTCAGGCGAGGACGCAACTGCGGTATCCAGGATGTTGTTCTGGCTCTCGGCGGACGGGCTTTGTGCAGTTTGGGCCGCGTTGGCCTGGGCAGCTCCAGTTGCGCCGCAAGCGGACGAGCCAAGGATAAGTCCGACTGCTAAAAGCGCCGCCAAAGCGGATCGAGTGTTTTTTTTCATTGCAAAACATCTCCTTTTTGCTTTAAAGCGTATACTCCAAATCAGGCATTTCCTCTTCAAAGAAATATTTGTAAACCTTTTTCTTTACGCGCGCGAAATCCGCGTCAGCCCTGTTTTTGTAGGCTAGGTTCTTTGCGTTGATGATGTCTAGCACCTTTCCCGGCCGTTCGGACATTACGATAATCCTTTGTCCTAAAAAAATCGCCTCGTCAATGTCATGCGTGACAAGAATCATTGTAGTTCCTTCCGATTGCCAAATCCGAAGCACCTCTTTCTGCATCTGGATTCTCGTAAGCGCATCCAGCGCGCCGAAAGGCTCGTCGAGCAGCAGGATTTCAGGATTCCCGGCCAATCCTCTCGCAATCGCCGCCCTTTGAGCCATACCTCCAGAAAGCTGATTCGGGTACGCATCGGCGAAGCCGTCTATGCCAACCTTCTTCATGTGGCTGCCAACTAGCTCCTCACGTTCCCTTTTAGGGAGGCTGAAGAGGTTGAAGCCGATATTATCGCGGATTTTAAGCCAAGGGAGCAGCCTGTGCTCCTGAAACACCATGCCCCTGTCAGGGCCCGGCTCACGGATTTCATGCCCGTCATACGCTACCTTGCCGGATTCATACGGAAGAAGCCCTGAAATGATTTTAAGCAACGTGGATTTACCGCATCCGCTTTTGCCGACAATCGTCACAAACTCTCCCCGCTCAATTTCCAGATTTATGTTATCCAAAGCGTCAATTACTTTCTTACCCACGGTAAAGCTCTTGCTCAAGCCCTCTATCCGAAGTCGCTTTTCACTCACAGTTATGCCTCCTTCCTTACGCCCTTCAGACCGCTTGTCACTCCTTGCCGCCGCTGTTCCATCTTGTCGCCCGCTTTGCGATCGTCGTGAGTCCCTTATCCAATATGACGCCGATAATCCCTATGACAATGATCCCCATAAAAATGCCTTCGGGGCGGATTTTAATCCGCGAGTCGCTTATGCGAAAGCCTATGCCCGAGTTTGCCGCCAAGAGCTCGGAAGCCACAAGTGCGATCCAAGAAATGCTCAGCCCAAGCCGCAATCCCACGAAAATCTGCGGGACGGCGGAAGGCAGATACACCTTCCAGAACGTTCTGAAAGCTCCCATTTTCCCCAATCTCGCAACTTCAAGGTATTGTTGCGGCGTATCCGTGATTCCGCCGATGGTGTTAATCATCACAGGGAAAAACGCGGATATTACTATGATGACGATCTTCGATTCCTCACCTATTCCGCACCACAGAATAATCAGCGGCAGCCACGCCATCATGGGGATTGAACGGATGGCGTGGAGCGTCGGGGAAAGCAGCTCGTCAAAGCGGCGTGATACTCCGATAAGCGTACCCACTACAACTCCGAGCGAGGCGGCTACAAGGTATCCTTTAACGACGCGCGTGAGGCTTATGCCAAGATCCGCGAGCAACTGCCCCGATAAGACGTTGTTTTTGAAAGCGTTCCCAACCGCGGGCAGACTCGGCAGAATCATCGGCGGGACTTTGCCGGTGTATGTAACATACCACCATAGCAGCACTATGGCGACCGGAGGCGTCAGACCCAATGCGACGCGACGAAAGCTTTTCATGCTATCTCCTCGTTTTCAGCGGCTTTTTGCCGCGCGTAAAGCCGGCCCTCTTCAAGCGCGATTAACTCCATAGTCACAGTTCTTCCCGGAGAAGAGTTAAAATGATCGCGGTATGTCAAACCGTTTTTCCGCTGAATCGCGGCAGTTTTTTGCTGGATGTCCCAATGCCAGTCAACCGTCGGCGAGCGGTGGCCCTCAAGCGGCGAACCCTGATACGGCTTCCACGGCGACGCGATTACGACGACGCCCCATTCGGAAAGCTGCTCTATGCCCTCCAGCAATAATTCCTTCGGCTGGAGCCCGGCGACGAATATCGAGCGCACGTTGCCCCTGCCGAAAACCTCGACCCCGCGCTTTATCGCGTTAAGCCAGTTGTCATAGCCGCCGCACTCCGTCACCTTTCCGGGGCAGATAACCTCAAACCAAGGCTTTGTCCACACCTCTGTATTAAACGCTATTGAGCTGAAGCCCGCTTCCTTATACTTCTCAATTACATCCAAATCCACGGGCGCGCCTATGCACGCCGAACCGTTAAAGTCTTTCCGGCCTATCGCTTCTTGGATCTTTTCGGCAGTGTCTAGATAATAATCCAGCTCGCGCCGTTCCGGAACGAATCCGCCTGTGATTGTCAGGTGGGAATATCCCTCGTCGTAAGCGGCTTTCGAGGTTTCAGCGATTTGCAGCGGATTTCTCCACAATGACGCTCCCTGTTTAAGGACCGAATTGCCGTTAAGGCAGCAGAACAGGCAGGTCTCATTCTTCTCTTTGACCGAGCATTCCGTTGAATAGGCGAAGATGATGCTCTTGTCCTGCGAATTGCCCGAAGAGCTGAATCCGACTTCATACATCGGCGTACCGTCGCTTGTGAATTTGTCGATCCATTCGGGCTGAGGCGTGAGAGCAACCTCCGCGATGAGTCTGCCGCGCTCCTTCAGCAGCAAAGCGCCGTCCTCTTTGGCAATGCTGTAATCGGAGCCTTTAACGGGGATTGCCCCGACATCCGTGCCATACGGGAGTGTGATTCCGATTGGGAGCTGTAGTCTATCAAGCAGGCTTGGGTCAAACGAAGGCAAATTCAGCCTTTTAAGTATTCCAAAGTATCCCGCGAAATCGCAGATGACTTCAGGCTCGTAGTCAATGCCTTCAACATCGAGTTTCAATTTCAGATGAAGCTCATTGAGCAGTTCTTGTTTCAGATCAGGCATAATGTTGTCCTCCATAAAAATATCCGATTGAATATATCGATTTTCATCAAATGTTGCTTTTTTGGAGCTTGACTGTCCATTGAATGGTGCGAAATGCCGATGTCAGCATTCTGCGCTCGCTGTATAATCAACAAAAAAAGGCAGTTTTCTATGAATATCAGTATATTTGCCTAGCGCGGCTTTGATTTCCTCAGCCTTATCGAGCCTTTCCCACGGCAAATCTATATCCGTGCGTCCGAAATGCCCGAAAGCCGCCGTTTGTCGATAAATAGGGCTGCGAAGATTCAGGTCGCTGATGATCGCTTCGGGGCGAAGGTCGAATGTTTTCTCCACCGCCGCGATTAATTCCGCTTCCGAGTATTTCGAGGTTCCGAAGGTTTCGATTGCCAGAGATACAGGCTTTGCAACGCCGATTGCGTAGGCGAGCTCAATTTCGATTCTCTCCGCCGCGCCCGCCGCAACGAGGTTTTTAGCTACCCAGCGGGCGGCGTAAGCCGCGCTGCGGTCAACCTTCGTCGGGTCTTTGCCGGAGAACGCTCCTCCGCCGTGCCTGCTTGTTCCGCCATATGTATCAACGATGATTTTACGGCCTGTCAGACCAGAGTCGCCCTGCGGACCGCCGATGACAAAACGCCCCGTTGGATTGATGAAATACTTTGTGTTTTCGTCCAGAAGCTCATTAGGTATGACATCTTTGATTATGCATTCCTTGACATCAGAGTGTATTTGCTCCTGCGCCACGTCTTCGGAATGCTGCGCTGAGACTACGATTGTATCAATCCTTTTCACCTTGCCGTCTCCGCCGAACTCAACCGTAACCTGACTCTTGCCGTCCGGGCGGAGGTAGGAAAGCTCGCCGCTTCGCCGCGCCTCGCTGAGTTTTTTTGTCAGCCTGCGGGCATAAGTAAGCGCTGGAGGGAGATATTCGGGGGTCTCGTTTGTCGCGTAGCCGAAAATGATTCCTTGATCTCCGGCTCCTATTCCGAATTTTCCTCTCTCGCCTTCGCGCTTGGATTCATAGGCTTCATCGACGCCAAGCGCGATATCCGCAGATTGCTCGTTCAAGGAAACCAGCACGGCGGTCGAGTCAGCGTCAAAGCCGCCGACCACCCCGGTATATCCGATTTCGCGGATAGTGTCTCGAACGACCTTGGCAATGTCAACATAGGCTTTTGTCATCACCTCGCCGATTATTAGCGTAAGCCCCGTCGCGACGGCTGTTTCAACCGCTACTCTGGAATTTGGGTCTTCAGCTAACAGAGCGTCGAGAATCGCGTCTGAAATCTGATCCGCAATTTTGTCGGGATGTCCTTCCGTCACCGACTCAGATGTAAATAATCTGCTCATTTAAAATCCTCCAAAATTCCTTTTATATTATTTTCTCTGATAGCCTCAGCCAGCTTTGATTCCGCGTCTTTATTCCTCAGGCGTACAATCGAAGCGAACTCTTCCGCCAGAGCAACCGCGCCGATTGTCCCGGTATAGGTTTTTGAAAGAACTGTATAATCCAGAACCGGGTAAGAACTCTCGATGAAGCCGATTGAAGCGTCTTTTTCAAGAGAGCTTCCGAAAACGATATCCGCGCCTGCATTTTTAAGCAAACATCGGATTTTTCCCGCGTCGTTCGTGCAGTAATAATTCTTCGCGTAATCCGCGCATGGTTCTTTGGATTCTCCGTCCGTGATGATAGCGGTGATTTCCGCTCCGAAATACCTGGAAAGGAAGCCTCCGATTTGCCGCGATTCCCCTTCGCTTCCGACAATCGCGACTGACTTGTTGATTATCCGAGAGTAGAGTTTTTCCCTAAGGCCTCGCAGAAAGTAGTCAAACGCCTTCTTCTCCTTTTGGATGAACGCTTCAGAGACTTTTTTGTCCAGCCCCAGCGCCTTCGCAATATCGGCGACGAGCGCCGCAACTTCATCAAAACCGGAAGGCGGGCTGGCGTATATGAGAGCCGGTATGCCGTACTTGGCTCGCAGCCTTTCAGCAAGCTCCACGCCCCACTTCGAAAACACCAAATCCAGCCGCGCCGCAGGCATTGCCGCGAGCTGCTCCGCGCCGTTTTCGGCTCCGAAGAACAGGTTGGCGCGTATGCCCAGCGCTTCCGCAATTCGCTTCAGCTCAAACAGGTCGCCTCTAAAGCGTACATCCTCACGGGGGACAATGCCGAAAATGTTGACAGCCGCAGCCGGCGCCTCACGCGGGAGCGCTATTCTAAGCTCCGGCGCGGCTTCGATTATGTCCTTGAACACCCGGACATATCCGTCCCGCGCGTTGCCGCGAAAGCCCGCGACATCGCTCGCCAGCACAGGGGCGCCCTGCTCCGCCGCTTCCCTCGCCATGCCGAGGATATCGTCGCCGACCATTGCCGACTCACAGCTTCCGAGCACAACATAAAGGCTTCCGTTTAGAGTTTTTACGGTGTTTTTGATTTGCTCGCGAAGTCTCGAGCCGCCGCCGAAAACAACCTGCTTTTCAAAGATATTAGTAGAAGGAGTTTCAAAGCCGCCAATCGCGCCCTCGCCCGCCGCGCCTAAAGCGCACGCGATATTTCGGTGGGCGGCGCAACCCGCGTTTCCGTGGACAATCGGAATTACGCCGTTTATTTCCGATAGAGCAGCAAGCGCGCCCTGGAGGGCGCAGCCGGTTCGCAAGCTCCGAACGCCTTCTGAATTTTCCGCCATCGGCAATCCCTCCTATTTAAGCTCGCGTTTGACAAACCAATTCGCGCTTTTTCTGAGCCAGGACGCGCTGTATAATTCCCGCTCATTAAACCCAATTTCAGCAAGCGGACGCGACCCTTTAATCTGCTTGGCGACAAAATCAGAAAAAGCGCGCATCCCGGCGTAACCGTAAAATGCTATCCTGCCAAGCGACACGGGAACCGCTCCGGACGCCGCCGAATATGACGCCTGCCCGTCTTGAGACAAGAATAAATCAGGCTTGATTTTTTCCAGGACATTGGCAATTTCAAATAGCTGGCCATCCGCTATGATTACTGGTACATTAACATCAACGCCTTCGACGTCAAAAACCGACGCGCGATTTTCCCTGTCTATTTCCGTAACCGCGAAACCGGCGATTTCGCCGCCCAAATCGATAATCAGCTCTGCAAGTCCTTTAAGCTGTGAAGGCGTCGCATGCAAAAACGCCTTTTTCCCGGCAAGCGGAGCGGTCTCAAAAATATTATCAACTGCCGCGCGTTTTTTTGCGATATATTCTTCGGCTTTATCTGAAACGCTGAAAGCGCTCCCCAGTTCATTTACAAAGCGCTCGGTCGCGGAAGCGCCGATCGGCGCGGCGGTTCTAATATACGGAACTCCGAAAGATTCCTCTAGCCCTATAGCCAGATATTCCGTTTTTGACGGGTTCAGCGCAACGCTCACCCTCGCAGAGCCCGCTGATTTTAAGTTGTGAAGGTTTGAAAACGCGGGCAGAATATTATAAGCTATGCCAAGCGCGCGCAAGATTTCCAGTACAGCGGAAACATCCGCGGCTTTCTCGTCAATTGAGAGGACATTGGCGAAATCACGCGCCGCGCCGCCGCCTGCGTCTATAAATCGTTTAAGGAGGCTGTGATGCACGACATCATAGCCTGTGAACGCAGTTTTCGACTTGAAGCCGTCGGTGTTCAAAAACACAACCTTTATGCCAAGCTCACTCTCCGCTTCAAACGCGGCGTAGGAAGAATCATCATTATTGATAGCGACTACAGGAGTTCCCAGAACGAATATGGCTTTCGCTCCGTCTTTCGCCGCTCTTTCTATCGCGCCGCGCAGTCTGCTGTCGCCACCCAATATTGTGTCGCGCTCATTCAGGTCGGTGGAATAGACTCTGCGCCCGAAGCCAAGACCCAAAGCTCCGGAGGAGCAGCCCGAAACGCCGTGAACAATGACCGCCGCATCCTCAACGCCCGAAAGCGCCGTCAGCGCCGCAGCTATTTCATCGGGAACAGCTTGGGTGAAAGTACGAACGCGCTGGCTCACCGATTCGCCGCCTAAATCCTGACGCATCGATGTTAGCGTGCCATGATAGCTGCTGATCGCTTCGGAGCGCCTTTCCCTTATCAAGGCGAATTTTGCGTCCTTTAACGCCATCTCTATCAAATCCCTCCCGCAAACTCAACAATTCCGGATTCAAGGCTGTATATTTTATCGCCCCAATTCCTCGCCCAGTTGCGCAACTCACTCTGCCCGATTGGATTTGGCACGACCAAATCCTCATTTGCGGCTATATATTTAGCGAGCGAACGGTAAATATTGGCGTGTTCGCTTTCCGGGTGCGCCTCGATAACCGTTTTTCCATAAAGCTCGCTTTGAGAAACAATCAGTGATCTTGGAATGCAGCCAGCAATTTTCGTGCCTGTTTTCAGCGCGAAATCATCCAAAATCGCTTTGGAATATCCAGCGGAAAGACCGTTTCCAATTACGCCGCCTAGTTTCGCCCCATCCGCAGGAGCATATTTGCTGATTGCCTTGAACAGATTGTTCGCGGCATAAATCGCCATAAAATCGGAGGAACTTACGACATAAGCCCTGTCGGTAATGCCGTCGCGAATGGGAACGGCAAAGCCTCCGCAAACGACGTCGCCCAAAACATCGTAAAGCACGTAATCCGGCTTAAACTCCTCAAAAAGATTCAGTTCCTGCAAAAGACTCACCGCCGCATTGATGCCCCGCCCCGCGCAGCCGACTCCGGGAACGGGCCCGCCGGATTCTATGCATAAAACTCCTTTGAAGCCCACGGCGGAAATATCATCGAGCTTGACGTTTTCGCCGCCGCGCAGGCTATCGAGAACCGTCGGCAGATAGTGGTTGCCGCGCAGCGTATTTGTAGAATCGCTTTTTGGGTCGCATCCAATTTGAATTACTTTATAGCCGCTTTCGGCGAGCGCGGCGCTGATGTTTGAGGTCGTCGTCGATTTTCCGATGCCGCCTTTGCCATAAATGGCGATATGCTTTCCATGTTTCGCTGGCATAAATTCTTTCCCCTTCTTGTTTAGAATTAGCCGACGCAACCAAAAAACCGAAGGCCGCGCGACAAAAAAACTTGCCGTGCGGCCTTCGGTTTTCCGATCAGCCGTATTGCTTTCAATATATTAAATTCTCACGCTTTTAAATGGAGCCGCGACGCCAAAACTTTTTCGAGACCCAAAATCGATGCGTTCGTCTGCAAATAGGCGTATGAAATTTATATTCAGATAAGCCTCTTTTGCATGCATTTATCAGGCCAGACTATGCGTAAATAAATAAGCTTACTCTTTACAACGCAAAGGCGAGAAAATTATAGCTTGGCAGGCATTGAAATCGTTCTCTAATATTGTATATATGCATTATATGTTTTATCCTATCACAGGATAGTCTCTTTGTCAAACGTTTTGTAAAAATATTTTATCGCGCTTTAAAGCTGAAATTAAATAAATTAGAAATATGCCTGGACAAACAGGTGCATTTTATAGCTATAGAGGAGGCGAAATAGCATAGGGGCAAGAAAAATCAGTGTGGAGGGGAACAATTCCGGGCGGCCGCATCAACAGATTCGGCAAAAAGACGAGCAAGTCCGAATGGGGCGAGTCGAATATAGCCATTCCGCGCGCGAGAAACGCCAGCGCCAAGCAGAAATAAAAACAGCGGGCGCGCGCAGGCCTGCAGCGGTCTATCGCGCCTGGCTGGCGCACATGCGCGCAACGAAAAAGCAGGGTATATTTTACACCCTGCTCCTCGCTTTTTAATTCCTTAAGGGCTTATCCGTCAACACGGACAGCATTCTGATTTGCGCTCAAAGGTTCCGATTTTTGGGTCTGATTACACAATTAGCGCGAAATGCCGATATCAATAGCACCTTGGACGTGGATAATCCGAACCCAAAAAAGGTGCATTTGACTGCAAATAGGTACATTTCGAACCGCTTACCTTCCAATAATCCTTAATTGGCATGCTCCTCATTTAAAGATAAGATCCAAGTCATATGAATTTGCTCGGCATTATACTGACGCGCGCTGGAACGCCCCGATTTTGAAGCCGAATGTACAATGCTTCAACAGATAATCCGAATCCGATACCGGCGCGAGTCTGGCTGCGCGCCGCTATATGCCCAAGCGCTTCATTGAGGGCGCGGCGCCGCCGCGCCGGAGGACTCAGCGCCTCTCCCCTGGCGGATTGCGAAAGCTCGGTCAGCAGTCCCCTAAGTACACTCGTTCAAAGGGTTGCGAAAGCATCTTGAATACCCCCGCAGGTTCAGGAGGCATCAAATGTCTTTCGCATCCAAGAAAACTCCTCCGCTTCCGAACCAGGCCATACGCCTTCACGAAGAAGGGGAGCGTCAGGCTTGTTTGAGCTGAGCCACCGCGCTATGAAAGAATATTCCATGATCCCCTCGCCCAAGCGGCAACTTGAAAATCTGCCGCTTTTATAATCAGCGTCCTTGATGTGAACCGCATCGATGCGCTCTCCGAACAGATCCAGCGCTCGCTTCCAAAACTCGCCTTGAGAATGGACATTCTCGCCGTTTAAGAGATTTACGGGATCAAATATGATTCCAAGCTGACTGTACCTTCTGATTAACTTTTCCGTCAGCTCGGGCGTATTAAGCGTATGCTCCCATACAGGCTCAATAGCGGCTTTGACTCCGATAGAGTCCGCTTTTTCAAGCATTTCCTCAACGCTTTCATACAAAAAGCCAAGCGCTCGCTCCCTTTCCCTTTGCGAGCCTGAAAACTTTGTGGTCTCAGTCCCTATAACGCCCGCTTCAAGCGCCGCCGCGCACTCTATCCCGCGCTTGAAAATTGAAATTTGCTCTTTCCTCAATTGGGGATCGGGCAGAGACGGCTCAATGTAGCAGCCTAGCACGGATATTTCAATTTCATTCGCAGAGAATTCCCGCTTTATCTCATCAAGAAGATTTTCATCCGCGTCAAAGTAGCTCGCTATCCCCTCAATCGCCTTTGGCACAGCCAGCTGCGCCGCGTCAAGCCCGAATCCCCTTAAAAGCTCCGCCAGATCTCTAGGCTGCTTCTTTCCGAAATCATGCCCGCGAACTCCAATCTTCATTATTCTTCCTCCAGCGGCAGATTATCCAATTGCCTTCGCAGATCAAATATCTTCTCAGGCATCACAGGATCACCGGAAAATCTGGGAATCATTTCAGCGTCCCATTTTTTGCATATCTCAGTCGCCCTCAGCCTGGCATCGCACTCGTCGTGATCCTCGCATTCCAAATAAATGATGGACTGGTCGTTGCAGTACCAGATTGCCTCATTTACGAACCCGGAGTCTCTTATAGCCTCAAGCATCTCCCTCCAGGGGTTTTTGTGGATGCGGACATATTCATCCGCGCATTCCGGTTTTACCGGAATCACCATAAGGTATTTTTTCAACGCGCTCACCTCTTAGAATTTTGATCAGTCCGCCCGCAAGAAGGCCTCGGCAATAAGCTCATGCCTCTGGAGGATCCTCGGCCTTCGTCCACCCCCTATAAGGCAGTATGCATGTATCTTTAGGCTTCAGCCCGTCAGCGGCCGCCCGGTTTCTGTAGCTCTTCGGCGATACGCCCATTATCTGGAGGAAGCAGCGGCTGAAGCTGGACAGTGAAGAAAAACCCACCGCTTCCGATACGGCAAGGATGGAATCAGAGGTGGCGTCCAGCAGATCGCAGGCTTTCTCAACCCTCATGGCATTTATGAAGTTAAGGGGTGTCGAGCCTATGATTGAGAGGAATTCCCTTCTGAAATGGGTTTCGCTCAGATGGCACATGGCAGCCAATTCCTCTATGCTAAAGCGTTCCATGTAGCTGTTTCTGATGTATTCCAGCGCAGGGGCGAGAGCGTATGAAGTTGAAGCATTGCCGGGCCTCGGCGCGCTGCAGTTGTCCTGGATCCTCAGAAGCTCGTAGTACATGGCCTGAAAGAGGCTGCGCACTATCATTTCATAGCCGCCCTTCTTCTGCCTCATTTCCTCGATGATGCTCATCGCGTAGAAATAGATCCTGGGGTAGTCGCTGCGGCTGAACAACTGATAGAAATTCACGGATTGCTTCTTGATGGCTCTGGCATCCAGGGCCATTTTCTCAAAATCAACGTACAAATAGCTCCAAAGGCTCTTTGCTCCAATGCTGGAGCAAGTGGTATGGGCTGTGTACTTTGGAATGCATGTGACGTCCCCCGCCCGAAACGGGCATTCTACATCCTCAAATGTCATGGTTCCGCCGTCTGTATGGCAAACTCCCACTTCAAAGTAGTTGTGGAAGTGAAGCCGGTTGGATTTAACGTCCGATATGTGCCAGTCTTCGCCGTCAAGAAGAAGAACCGGAAATGACGGCTCAAGCTCATATATTCTATACTCCACTATAGTCTTGTGCGGTCTGGGCACAACCACTCGCCTCCTTCTGAATGCCTCGAGCGCCTCCGCGCCTCCACTTTGCAACGTGGAATTTCAGTCTGGACTGACTCTAGTGAATTATTACTATAGACCATTATGAGTCCATTATACTATTTAACTTTTAAAAAAACAATTCAAAGTGAAAAAAATATCAGCATATTTTTCATATTCAATCAATTGAAATGGGTTAATGTTCATTTTTGCATTGTTTATGATTGTTTTTTGATAGAACTTCATTGGGCATTTTGTGTATTATGAGAGCAAGCCAGATTTCCTTTAACTCAAATATATCCAAAATATAACGTTTAAATATTGTTTTTGGCAGCAAATAGAACAGGAGGCTTTCTATGAACGAAGCGATAAAGCCGGATACTCTGCTCAAAAGAACGCTTCGCGTATTGTCGCGTGATTGGCAGCTCTACTTTCTTCTCCTGCTTCCTCTGGCCTTCGTCGTAGTATTCAAGTATGCGGCATATCCAGGACTCAGGATCGCGTTTTTGGACTACAAGCCAGCCAGAGGCTTTGAAGGCAGCCCTTTTGTGGGGTTTGACATTTTTCAGAAAATTTTCAAAGACGCAGATTTCTTGAAAGCTTTAAGGAACTCCTTGACTTTCAACTTCTTGGATTTGCTTGTCGGCTTTCCGCTTCCAATTGTACTTGCCATAATGCTAAATGAGATCCGTTTCAAGACTTTCAAGAGAGTGTCGCAGACAATACTCTACCTTCCCCACTTCTTGTCTTGGGTCATAGTGGCAAGCGTCGCCTACGCCCTTTTCAAGCCAGAGTCCGGATTGGTCAATATCCTGCTTGTAAACTTGGGCTTTATTGATTCAGGCATACCTTTTCTGACTGAAAAATGGCACTGGGCCGTCAGCTATCTCCTTATAGGCGTATGGCAAGGCCTGGGATGGGGCACCATCATCTATCTGGCTGCAATAACTGGCATTTCAAGCGAACTCTATGAAGCTGCGACAGTAGACGGCGCCGGAAGGCTAGGAAGGATTTGGCATGTCACCCTCCCCGGCATACGCCCGACTATGGTGACTCTCTTAATAATGAACTTGGGACGCATAACCGGATCCAATTTCGAGCGCCTGGACTCCCTCGCAAACGTCCAGGTAACTGAATTCCAGTATCAGCTTGCAATTTACACCTATCAGAAAGGACTTGCAGGCGGCAACTTCTCCCGCGCCACGGCCGTGGGCCTGTTTCAGTCGGCAGTGGGCTTCCTGCTGGTTTTGGCGGCTGACAGAGTCTCAAAGAAGCTTGGCGAAAGCGGCTTGATATAGCTGAAGAAAGAGAGGTGCCGCAATGGCCTCAGCAACAGCCTCCTCAGGAGGCAGAGCCTCCTTAAGAGGCAGAGCCTCCTTAAGCGGCAGAAAGCTAAACGCCGTTACAATCGGGGACATAGTTATCATCATTATTATAACTCTGCTTTGCATGACTTGCATTTTGCCGTTTATTCATCTGGCGGCTAAAAGCGTGTCTTCAAATACAGCCGTCCTGAGCAAGAAGGTCTTTCTATGGCCCAAAGGATTTACTCTAAGCGCTTACCAAGCCATATTTAGGGACGGGCAGCTTACCCGATCAATGTTCTACAGCGTGGAGGTAACAGTCCTCTTTACCATCATTGGAATGATTGCGACCACCTGCGCCGCATATCCGCTCTCAGTGAAGAGGCTTCGAGGCAGATCCGCCTTTTCGCTTATCATTCTATTCACATTGTACTTCACTGCGGGACTGATTCCGGAATACCTGCTGCTTCAGCAGCTGGGAATTTTGAACACCATGTGGGCCCTTGTCCTCCCGCTTGCGTTTTCACCGTATAATATGCTTATTATGAAGAGCTTTCTCGAAGCAACGATCCCGGATTCCCTAGAAGAGGCCGCGTTTCTTGACGGCGCCAACCACTTCCAGATACTTCTCAAGATCATCCTGCCTCTGAGCAAGCCAATACTTGCGACTCTATCGCTCTTTTACGCTGTTGGCCGCTGGAACGCCTATGCCGACGCAAAATACTACATAACGAAGAAAGCCCTGCAACCGATCCAGTATATGCTTTACAACATGATCTTGAATTCTTCGAGCGACGCCATCAGCCTTTCTGAATCCGCCGCGGCGACAAGCACTCCTGAGGTTCTCCAGTCAGCCACCGTAATGTTCGCTACGCTTCCAATCATCTGCATCTATCCGTTTGTGCAGAAATATTTCGTCAAGGGAGTTATGATTGGGGCGGTGAAGGGGTAGCTTTTTAAATTTACCGATAGATCAGAACTCTCCTGTTTAAGTCAGTACAGCTGTATTGGCGCGAAGGCTTTCGGCCATAGGCTGCTAGAGCCGGTATGAATTTGCGCCTTGCACCTTAATGCACCATTATTCCTCTTTCTTAGGCTTTTCATGAAGCCAAAAAAACTTGGGAGGTCATAAAATGTTTATTCGCAACGCAAGACGATTCACCGCCTTTTTCCTGGCCTTTGCAATGCTCGTGCTTGCTGCGGCGTGCAGCACGAACGACCCTGCGCCAGCGACGGCAGCTCCTGCATCCGCCGCCGCGGCTACAGTTGCCCCTGCGGCATCGGAACCCGCTCCCGCGGAAGAAACCGCCGCAGCCCTTCCGTTTCCGAATCAGCCTACGCTGGTTCCGTTTGAGAGCAGAGTTCATATAACGGTGCCTGTGTACGATCGCTCGAAAGAGGGATACCCCGCGGTGGACGACAACTACTGGACCCAGTACATCCAGAAGGAGTTCGGAGACAAGCTCAATATCGACGTGGAATACGTCGCCATTCCCAGAGGCGATGTCATGACGAAGTACAGCCTGCTCATCGCGGGCAATGAGACTCCTACAATTATGATGGAATACGACTATCCTAAAGTCGCCCAATGGGCGAACGACGGCGCTATGGGCGAGCTTGATCTGAACGCCTTCGCCGCAACCGCTCCGACATACTACCAGGCCATGGTCGACAACAATCAGCTCGGCTACACCGATCTTAATGGAAAGACCTACTTCGCCCTTTCCGAGCGTCCGTACTACAACACAACTTTCACTTACGCCACATTCGTGCGCAAAGATTGGCTCGATAAAGTAGGCGCCGGCGTGCCTAAGAGCTATGCCGAGTTTACAGCCGCAATCGACGCCATAATAGCCGAAGGACTTACCGACAAGGCGCCTAAAGGCATAGGGCTTCCGTCAGCGGCGTATGTTAAGAATTTCCCATTCAGAGACATACCTGTGGACGAAAAAGAATGGGTGATGCATTCATCCCTAGGCACCCCCGGATTCTCATGGTATCCGACAGAGCGTCTTCTGCGCAGGCAGAACGCGGAGTTTAACAAAGGCTACATCTCTTCCGAATACGACTTGGATTCAGATACCACCGGCGGCACAACCCAGATACAGACAGACTTCATAAACGGCAAGACATTCTCCTATGAAGGATACATGGCCGCCACTGTAGACTGGCTCTCAGCATTCTATCAGAACAATCCCGACGCTGAGCTGGCGATTGCCAGCGTATATCAGGAAGTAGAGCCAGGAGTCGTCGCCGACGCCCAGATTCGCGCTGACAACCCGTTCGGCATGATCGTCGGATTCTCCTCCAAGGCGACTGACGACGAGAAAAAAGCCGCTTGGATGCTCATGGAATGGATGCTCCAGCCAGATGTCCTCTATGTGCTTGAAAACGGCGTAGAAGGAGTGACATTCACGCTTGGGGCTGATGGGCTTCCGGTAGTCGACGCAGATTATCGCGGAACCGAAATGCTCAATCACAACAACAACATAGACATGACCTGCCTTGTCCATGCATCCAAGAAAATCGGAACCATAGAGCAGACCATAGCAGCTATAGCCCCCAAGGGCCTGCCTCAAGACTTTACGCAAGCCCTCATAGACAACTACTATGATCTTAAAGCAGTGGCGGATAAAGGAAACGCATACTCCGATCCCATCTTCGCCGTTGCCATAGATTCCGAAAGCGAATACAGCGCAACACTTCTAAGCCTCTGGCAAGAGTACAGCGTCGCTCTTACAAAATGCAAGCCTGAGGAGTTTGACGCCTTGTACGCCGATCTTAGCAAGAAGTTCCTTGATGCGGGTTATCAGGAGATAATTGATGAGCGTCTGGAAGCGTATGAGAATGGATTTACCACCAAGCTTCCGAAATAACGCTCTGGCTTAAAAGCTATTCGGATTTAAATTATGCCTAAACGCAGTCAATTAACAGGCGCTGGCGGAAGCGCTCAGCTTTTCGCCGCCAAAACCTGATGCGCTGGCGTACGGATATTCTGACTTTCTTATTAAAGATCCTATGTTGGAGCTTGGCTGTTTCAAGCTCCAACATAGATGCATTTGACTGCGAATCGTCGCTATTCAATGGTGCGAGTCGTTGCTTTTAAATTCGGCGCATGATTTTTGCCCCTGCATAGGGTTAGCCTGACTGACGCAAGCAAAGGCAGTATAGCATGATGGGCGGGCTTCTCCTGCCCATTTTTGATTATGCGCGCATAAAAACGTTTGCATAAACTCCTTCACGCTTAAGTTCAATATAAATATTAAATATGTTCAGGTGGATTATGATAAAATTAGAGCTAGAAGAATCACAAGCGCTGGATGCAATCGATAGGCTAGCCGCTAAAACCATGCAAATGGACGAACCTTGGGAGTGGCCTTGCGGGGTGTCTTACTATGGACTTTCGCAGGCCTATCTTCTAACGCGTGAAGAAAAATGGCTGGATTTTCTCAGAGGCAGAATAGATGAGTTCATCAGCCTGGGGCTTCCTCCTTGGACCGTCAACACATGCGCCATGGGACACTGCCTGCTTGTCCTGCATGAAGCCTCCGGGGATGAGAAGTACAATCAGATCCTTCTTTCAGGCATCAATCACTTGCAGCATGAAGCGCTTCGCTTTGGCGAGAATGTGTTGCAGCACACAGTCTCCGCAAAGAATGACTTCCCTGAGCAAGCCTGGGCTGACACTTTGTTTATGGCGGCATATCTCATGTTGAGAGTCGGCGTGCGGGATTCCGACAAAGATCTGATAAATGATGCCTTAAATCAGTTTTCCTGGCACATAAGGCTTCTCCAAGACAAGGCCTCCGGCCTCTGGTTCCACGGCTACAGCAACAAGAGCAAAGATCACATGTCCGGATTCTTCTGGGCCAGGGCGAATGCCTGGGCGGCATACACCATGTCTCAGGTCAAAAGGATCCTGCCAGAACCTTACCTTTATCCCAGCTTTATGGATATATCATGCTCTCTGCGCGATCAGCTCTCCGGCATCAAGCTTCTGCAAACAGAATGCGGCCTATGGCGCACTGTGCTTGATGACTGCGAGTCTTATGAAGAGCTCTCGGCGTCATGCGGAATAGCCGCGGCAATGCTTGCAAACGGCAATCCCCTCCACACGCGCTTCGCTCAAAAGGCTTTAAGCGGCATCCTTGAAAACATCTCGGAAGACGGAAGGCTCCTAAACGTCTCCAGCGGAACAGCTGTCATGCGAGATCTGGAAGGATACCGCAAGATCCCGAGAACGTGGACCCAAGGCTGGGGACAGGGACTTGCGCTGGCGTTTTTGGTGTGCGCGCTCCGCTTCGGGAGGATATGAGACAATGCCTGAGAGAAAAGCCTTTACAATGCCCGGCGAAGCCGGGCATGAAGAACTGGTCCTAAAGCTTGCGAAGCGGTGGGGCGCCGATATGATCCGAGACAGCGACGGAACAAAGCTCTCCAAGAAGCTGCTGGAATCCGAATTCGGCATATACGCCACCATCTGCATTATACGGGGACACAATGAATGGCTAAAAGAACATCAAAATGCTCTGCAACAGTGCTTTCTGTGCACCAAGCCGAAGATTGCGCAGACTGAATTCCTCCGTTTGCGACTGATGGACGACTTCTTCGACCGCCAGTTCAAAGTGAACGATTCACTGGAGTCAGTGGCGCTGTGGCAGGTATTTGACAGGACTTCAGGAAATGAAGTGCCAAGGGGGATGTGGTCGTACTCCAAAGAATCAGGAGAGATCTTAGTCGGCGCCAAGCCTTGGCACCGATACACGGCGACGTTCTTGGCTTGGCGGTTGTGGGAAGAAATTTCCATGTACAACCACTTGACAAACAACTGGGATGCCGAGCCCCTGATGCCGCTTGATCCCGTTTATCCTGAAGCGAGGCTATACCTTAAAGACTGGCTGGAAAAATGGTGTGAAGAGAATGAAATGGTCGACGTAGTAAGATTCACATCCTTTTTCTACAATTTCACTTGGATGTGGAGTTCCGATCCGGAAAACCGCAATATATTCACCGACTGGGCCAGCTATGATTTCGCTGCGAGCCCCCTGGCATTGAGGCTCTTTGAAGAAAAGTACGGATACCGCCTTAGCGCTGAGGACTTTGCGAGAAACGGGCGCTACAACGCGACCCACCGCCCTCCCGGCAGAAAATTGCGCGATTGGATGGAATTTGTTTCTGATTCCGTCCGGGCTTTTGCTGCTGAACTCATAGGCATAGTTCACACGCACGGGAAGCTGGCATATGTTTTTTATGACGACACATGGATCGGCCTTGAACCCGGAAACGGAAAATTCGAAGAATTCGGTCTTGACGGGATTATAAAGTGCGTCTTCTCAGGTTTTGAAGCGCGGCTTTGCGCTGCGGCTAAGACGCCTGTGCACGAGCTTAGATTCCACCCGTATCTTTTTCCTGTCGGACTTGGCGGAGCCCCTACCTTTTCTCCCGGAGGCGACCCCGCCTCCGACGCCCGCCGCTACTGGATAAACGTGCGAAGAGCGCTTCTGCGCCAAAAAGTGGAGCGGGCAGGACTGGGAGGATACCCCAGACTAGTCGCGGATTTTCCAGATTTCGTTGTTGCAGTTGAGGATATCATGGGCGAATTCCGGGAGATTTTAAAACTGCACGAAGGCGGGACGCCTATCTGCGCAAACGCGAAGATCGGAATCCTGCATGCGTGGGGTTCGCTTAGAGCATGGACTCTGTCCGGCCACTTCCATGAGACCGGCCAGTTCGTTTTGATTCATTTGCTGGAGTCGCTCTCAGGCCTGCCCTTTGAAGTGAAATTCATAGACTTCAATGATTTGAGGAGCGGAGCGGCTGAAGGCCTTGACGTAATTATAAACGCTGGCCGGGCTATGGATGCCTGGAGCGGAGGAGACGCCTGGAGCGATCCGGATGTCGTTTCCATCCTTTCAAAATGGGTTTTCGAGGGAGGGGCCTTCATAGGCGTTTCAGAGCCGTCTGCAATTTACGGCTTTGACTCATTTTTCAGGATGGCTCATGTGCTGGGCGTAGATCTCGATATAGGAGAGATGGCTTGCCATGGAAAGTTGAAGTTTGAATCTGAAAGGATCCCCGAACTTTTTAAGGGGATAAATCCTGAAGAAGTGCTCCGTCCGCTGGACGGAGTATATATTCTAGACAAAAGCACGGCTGTGCTGGAAGAGCGAAACGGCTCTGTAATGCTTTCATCCCATCCTTTCGGAAAAGGATGCGGCATATACATAAGCGGATTCAAAACAAGCCCGGCCGGCCATAGATTTTTGCTTAACCTTATAATCAATGCTACATGCTTAGACTTCGAATACATCACAGACAATCCCTATACTGAATGCGCAGTGTTTAAGGATTCCAAAAAAATAGCCTTCTTCAACAACACATTTGAAGAGCATGAAGCCTCCTGCGCTGTAGACGGCAAGGCATACAGAATTTCTCTGCCTCCAGGGGGCTTTGGAATTCTGGATATATAGCTGCGTTTTGCGGTTAAAGAGCCTCAGCGAATAGCTGAGGCTCTTTAGCTCATGAGACGCAAGCGTTAATTCCACAAGGATTCGCTATGAACCTGTTTGCCGCGCCTGCTCCTGTCAGCCTTTATTGAATGTGCCGAAAAAGCTTACCCGTATTTATCCGCTTTCAAGGCCTGAAATGCCGATATCAATCGCACTCGCTGTATAATCAAGCTCCAAAAAAGGTATTATTAATATATTATAACTCTTCACTGCAAACGTATTTATTAAAAATCTTTCTGCTGATAATTGGAAAAACTGGGAGAACCCTAATAAACAATAAGCATCCTCCTGCATATACGCAGATGCGCAGTCAAGCTAAATAAGAATTTTCATGGCTCATTCAGGTAATGAAATGAATCTGACAATGAATATACTGATTCGATTCAACTGAGATCTCGGCGCAATCCGCACCGTATTCCGAGCGGCCTAAGAATGCGGCGCCTTGTCCTAATTGAGCCTGCGCACACCGGAAAATCAGATCGAGCTGTCATTGACGCCGACAAATCCTTGCAAATCTGCTATCATTTCTCTGACCTCCGCCGGAGCTGAAGCCCGGATCCTAATGCGGCAAGGCGGATCGCAAGCAGGCGCCGCGGAAACAGAAGGCCTGCCGGAGAGAGGGGAAGAGCCAAGAATGCCGAGAGACTCCAAAAAAGGCGATTTTCTATTAAAATCAGTATGTTTGCGTACAAGCGCTCGTCCGAAGGCCGCGGCAAAATTCCGGATCCGCATTAAAAATACCGCTTCAAACATATCAGCCGCATCTGCTTAAAATGTCGCGAACAAATCGTAATGCGTCGAACTGTACTGCAAACAGTAAGATTACGGCGGGCTGCGTCGGCTGGCTGACTGCTTTAGCAGGGCAAAGCCTTTGGGTTCCGGCAATCCCCATGACGCCGTAGCATTCTCTAAAAAACTAATATAGATAAGGATATGTTGACATGATGTCTAAGCTGAATATATTCGATTATAAAGCCTCAAGCGCTAAAGCGAGCTTCATTCCTCTTGATAAAATAGAGGGATATGATGTCCGGCCGGGCTTCTATGGAACAAATGGCGCCACGGTCATCCCCTGCGGCGTTAATTTTACAGTGCAGTCCATTGGCGCAACCTCATGCGAGCTGCTCCTGTTCCGCAGGGGAGAGGATGCGCCTTTTGCCGTCCTGCCGTTTCCGGAGCACTATAAGATTGGCCATGTCTACTCCATGATTGTGTTCGGGCTGGATATATTTGAATTTGAGTACGCCTACCGCCTTGACGGCCCATACGATCCAGCGAAAGGATTGCTTTTCAACAAAAACAACATGCTCCTGGATCCCTATGCCAAAGCAGTAGTAGGTCAGACCTCTTGGGGAATCCAGAAAGATCGCGCCGCCAAGTATAAGGCTCGGGTGGTAGAAGACAATTTTTATTGGGGCAAATGCAATAAATCCTTGGCGCCCCTGTCAGATTTGATTATATATGAAATGCACGTGCGAGGCTTCACGAAGCATGGTTCATCCGGAGTAGAGTTTCCAGGAACGTTTGCGGGGATCCAGGAGAAAATCCCCTATCTCAAGGAACTGGGCGTCAACGCGGTGGAGCTGATGCCCATCTTTGAATTTGACGAGATGCTGGATCCCCGCATGTACAACGGCAACATGCTGCTGGATTACTGGGGCTACAATTCCGTCAGCTTCTTTGCGCCAAATACCAGCTATGCGGCATCGCTTGAACACCATAATGAAGGAACCGAGCTTAAGCAGCTCATTTCAGCCTTCAAGGAAAACGGCGTCGAGGTGTTCCTGGACGTTGTGTTCAACCACACCGCCGAAGGCAACGAGCTAGGCCCCATCTTCTCCTTCAAGGGATTTGACAATAATATCTACTATCTGCTTTCTCCGGACGGGCGCTACTACAATTTCAGCGGCTGCGGCAACACGATGAACTGCAACCACCCCGTGGTGCACCAAATGATTTTGGAATGCCTTCGCTATTGGGTGATAGAGTACAGGGTGGACGGCTTTCGGTTCGACCTTGCTTCAATACTCGGCCGCAATGAGGACGGATCTCCGATGAACAATCCGCCGCTGCTGCAAAGCCTGGCCTTTGA
This sequence comes from Clostridiales bacterium, assembly GCA_031269465.1. Taxonomy (GTDB): domain Bacteria; phylum Bacillota; class Clostridia; order Lachnospirales; family WQUN01; genus JAISWZ01. The sequence goes on along the minus strand of JAISZB010000139.1, from coordinate 5,652 downwards.
TCCCATTCTCGGCGGCGTTAAGCTCATCGCCGAAGCCTGGGACGCGGGCGGGCTTTACCAGGTCGGCAGCTTTCCGGCCTGGAGCCGCTGGTCTGAATGGAACGGAAAGTACCGGGACGACATGCGCCGCTTCCTCAAAGGCGACGGGAGCCTTGCCAAAACCGCCATGGAGAGGATGGCCGGATCTCCGGACCTCTATGACCCGGCGACCAGGGGGGCGAACGCGTCGGTGAACTTCATCACCGCCCACGACGGCTATACTTTATATGATCTCTACGCCTATCAAATAAAGCACAATGAGGCCAATGGCTGGAACTGCTCCGACGGATCCGACGACAACAACAGCTGGAATTGCGGCTTCGAGGGAGAGACCGATGATCCAGGCGTCGTCTCATTGCGCATCAAGCTTATAAAGAACGCCTGCGCGGCGCTGATGTGCAGCCATGGCACGCCGATGTTCGTGATGGGGGATGAGTTTTGCAACACCCAATTCGGGAATAACAACCCCTATTGCCAGGACAACGAGACATCCTGGCTGGATTGGGGGATGCTGTGCAAGTACAGGGACGTATTCGATTTCTTCAAATACATGATCGCCTTCCGCAAGAGGCACGCCATCGTCCGAAAAAAGACGGAGCCCTGCTCCTTGGGTTTGGCAGGCGTAAGCTTTCACGGCGCAGAGCCGTACGCGCCGGATTGCGGCCCAGATAGCCGCTTGGCTGGGGTTATGTTCGCGGGAAGGGATGGCGAGGGCGAGGACGATGTAGTCATGGTTGTAATCAACGCCCATTGGGAGATGCGAAAAGTAAATTTGCCAGAGCTGCCGGAGGATTTTTATTGGCAAGTGGCGGTGGATACGGGTGCGAATAACCGGGAGGATTGCATCCCTCACGGGAATTACGCTTTGCCTGCTGCAGGGCGCAACTTGCGCGTTCGGGAGCGATCGGTGGTTGTAATGGAGGCCAAGCCAAAGAGGAAGCTATAATGATTCCAAGCCATAGCAAAAGGTAAAACGCTTAAAGCAATGAGAAAAAATGCTCTTGGCATACTGATTTGCATATGAAAGTTTCGATTTGAGCTTGACTGTACAGTGAGCGCGATTGATATCGGCATTTCGCACCGCTCTATGGACAGTCAAGCTCCAAAATCGGTACATTTGCCTGCAAATCGGCATAGCGGCGCCGCTATGCTTGATATGCCGATTTGCAGGCAAATGCGCCTGGATTGGATTTAACATCCTCTGCCGCGCTGTACACCCAACCTCCAAAAAGGGGCGTGCGACTGCAATAAGCAAAGCTTCTCACGCATCATCTCCTTTGGGGACGCATCTTCAGCTCTTGATTATCATCGCAAAATCAAAAATTGAGCAAAAACCTTGAATGCTCAAGGTTTTTGCTCAATTTTTATTGCATTTAAATCTGCCTTTTATATGCTTTCCCAGATTGAGCGACGTCAAAAACAACGTCAAATTTCATCGGTGAAAAAGCTCGCTCCGCCCCTGAAAAATCGGCGTCTCCATCCTCTCTACAGCTTCAGCAGATCGTACTCCCGCTTCACCTTGCTTCTGTCGGTCTTCGCGTAGATCTGGGTGGTTCTCAGCGAGCCATGGCCGAGAAGGCTTTGTATCGCCGTTATGTCCATGCCTTTAAGCAGGACATGCACTATGAGAAACACCCCCTCTCTCAACCTTAGAACTTTTCCGGCGTCTCTCACGTAGAAGTACAATTACAAAACTATCGGTCGAATTTGAGATGAAAATGGTTGAATTTAAGATGAATCGGTATTTAGTTAATGTTACTATTTAAATTACAATATTGGATGCTCGGATAAACAAGTTGCACAAGGAATGGATCTACACATTCCAATAATAACCATTATTTTAAATAAATGTTCAATTTTTATCCGAGTCTCCTTAAGAAGGGAATGATGGGAAACGCGTAAGTTAACTTGCAAGCTTGTCAGTTTTTTACTAACGATCGCGGTGTTATTTGCCACCATCGCGCCGACTCGCTTAACTGCCGCCGCAGCAACAGCCGCAGCGGTCAAGTTGCGCCCTATGGAATACCTAACCCGCGGGCTTGTCGCCGCAGAGGTTGACAACGGTATTTTCCTGTCTTGGCGATTCTTGGGCGACGAACCTGACGGAATTTCTTGGAGCATCTACCGAGACGGCCAAAAAATCGCCGAAATCAACCCGCGAGATGTCGCTCCTGAAAGCAACTTCGAAACAAACCCAGGTATAGTTAAAGAAAACGTTACCCCGACCAATTATACCGATACAAGCGGGCAGAGCAGTTCTGTCTATGAAGTCGCCCCCATTATTGACGGCGTCGAAGGCGAAAAGCAGGGTATGAGCGTACCTATGCTGGCAAGACTCGGCGCCGGCGCAAACGCTGGCAAAGGCGCCGCCCACTACATAAGCTTGAAGCCAGCCCCGGATAGAGTGCCACTGCCCCAATGGAGCTACCGTGAATTGAGCTTCGGCACGGGCGGAAATGCCGGCTCAGTTGCTAGTACAATGCTAATACCCGGTTCGACTAACCATTGGTATGAAGTCGACATGGATCTGCTCCGTGAATTCCGGGAACCCTATCAAAACGGGACGCCCGTGACCCAAACCCAGCTTAACGGCTGGATCGCAAAGCTTAACGACTATAACACTACCCCCAACGCCTTGGGCATCAAAACATACGACAACGTCAGTATGTCGCCTATAGCCCCTGCGGCGCTCACAATGCCCTTGATAGCCGTTCCTGCAGACTCCGAGGCTTCAAAGGCCGTTAGCGTCGAAGATGTTGTTAGCGGAGAAGATGTAGTTAGCGGAGAAGATGTAGTTAACGGCGAAGCTTCCGATGCCGCACTCTCTGGCTCCGAGGCTTCAGAAGCCGCTCCCGCAGGCTCCGAGGTTTCAGAATACGTTCCTCCACGCGGCGAAGCTCTCGAATCCGATCATGCGGACTCAGAGGCCGCTCCCTCTGGCTCCGAGGCATCAAAGGCCGCTTCCTCTGACGGTGAGGCTTCAGAAGCCGCTTCCTCTGACGGCGAAGCTTCAGAGGCCGCTTCCTCTGACGGCGAAGCTTCAGGGGCCGCTTCCTCTGACGGCGAGGCTTCAGAGGCCGCTTCCTCTGACGGCGAGGCTCCTGAGGCCGCTTCCTCTGACGGCGAGGCTTCAGAGGCCGCTTCCTCTAGCTCCGAGGTTTCAGAGGCCGAACCTGATGATATTTTATATGGCGCCGCAACTACCCTTGCAACGCAAAGCGGCGCAACACCTCTTGCGCTTCCCGCAGACGGCAAAATTACCAAAGCGCTGTATGACACGCTGGAAGCCGAATTCATCAAGTATGTGGAGAACTTGGACTGCGGCGCCACACTCCCCTATGCCCTAAACGAGCAAACCGGAGCGGTTCGCACCGGAAACAGCTCCGCTTACGCAACCCGCGATATGACCGTTGGCGACTTTGACGGCGACGGCGAATACGAGATCGTGGTAAAGTGGCGCTCCAACAGCGGGGATCCCATGTATTCCGAGCCGATTTACACCGGCGGCAACAGCACCAACTATGCATACGCGCCCGAGTATTATGACGTATACAAGCAGGACGGCACCTTGCTGTTCCGGGTGGATGCAGGCTATAACGCCACATCTGGCAACGACCACGAATCCCCGATGCTAGTCGGAGACTTCGACGGCGACGGCAAATCCGAGCTTATGCTCAAGACCGGCTTGGGCGCGCGTATCGGCAACTGGCATGAGGCGTCTGGCAGCGTCTTCTACCCGGACACCCTTGATACAGTCGTTGGCGGCGCATTGGGATTAAACGCGACTACCGATAAAATCAAGGGATATTTCGCGAGCGGCGACGTCGAAAGCCTGAAACAATACTATGCGATCCGGAGCAGCTTCACAATCTCCTACCGAACCCCGCAGTTCGGCGGCACTATCGGCGGAGTATCCAATACCGGCAACGACGGCGCGAACCTGCCGGATTATAAGAAGTGGATAAAAACCTATACCATTGGCCGTATGGGAGCCGCCGTTGACGACAATGAGTTTATGTCTGCTTTCGAGTATAACTCAGCCGCAGGCAAGGGCGTATTGGTGGACAGCGCCAAATACCCCTTCCCATTCAGAGCGAGCGTGGACGGAGAAGACTGGGCTATGACCCCTTGCAACCAGCGGGGCAATTACTGCTATTTGGCTCATCCAACCGTTGCGGTCGGCAGTTCTGTAGATAATTACAAAGCGCAGATGATGCAGGCAAAAGAAAGCTATTGGCTTGAAAACCCTTGGAAAGCAGCCGTTTGGGGCGACGCGCAGGGCAATCGCGCCAACCGCTATGTCGGCGTCGTAGCCTGCCTTGACGGCGAGAACTGGTATGCCGTCTCTCAACGCGGCTATTATGAACGAACGACTCTTTCCGCTTTCAACATCGTAGACGGCAAGGTTAACCTTCAAGCTTGCTTCGACTCCAAGGATTCGAGCTTCTGGAGCTTGGGCGGATCCGCTTACGACTACCAAAACCGCGGCAACCACCATACCTTTAGCGGCGACATCGACAAAGACGGCAAGGATGAGATCGTATTAAAGGCTATGAGTTTGAAGCTAAACGACGCGAAAGACAAGATACTGCCTTTCATTGTCTACGGCGACATTATGCCTACAATTGAAACGCAGCCAGATATGCCGACGACAAATTACGAGTTCGCTACCGAGGAGATTCGCAATAATCCCGATAACGTTTGGGCTCCGCTTCGCCACGGCGACCGCAGTGTAATGCTCCCTGTGGATAAGGACAATAATTACGCCATTTGGTCCGGAAGCGAGGAGCATATTATGGATGACATGCGCACCGGATACAATACCGGCTGGCTCCCCGGCCCGGAAGCTCACAACGCCCTCAAGGGCAAGAGGCTCAATGACCAAGGGCAGATCATCTATGAAAACTCACTCATCTTCGGCGTATACTCCGGAAGAGACGCCGAAGGGCAGTCGGCCGGCAATTTCACCAACCGATGGCCAGGCGCCCAGGGGCAGTCAGAAAACGGCGCCAGAAGCATGCTCACCGGCGAACTGCTGTACAGAGGAACCAACATTCCGGCTGGCTACGCTACGTGGTTTGACGGCGACTTGCTGCACGAGAGCGTCACAAACGCTAATGTCTCCAAGCTAAACGATGAGACCTTCGCAGCCGCGACATATCTTGCTACAGGAATTTCCAGCAGTGCTCAGAAGGGAACTCCATGGCTCAAAGCTGATCTCTTAGGCGATTGGCGCGAGGAACTGCTCGGTTACAGCAGCGGGCGAATAGCTATCGTAACTACTCTCGCGCCCAGCGATTACGGCATCCGCACGCTAATGCACGACCCGATGTACCGTCAAGGCGTAGCAGCTAAAAACGCCGGTTACGACCAGATCGCGCTTGCCGGCTTCTATCTGGGCGATGAGGCTCCCCTGCCCGAGCAGCGTACCGATATTATCATCAACAATCCTAATAAGCAAAATCAACCCGCGCCAGAGCCATTTACATTCGAGGTCGCTCCAAACGGCGAAACGGGCTATACCGTGACGATACCTCAAATTTCAGGCGGGCGCACTGCGGCGGAATATAGCTTCGACGGGCTGAAATATAGCGAGAGCCGCTCAATTGCTGC
>JAISZB010000302.1 GCA_031269465.1 Clostridiales bacterium | reverse complement strand
CCCGATGCGGCAAGCGGCGTGGAAAATGCCGAACAGGCTCCAATAGTTCTCAATCGTCTGCATGTCCCTTATTTGTTGCGAGTCGAATCCAATCGCTTTCATGCTTTGAAAAAAGGTTTAGATTTGCCATCTCCATCCATAAATATCTAAAATTCACTTAGATTCGATTGATGTGTCGATGCAGATGAACGCCTTGGGCGCCTGCTCTTGGAACTCGCCTTCAGCCCAAGCGGTGACTACCGCTGCATTTTTTATGCCGTTTAGGCTGCCTTCATATCTACAGCATATGTATACTTTGCCGCCGGCTGATACCTTGCAAGTGTATCGTCTGAATGGAAAGTTGATGGTAAGCCAGTTGTATTTATTTGAAAAAAGAAATCTTTGCTGATTAGCCAGCTTGATTCAAACAGTTTTTCAAACTTAATACGTAAAATAAAAATGATGCATTGTTTTTATGCCACATAGATATAATAATTCTACATATTTAATCTTTAGCGAAGATCAGTTTCATAATCTCTCCAAACTTTGGAGGTTTTCCGTACATTGTGACCCCCACTTTATAAATCCGTGCAGCTCCCATCCCGATTACTATAGCTCCCATAACCAGCAAGCCGAGTGACAAGAAGCCTTCCCAAATTGTGGCATCGCCCATGCATAACCTAGAAGACATCACAAATGCGGAAAACGGTGGTATATAAGACATGACTTTCACGATGGGGGTATCCACCGACTGCAAGTTGAACATAGAAAACGCGAAGCTGGTCATGACAAGTATCAATGATGGAAGAGCGACTGAATTGGAGTCTTCCAATCTGCTTACTGTTGAAGCGAACCCGGCATTAATAAAAGAAAAGATAAAATATCCTGTAATATAGAAGAGAATAAATAGTATACTCAATTCTAAGGTCAAGTTTGAAGATCTGATGATTAGAGCCATAGTTGGAAACTGGTCAACCCAATTGTCATAGTTCAAAGAGAAACCAAGAAAACTAGCGAAAAGAATTATAAGAATTTGCGTCAGTCCAGCAAATCCAACACCTATAACTTTCCCAAACATCAGCTGGGTTGGATTAGCACTTGTAATCATTACCTCCATCGCTTTGGATGTCTTTTCTCCTATAATAGAATTTGTAACCATCGTTCCAAAAAGTGTAACAGAGAGATACATGAGCATCATAATTGCGTAAGCTATCGCATAGTTGCTATTGGCGCTTCCGCCTCCAACAGTGCGAAGCTCTCCACGCACTAGTGAATCGATCGCTTGTTTCGCTAAAACTGCAGAATCTTCTGGCATTGAATCTATCAATAAAGCACGGTTGAAGTCAGTCAAATACACGTCCAGGGCTTCTCGAGCGTGAAAAACTCTAAAATCGTAGTCATTCACGTAAAGTATATATGAATTTCCGCCAGTATAATCCAAAGCTATCTTATATATTCCTTTTGAAACAATCTCTGCTCCATCTCCGTGTTCAAATACCCATTCATAATTCAGGCCAAGGCTGTTTAGTGCCTCTGGTGTCAACAACTCTGGGGAAGCAATTAGTGCCGCTTTTGCCTTGTTATCGTCCGGTAAAAACCTGGTTGCCATTATTCTGATTTGAGGAAGCAATGCCAGGATAGCAATGACGATGAGAAGAACTGTAGAAACGACTTTAAACACCTTTCCGGATATGTAACCTAGATATTCAAACTTGATGATAGTAAGTGCTTTTTTCATATTTAACCCTCCTTGTTGCGACCTACGTACTCGACAAAGATCTCTTCAAGACTAGGCTCTTTCACCATTAAAACCTCAGGGGCATGTCCAAGCGCACGAAGAGCATCAAATATTGCGATCCGCTTTGACCGATCAGAGAGTTCCACATTTATGCCTCTTCCCTCTATAGTAATACTTCTGCAAATGGTTCCCAAGGCGGATTTCACATTCATTGCTAGATTTTCAGAAAAATGCTCTTCTAGTTCCACATAATAGATATTTCTAGGGTAGCTTCTCTTAATATGACTTAAACTTCCGCTTAAGACCGCTCTCCCTTTGTCCACTATGCAGATCTCGTCGCAGAACTCTTCTACTAGAGGCATCTGATGACTAGAAAATATGACTGTTCTTCCTAAATTAACCTGATTTCTTACAATGTTTTTCAAAAGTATTGCATTTACAGGGTCAAGTCCACTAAATGGCTCATCCAGTATAAGGATATCAGGATCGGCAATTAGAGCGACAGCAAGCTGAATTTTTTGCTGATTTCCTTTAGAAAGAGTGTCCAGCTTCCGTTTCGAGTATTCAATTGCTTCGAGTTCTTCCAGACGGTTTCTAGTGTTTCTGATCGCACACTTTTTTGTAAGTCCCCTCAGCATCCCGATATAAACCATCTGCTCTTGCACTACTCGCTTTTGATATAGGCCTCGCTCTTCAGGAAGATACCCGATTTTTCTCTTGCTTTTTCCTGCCGTCTCCCCGTCGATATAAACAGAACCAGCGTCTGCTTTGAAAATATTCATGATGATTCTTATAGCGGTGGTCTTTCCTGCACCGTTTCTGCCGAGTAGTCCAAAAGCCTTTCCCTCTGTCACTGAGAAACTGAGTTTATCCAAAGCTTTTGTCTCTCCAAACTGTTTCGAGATTCCCAGAACATCTAACATAATATACATCCTCTCCTGTCTTAGTGTTGTTCCCCTTCATGTTATTTATCTCTTATGAGAGAATTCTTAAAACTGTTCGTTCGTGTCGTCGAATTAACGCTAGTGCTATAAGTCCCAAACAAGTAATATCATTTTAACATAATATAGATTTCTGATTTAGCTAAAAACTGATCCTAAAATCACTTAAAATTCAAGATATTTTTAATTATATTTACAAAATAGTTTAATTCTGTTAATCTTTAAAAAATAAGGATGGCTGATATGTGGACGGCAAAGATTATACGTCTAACTAACGCTCAAAGAATTATTTTTGAATCGGATGGGAACCCATACCCAAATATTATAAGGTTAAGAAAAATCGACACAGATTTGTAGGCTGGAGTTGTCTGCAATTAAGCCAGAACTTGCTATAATTTGATTTGCGTTGCAGATTGCCGCCGATCCAGATAAATTTGCGCCGGGGAGCCGAAAACGCTATGGACATCATGGAAACAGCCAGGAAGGCCGAGGAGGGCGCCACCGATTTCGCCTGCCGCGATATCATGCATTGGCGCTATGCGCGCCGCAAATTGAAGGCGGCGAGGAGGCTATTGAAGGGGAAGGGGCTTTCGCCAGCCAGGAAATGCCGGCTCAATGCT
>JAISZB010000019.1 GCA_031269465.1 Clostridiales bacterium | reverse complement strand
ACTGTTCAGCCGCAGGCCGTAGTGTCCGGAGCTGGAGCAAACGCTCCAGAGTACCTATATATTCTTGGACAGCGCAGCTTCTCGATGGAAGCTTAGGCTAGCCGATCAGGGCTATTGCTAAGCCCCTAGCTTTAGCTATGGGGTGATTGACATTAGCCAACTCCTTGTTCAAGAAATTAAGCTTCATGCTATACTGAATTGCATATGAAAGTTCCTATTAGGCATATTTCGCACAAAAGCATGATGTCAGCTGATGCAGGTCAAAGGCGGCGAACGGTGATTGGCGATTAACCTTTAAAAATAATTATAACTGATTACAGCGATTCTTTCAAGTTGTCATAAACGAGAAAGGTGATGCGTCAATATGCCTATTTGCAGGCAAGCAAACCTATTTTGGAGTTTGATTATCCATATAGACTCTGTACAGTCAAGCCTTAAATTAGGAATTTTCATTCGCAAGACAGTATAGCGTCCAAAAGGACGCTTGAATTTTCAGCCTTTGCCAAAGAACTGAAAATTCAAGGCGAAGATCGGGTTGAAGGCTATTTTATAAGGGGCTTAGGGATTCATGAAGCCTTTGATAGAGTTCTGTTAAGGTGAGGAATTCAATGCCTTCCGCTTGAAGCGAAGGCACAAGGCTTGCAAGCGCATTCGCGGTAGGGATGCCGCCCCAAGGCCCAACGTGGCCGATTGCTATGGCAAAGCCGTTCTTTTTTGCTACTGAGGCCGCCTTTTTTATATTCTTGGCTATTTCGTTAGGATCTTGAGTCCCGTCTAGAAACACATCCCGAGCCAGGTATTTAACGCCTTTCTTCTCCGCTGCGACTCCAACTTTGGAGTTTGCGGTTGTCAAAGAATCAAGGCAGATGAGATCCCGCTCCTTCAGCACATCCATTATGTGAAGCAGGATAGGCTCGCTTTTAGTTATAGTGGATCCCATATGGTTGTTCATGCCTTCCGCGAATTTAAGCTGATCCAATGCGGAGCTGACAAGAGATTTCACCTGCTCCGCATCTAAGTCAAGCGTTACGGGGGATGGGCCAAGCCAAGATATTTTGCCGGTATCCGATTGCATGGGCATATGGAGGATGACGCATTTTCCGGCGGCGTGAAAATCTTCCGCATCCTTGGTGGACGACGGCATATTTGGCATTACGGCTGCCGTGATGGGAATGGGGAGCTTTAGCATTTCTTCTGTTCCTGCGCAGTTGTTGCCGAAATCGTCTATTACAATGGCAAGATACGCGGTCTTCGGCTCATCCGGCTTCGGCGGTTCGTCAGCGCGAACCGCCAGTTGTCGAGACAAAAGCGCCGCTGCTATCAGAAGAGCTATTTTCTTCAAGGGCTCATCTCCTTAATATTGGCCATGGCACCTGGCCTTTTCATCTTAAGCATTCATTCTTAGTTTAAGGAAAAAAAGATATAATATGTATTATAAGAGGGCTTTCTTCAATCTCCAGGCTTTCTTGTGCCCCATGTCCTCATATGAACCTTTCCTTCTTCCGTTTGGCTATTGTGCGCAGCTCATTCCTTTGGTATACTGCTACATATGCTTATTTGGCATGAGAATTCCTATTTTGAAGTTTGACTGCAGAGCATCAAGCTCAAAACAGGAACATTTAACTGCAATCGTTATATTTACTGCTTTCCATATAGAATTACCTTTTTTGGAGCTTGATTATACAGCGAGTGCAAAATGCCGATATCAGTCGCACCGCTCAATGGACAGTCAAGCTCCAAAAAAGGAACATTTGATGAAAAGCGGTTTATGCCGATTAGCGCTTAAAATTACTATGTTCTCCATAGATAATTGCAATCTAAAAAAGACATATGAATTTTTTTTTGCTGTGGAAAAAGAGCGCTGAGGATACTTTTCCAGGGTTGACGGCGCTGTATTCGTGAAAGCGCGTTTACAAGGTTTCTGCTGCTTTTAATCGTTACTGTATAATGTGAAGCATATAGATTCATAAAAAAGGGAGCCGTTTGCATTGACTTTAGATTTGACAAAAGGAAACCCATCTAAAATCATCCTTAGATTTTTCATGCCAGTATTGCTGGGGAACCTATTTCAGCAATTTTACTCGATAGCTGACATTGTCATAGTCGGAAAATTTCTGGGGGTGCAGGCTCTTGCGTCAGTGGGTTCGACAGGCGCTTTGAGTTTTCTGGTAATAGGATTCGTAATTGGAGTCTCAAGCGGTTTCGGCATACCAGTAGCCAATTTTTTTGGCTCTGGAGACATGCCTGCAGTGCGCAAGTGCATTTTCAACATTCTCATAGCGAGCGCCGCGCTGACTGCGGTCATTACGGTTCTCACGGCATCTTTTACGGGCGCATTGCTTGAAGCTATGAATACTCCGGAAGACATCTATGAAGGCGCATATACGTACATACGAATCATATTCCTTTATCTTGGAGGAATAATGCTTTACAATGTGCTTGCCAGCATAGCGAGGGCTGTCGGGGACAGCAAGACTCCCCTCTACTTTCTTATAATGTCCTCTGTTTTAAACATCGGCATGGATCTGCTCTTTATCGCGGCATTCAAAATGGGGATTGCCGGAGCTGCATTGGCTACCGCGTTTTCGCAACTTATCTCTGGAATCCTTTGTCTGATATATATGTATGTCAATTTCAAAGAATTGCGCCCGAGGAAGGAAAACTGCGCGCTGGATATGCGCCTTGTGAGGCATCTTCTCTATATGGGGCTTCCAATGGCTTTGCAGTTTTCCATCACTGCCATAGGTTCTGTAATACTCCAGTCAGCGGTGAACTCGTTTGGCTCTCTTGCCGTAGCGGCGATTACTGCGGGAAGCAAAGTCCAGATGATGCTGGCTCAGCCAATGGAAGCCTTGGGAGCTTCAATTGCCATGTATGTCAGCCAGAATATTGGAGCCAAGAGATTGGATCGCGTGAGGAGCGGAATCAAGTCATCTCTTTTTATGGCCGTTTCATTCAGCATGGTTTCATGCTTTATAGCTAATGCCTGGGGGCGGACGATAAGCCTTCTTTTCATAAGCCCAGACCAGGTGGAAATCCTTCTCGGAGTAAAGCAGTACCTATTTGCAGTGTCAATATTCTTTTGGGCGCTGGGGGTGCTTCTGCTTTTAAGGAACGCCATACAAGGCTTAGGCTACGCGCTCCCCGCCATGATGGCTGGAGTGTTTGAGCTGGCGGCTCGAACGTTAATGGCGTTCATATCAGTCAGGTGGTTCGGATTTCAGGCCGTTGTCTTCTCAAACTCGGCGGCTTGGATATTCGCGTGCCTGATTTTGATACCCTTATATCTTAAGATTATGGGAAAAATGAAGAAGCGCAGGATATGGGTTTCAGAGGGCCAAAGCAATGAGCAATTCAGCTCATTCGAATCGGGGGTAGACCCAGCGGAGGAACAGATTGAAGGAAGGCGTGAAATAGGCTATGGTGAGGAGCAAGGCGAGGCGATTCCGACATCCGAGGCATAATAGAGATCTGGATGCATGTGGAGTAAACAAACTGTTAAAGCCCTGAAGCCAACGCGGAATATAAACGTCAAATCGCATGTGAAGGACTTGCGGACAAGGGACTGAAAGTGGTTCCAAGCATGAGCGCCATGCAAATCTCTTGAAATTCGGCTTTGTCATTGGAACCCGCCAACCGGCTTCACTTGAAATTGTGGAATCCCTCCCGTTGCCGAAGCATCGATTAATTCTGTCCAAACGTATGTTATGCAGGCTTTCAGATCATCCGCAACTCGCGATAAGCTCCCGTCTTCGGCGGGAGCTTATCGCGTTGCGCTGATTTGAATATGAAACTGCTAGGCATGCTGATTTTCATAGAAACCCCTATGAAGCTTCGCTTCACCACTAAGGATGAAAATATTAAGCCATTTGTGTGTTTGAGGCATTGACAAATGTCCATAAAATGTATTTTCGTACTAAATTACCTTTTTTTGATTATACAGCGAGTGCTATTGATATCGGCATTTTTCACCACTCAATGGAAAATCAACAAAAAAAGGAACATT
>JAISZB010000351.1 GCA_031269465.1 Clostridiales bacterium | reverse complement strand
CTTCTCGCCGGCGAACGCCATAAAATCGGGGCATTCAGCAATTTTCAGGGGCTTGCGGCAATTCTTGCGGCTTTTTCCATGCGCCGCACCGCCCGTCTCGGCGAAATACTCGAGCCTCTCCGCCGAATCGCCGTCCGGCCGCCTCGCCGTCTCGCGCTCCGTCTCGCGGCCGGCGGCCTCGCCCCCGCCGATCCCCGCCGCGATGGCCGGCACGCCGAGCCCCTCCCTCAAAAGCGCCTTGACCTCCCCGCGCTCGAACGGCGACAGGCGTTGAAACGTCCGGCTTTCTGCGCTGCGCTTGCATTGATCCATAGGGATTCACTCCTTCATTTTTGTTTTCGCAAACTAAATGATACCGCGTTTCCCTATGGATTTCTACTGGTTATATCTGTTGCATTTCATTTTACAATGAACCTTTGAAAATAAAATGAAAAAAATTTTAAATACCTCTTGACAAGAGTTTTTGATAATGATATTATTCATTTAATATAAAACCAAGTAACTTGGTTTGATTTATTCATTTACCTATTCGTCAATAATGAGAATTTTCTTTTTAAATAAAACCAACTTACTTGGTTATATTTAAATGATTTTTCGCCCTCAAGCGCAATTGCCAACGAGCGTAGTATTCTCTGATTTTAAGCCTAATTACGAAATTATTGCCAAAAATTGAAAATCTGCGAATTAGATTGCTCGCAGGCGCACTCATCGAAAGGAGAGAAGCGCCTGGCTCTTTGAAGCTTGTTTGAAAAGAATGAATCTATGCGACTTGAATCCGAGCATAATCCTTTGGACGCTTGAATCCTCAAACACTCATCAAGGAGTGCCACGCGCGAAAAACGATGAAGATATCTACCAGAGGACGGTATGGGCTAAGGGCTCTTATTGATCTGGCGGCCCGTGAAGGCGATGCTTGCGTGTCGCTTGGCAGCATTGCCGAAAGACAAGGCATATCGGAGCATTACCTGGAGCAGCTCATGGCCCCTCTCAAAAAGGCGGGGTATCTGAAGAGCGTGCGCGGAGCACAGGGCGGCTACATGCTTAACAAGCCGGCTGAAGAAATTTCTGTAGGAGATATTCTGCGAATACTCGAAGGCCCGCTATACCCTGTTGAGTGCCTCTCAGACAGCGAAAAGGCTTCCTGCGGCAGCGGAAGCTGCAGCACTTGCGTTACAAAGCCGCTATGGGAAAAGCTCTATTCCAGCGTCAATGATGTGCTGGAGTCATATTCCCTGTCAGACTTGGCGAAAGCCTACCAAGAAATATAGCTTCAATAGGATTCCAGCAGGCTTCTCGCCTCTGACGCCCCGCTGGAATCCGAGATGGAAGCATCAGGCTTTCATTTTCAGCTGCATGTCTTGCTTGGGCAAAGCCCATCATTTTAATCAGGAGCGATGCATATGGACAAGATTTATTTCGATAACGCCGCTACAACCTATGTCAGACCTGAAGTGCTGGATATTATGCTTCCTTTCTTTTCTGAGCGCTACGGGAACCCTTCAAGCATCTACGAGATTGCGCGCGACAGCAAAAAAGCGCTGGAACACGCAAGGGAGCAAGTTGCCAAGGCCTTGGGCGCCCAGCCGGAGGAGATTTTTTTCACTGGCAGCGGAACAGAAGCCGACAACTGGGCAATTAGGGGAATCGCAGATCTTTACAAAAATAGGGGAAACCATATAATAACATCATCAATAGAACATCATGCAGTCCTTCATACTTGCCAGTATCTGGATAAAAACGGATTTGAAACGACATACCTTCCGGTTGATGGAGACGGTTTAATAAGCCTTGAAGATCTTGAGAAGGCAATACGTCCGTCCACCACTCTTATAACAATCATGACTGCGAACAACGAAATAGGAACTTTGCAGCCGGTGAAGGAGATAGGGGAGATTGCAAGAAAGCGCGGAATAGCGTTTCACACGGATGCTGTCCAGGCAGTTGGGCATGTTCCGATAGATGTGAAGGCTATGAACATAGATTTACTGTCCCTATCGGCTCATAAGCTCTATGGACCCAAAGGCGTAGGGGTTCTGTTCGTCAAAAAGGGCGTTCCATTAAAACCGCTCATCTTTGGCGGAGGTCAGGAACGCAACCGCAGAGCCGGCACGGAAAATGTGGCGGGCATAGTGGCCCTGGGCGCTGCAATCGAGCTTGCGTCCGGCGAGCTTGGCGAAGAATCCGCAAGGCTTTCGAAGATTAGGGACAAAATAATAGATGGAATTCTATCTTCGATTCCGCACACCAGGCTTAACGGCTCCAGGGAAAAGAGGTTGCCTAATAATGTAAACATCTCGTTCCAATTCATAGAGGGGGAATCATTGCTTTTGCTTCTGGATATGAAGGGGATCTATGCGTCAAGCGGCTCCGCTTGCACATCAGGCTCTCTCGATCCGTCGCATGTGCTCTTGGCAATAGGGCTTCCTCATGAAACCGCCCACGGTTCTCTAAGGCTGACCTTGGGACGAGGCAGCACAGAGGAGCAGGCTGATTATCTGCTTCAAGAGCTTCCTGCCATTGTGTCGCGCCTGCGCGACATGTCGCCGCTTTACGAGGATTATTTGAAAAGAAAGGGTTGATTTTAATGCTATACAGTGAAAAAGTGATGGATCATTTCTTAAACCCCAGAAACGTAGGGGAAATTGAAGATGCCAGCGGCACAGGCACAGTAGGTAACGTCAAGTGCGGGGACATAATGAAAGTCTATCTTAAAATATCTGACGACGGCACGGTTGAGGATGCAAAGTTTAAAACCTTCGGTTGCGGAGCGGCCGTAGCTACATCCTCTATGGCAACGGAAATGATAAAGGGAAAGTCTATTGACGAGGCTCTCCGCATAACCAATAAAGCGGTTATGGATGCTCTTGACGGGCTTCCTCCCATCAAAGTCCACTGCTCTTGCCTGGCCGAAGAAGCGCTTCATGCCGCCCTGTGGGACTACGCTCAAAGGAAGGGAATAATAATCGAAGGCCTGAAGCCGCCAGTAAATGACATAGGCGAGCATGATGAGGTTATGGCGTATTAATGAAAAAGAAAGTGATAGCAGGAATGTCAGGCGGCGTCGACAGCTCGGTTGCCGCTTGGCTTTTGCTCTCCCAAGGGCATTCAGTAATAGGGGTGACCATGCAGGTTTGGCAGGATGAGGATCTTGATTCAGTCCAGGCAAACGCGGGGTGTTGCGGCCTGTCAGCTGTGGAGGATGCCAGAAGGGTTTGCCAGAGGCTGGATATACCCTATTATGTCCTTAACTTTAAAGCTGAATTCAAGAGGGATGTTATAGACTATTTCATACGGGAGTACTTGTCCGCCAGAACCCCGAATCCTTGCATAGCTTGCAATCGTCACGTCAAGTGGGAGAGCCTGCTAAGAAAGGCTGAAGCCCTCGGGGCGGATTGCATCGCGACAGGGCATTACGCGAGGATAGCGACGCATCCTGAAACAGGAAGGCTTTGCCTGAGAAAATCAGCAACCCCTGAAAAGGATCAGACCTACGCGCTTTACTCTCTTACCCAACGCCAACTGGAAAGAACCATAACCCCCATAGGAGATTTCACGAAGGCTCAGGTGCGCCAAATGGCTGAGGATGCTGGGCTTGCGGTTGCGCGCAAGCCAGACAGCCAAGAAATATGCTTCATACCTGATAATGACTACGCAGGATTCATCCAAAGAAACTCTCCGAAAAACTTGAACCCTGGCTGGTTCGTCTCTGTAGATGGAGAGCGCCTGGGCAGGCATAAAGGCATAACTTGCTATACCATCGGCCAAAGGAAGGGATTAGGCTCTTCCTTCGGAAAAAAGATGTTCGTAAAGAAGATTGACGCTCAAAGAAACGAAGTTGTCCTATCGGATGAAAGCGAATTGTACAGGCATGATTTCGAGGCGGAGGATGTAAACTGGATGGCTATCGAGCCGTTTGCAGGAGAAAAGAAGCTTAAGGCAAAGATCAGGTATTCACATAAAGAAGCTGAGTGCTATGCCTGCGTAGACGGCGAAAAAGTGATGTGCAGGTTCTTGGAGCCTCAAAGAGCTATTACTCCAGGCCAGGCCGCAGTATTTTACGATGGAGATTATGTTGCGTTCGGAGGAACCATATCTCTTTAGGCGCATTCTGATTTGCACTGCTCACTGCTATGCGTACCGTTCGGTATGTGACGCCTTAAACAGCGGGAATGCGCCTAGGGCTTCCTTGCCAGTTTTTAACCTTGAGCTTAAGAAGTACACCACCTCCAAGGCGGCGTGATGAATTGCCGCTGTCTTGCCTTTGCGCTTTATAATATTCGCGCAGATCAGCCGCATCCCTATAGCGATACTGCTTTTCATATAAAACCGCCTTTTTTTGTTGATTACTCCTAATGTACATTTTTCGATCTAGCAGAAATACAATTAATTTAAAGTCTGATTTCAAAAGTCACGTTTACATTGTTAGATATTTTGTGATTTTTCAAAATGCACATTAGGAGTTGATTATACAGCGAGTGCAAAATGCCGATATCAGTCGCACTACTCAATGGATAATCAAGCTCCAAAAAACGAATATTTGATGAAAAGCGGTAGAGAATTCTTACAGCATGGCAATCCTTATAGACAAAATGCGGGGCGCACGGGGCTGCTCGTTTGAGTTCGCGCCGGCTTTCTTTTCAACGCTTCTTTGACTGAAAAGCGCGTTAAGCGCGAGATGAGTTAAGCGTTTTCAGCATCCCCTTATCCCAAATACGCGCGAGCTGCCTTTCATGCCAGGTGCGCAAAGAAAGGCCGCTTCTGAAAAAGAAGCGGCCTTTCTTTGGAATTCTCATCGCCCCATATAAAGAATCGCTAGAAGCGTGAGGCAGCCTGCAAAAAGCACTATGTTTAACATTATGTTGAATTTCATTCCCCAAGAACGCTTTTTCGCTTCGCCTTTAACCGCTCCCATCTCCGCAGGCGGAAGAATGCGCAAGCTGGAGTCTGTGTCCCTGCGCTTTTTCGCCATGTAGGCATTGATGACTTTTTCGGCCTCCATTACGAAATCTACAGGAATTTTGCTTTCGGGTATATTTTTTTTCACTATAAAGATGGCCTGATCATACCACTTGGAATTGTCTCCACTTATCAAAATAACTCTGTTTTGCTGCTCCATCCGCTTTCCTGCCTAAATAAACGCCTTTTCCGAGCATGAATGCAAGCCTGATATATACCGATATTTCAAACTCATCTATTTTGAAGCTGACTGTTCGGTTTCAAGGCGCTAAATGCAGATATCGGCATTTAGCACAAATTGTATAATCCCCAAAACCGGAACTTTTGAGCGCATCAGTATGTCAAACCGCAAAATAGGAAATTTCATTCGCAATTCAGTATGAATTCCATGCGGCTTGAGGCTGCGTTCAAATTATATTTATGATTCCGGCTGTGAATCTCGTCGGGACCATAAATATAATTTGACTGGGGTCGCCTCAAGCCGCAGGTTCAAATGCTTGTCTTCTTGCTCTAAGAAAGTAAAGCTTTCGGCAAGAGTTCACCTCCTGTTGTTGATTTATACTTAATAAGAGCTTATCCGCAAATAAGGCGAAATGTCTAAATGAGGATTATTTGGAATTGCTAGCGGCTAGGAACCGCCTTTCCACCTATTTACAGACAAGATCTAAGTGCCTAGCTCGCCTTTGATTGAGACCTGAACCCGTTTGGTGTGTTGGCTAAAGTCGAAATCAATCAGCAAAGCGGCTAATCTAGCAGTTGTCGCGACAGCTGAACTGCTTAAACACGCCCTTTGTTTGCTTGGGCGCGTCCATGCCGCCGACAGGCGCGTCGGGCTGGGACAGCCCCAGCCTTTGCGTCTGCTTGATCCTTATATTGCCATTTGCCATCTTAGATTTTTACCACTATTTACCCTTTTTATACTGCCTGCGGATGGATTTTTCTATATGTGAACATCCCAAGCCCTCCGTTTTCATTGGCGCTTGACGATGAGAAAGCGTTTAGCGCAAATTTAATGAAGCGATAAAGAGCTTTACGATTCATTATAGCGCTTATGCCGATGCGAAGAGGAATGCGCCTTTTTTAAGCTTGAGTGTCGCTTTCAAGGTGCGAACTCGCGCTCGCTGCGCAATCAAGCTTCAAAAACGGATCTTCCCTATGCGCGCCGGCATCATTTGCGGCCGCACCGCTGTAAACTTTTTATGTGCTAAGAGTGATAAACCAGGCGAATGAAGGTCTATTTTTCCCAGATTCTTGCCGCTAGCACCGTCATATCATCTCTTACCAATCCTCCAGCCAGCTGCTGGCCTTCCAGAAGCAAGTGATCAGCAATATCTTGAGGGTTTATGTAGTTGCATGTCCTGAGGGCTCCGACTATCCAATCCTCTTTGTCTGAATAGGAGTCGGATGCGTCCAAAAGGCCGTCAGTTACCATTAGAAGAATGTCGTTGTCGTAAAGTTTCCTTCGTGAAACCTCCATATCCACATCCTTTAGCATTCCTATAGGAAGGGAAGTCGAGCGTATGACGAAGACTTTTCCGTCTCTAAGCAAGAATGTCGCGGCCGCGCCGATCTTTATGAATTCAGCCTCCCCAGAATATAGATCTATGGAGCATATGTCCAAGGTTGCAAAGCTTTCTTCGCCGCTTTTAAGCACGAGCACCGAATTTATTATTTTTACGGCCAGATTCTTGTCAAACCCTGATTCAAGAAAGGTTTCGAGGAGATCTACCGCGGCTGCGCTTTCCTCTTGAGCCTTTCTGCCAGTGCCCATGCCATCGGACAGGGCCAGGAGGCATTCGCCGTTTTTCAGCTCCATGAAGGAGTAGCTGTCCCCAGATTCGCCTTTCTTGCCTTTAGGCGTTCTAGCTACGCCGCAGGTCACCCTGAGCCTTCTTTCTTCAATGAACTTAGTTTGGTAGTTCTGGGTTCTGTTCTGGTCATCGGGAATCATCTTTCTTTTAAGCGCTCCCGACAAGGCGCGAGATACAGTTCTGTTCCAGCGTTTTTTGTCATAGTAGAATTTGTGGTTGATGCTCACTTCATATTTGCCCACTTTGTTTTCAAGTACTATCACGCGATCCACCTCGATTTTATTTCTAACAAGCGCTTGCAGGACCTTTTCCTCCAACTCCTCATTAAAGCGCATGGACGCGTCAAGCTCTTCGGCAAGCCCTTTTATTATTCCCGAAACCGCAGCAATCTGTTGGCTCACCAGCTCCCTGTCCTCTGCAATAATGCCTTCCCAGTTTCGATTTGTTTTATAGATTTCGTATAGCCTGAATACATCTTCAAAAAAGCGAGAGATATCCACGCAATTGCTGACGAATGCCTCATTGGCTTCGGTTTCGTCAGATCTGCCCTTTTTCTCAAGCTGATCAAGAATCCCAAAGACGCTTTGGTAAGTGCCGTAGAAGTTTTCTTCCCAGCAGTATTCATGCTTCGGGCAACCGCCGCATGCCCTGACCGCGACATCGTCAATTAGGTAAGAGACATCTTTAGCGTCGTCGCCTCGGTGCTTCGCCGCAAGTCCCGAGTACGTGCGCGCCAAGCGTTCAAATGATTCCGAGAATCCGTTTAAGCTTTCGACTGCAAGGTTTTTCATTTTTCCAACATAATCCTCGGCGTTTTCCATGACAGGATTTATCTGAGCAGTCAGGTGGAAGTTGAACTTTTTCGGTGTAATAAAGAAACATAGAGCCGCTATAATGAATGAATAGGCAACTGTAAGGGTCATGAGCTCTGGGGTCAAAAAGTAGAAAGCTGCTCCGCCGACCACGATGTACGCAGCCAAAAGGGCGGCCTTGCTCCTGGACTTGAAAAGCCCGGCGCCAAACCCAGCCATCGACAGAGCGACAACTGTGGATACATCCCAGTATCCGGCTATGTAGAGCATCATGCCCGACAGCAGGCCCGCAGAAGCGCCAATGGACGCGTCTCCGAGAAATGCTGCCAGCATTACGAAATAAAATGTGAGAAAGAAGCGAAGAGACACTTCACCCACATATATGTCAGCGGCGCCTGCGATTATGCAGCCGAATAATATGGCAAGGCTTATTACCTCCTCGTGAGTGAGTTCATTTTTCCGCTTCGAAGCAGTGAGCACCGAAGCGGATTTTTTCAAAACGATTACGAGGAAGAAAACCAGTGCCGACTCTAAAGCTGTTACATAAAACGAGTATAGGCTGAAACCGGATGCCAATGATGCGCCCAGCCCTCCCAAAAGCGTGCAGGCTGCGGCTGCGGAGCTTTGGGCTGCAATGGTGAAGTAGAGGTTTTTTCTTCTGATTAGGTATAGCTGTACAAAAAGGTTGACAGAGCACAATACTCCCAACGAGATGAAGTAGCGCATAAGCATAGCGTCTTCAAGACGCGTTGCTATGCCAAGAAGCATGAACGCGGCGGTTGCGTAGAATGAATAGCCAGTCCCAATCAAGGCGCCTAAAAAGCCTGTGGCGACCGGATTTATCATCCCGAATAGCATTGTTCTGCCTATAAAAAACCCCATTGCGCTTACTGCGAAACGCGCAGCGTCGCCTCGGGTTAAAAAAAAGCGTCCCTTAGGTCGGGACGCAGATTTTACGGCTGTATGATCCACTGTTCTTCTCCCCCAGATGAATCGTATGAATATCTGATGCCGCCGCAAAAGCTAAAGAGTGTTTTCTTCAGCCTCCTCACGCCATAGGGGCGTTTGGATGGATATATTGAACCGCATTCAAGCTTTTAATTTAGCGCTAATATTAAAATCATATTTGGGCTAATAAAATTACTGTAAATGCATGACGGCGCAATATCGGCAGTATGACAGACAGAATCAAAGGCGCTTCCCGTGCTTCCAATGATGCTGAGTATATATATGTTATTCTATAACAATCAAACAGTGAGTTTTGTAATAACTTGGGAAGCAAATAGTTTTTTTTGCAAATTTATCCGACAAAACGTCCATCGATATTCGCTAAATTTTATGCAATTACGAATTAACTCATATTACGACTCTGCATTATACGTGAGATAACCATTTTAACCAAATTCTAATGAATGCCTCAGTAAACCTCTTAAACTATTTCCAGCGTGAAAACTCAGAACCTAAATAGGATTGTATAATGATTCAAATGAGAAATTATAAAGTAAATCTCCTATTTTGCAACTTGAAGAAGTAAGGCTTAAAATTTCATATGCTATCAGTATAGATTGACTATCTCGTTATGAATGATTGAAAAACTGGGAGACTTAAGGAGAAAAGCTTGATTATCCTGAAATATAATGTACAATATAATTAACTCTGTCGACAGATTATACAGATTAGCATTTCCTATTTTGTTGCGAAATGACTCGCTGTTCTTGACTGCAATCAAAACTTATGGAACAATTTTTTCATTCAAATTGAGCAGTTTAAATAGTTGGTTTTATATGCAAATTATAATATTATTTGCATTTTACGAAAGGAGAGATTTTTAGTGAAGAGGCCAATCACGACAGGATTGGAGGACTTTGAAGAATTAAGGACAAAAAACTGCTATTACGTAGATAAAACTCTTCTCATAAAAGATATCTTGGACTCCAGCGGAACAAAAGCAACTCTGATTACGCGTCCTCGCAGGTTTGGAAAAACTCTTGCTCTTAGCATGTTGAAGTGTTTTTTTGAAGATACTCGAGATAAAAGCCTCAATAGCGCCCGCATTAAACTGTTCGAGGGCACAAAGATAGCTCAGGAAGGCAAAGAGTATTTATCACACATGACTTCCAGCCCTGTTATAAGCGTGTCGCTTAAAAACATTGATCGCACTAATTGGAGTGACGCTCAGGAATCTTTGAGAGAAACAATCTCGTACTAATTCAAAAAGCACAACGGCGTTTTGAGCAAGATAAAAATCAAGGCTGACAAAGAAAAGTTCGTCCGTTTGAGGGATATGGAAGCGACAGACGTCCAGATGGACAACTCACTCCATTTCCTGTGCTCTGCATTAGAAGAAGTGACTGGCAAGAAAGCTATCATTCTGATGGACGAGTACGATGCGCCTCTTCAAAGCGCTTACTTTAATGGCTATTATGGGCAAATGCTTCCTCGGATACGATCTATGCTGCATTCCGCGCTTAAGGGAAATGATTTTCTAGACTTCGCCGTGATAACCGGTTGTTTGAGAGTATCAAGAGAATCGATTTTCACAGGACTTAACAACCTTGTAATCATGTAATCATGGGGGTGCTTGAGCCAGAATTTGGCCCTCATTTTGGATTTACAGAAGATGAGGTGAAAATGATGCTTGAAGAGTATGGTCTCTCCGACAAGTTCGATGACATGAAACGATGGTACGACGGCTATACTGCTTTTCATATAAAATTGCCTTTTTTGGAGCTTGATTATACAGCGAGTGCGAAATGCGATTTCGGCATTTCGCACCATTCAATGGATAATCAAGCTCCAAAAAAGGAACATTTGATGAAAAGCGGTATATCTTTTTGGGGGCGTTGAAGTTTACAATCCTTGGAGCGTCAGCAATTATGCCAGGGCCTGCACCAAAGACAAATCTATGCTCCCCCTTGACTATTGGGCTAATACCAAAAACAGCATAGTCAAAGAGCTTGTTGACAGGCATGGCGCCACAGAGAAGGAGCGCCTTGAGGCGCTAATCAGAGGAGAAAGCATCACAGCAAGGATATCCGAGGATTTGACTTACGACACCATATATTTTAATAGAGACAATTTGTGGAGCTTCATGCTGCACACAGGCTATTTGAAGCCCGTGCTCCCAGTTATGAATGGTTCGTTTGTAGAACTTGCCATACCTAACCTGGAAGTGCGGAACATTTTTATAAAGTCAGTCAGGGAATGGTTTGAGGCGACAGTTGCGCCCAAGCATAGGCAGAATCTGGCCATCGCCCTTTCGAATGACGACCCTGAGGCTATCCAATCAGAAATCAGCGCCGTGCTCTTTGAGACTATAAGCTACTGGGATGAGGCGGCCGAAGGGTTCTTTCACGGGTTCATGATAGCTTTGCTTGAAAGCATGAAAGGATGGAGAGTCAAGAGCAATATGGAAAAAGGCCTGGGAAGGCCTGATGCAATCCTTGTATCTGAGCGAAAGCAGATTCTTTTCGAGTTTAAGGCGAAGAAGAGCGACAGCGTGGAAAAGCAGATTGATGAAGGCGTAGATCAGATCCGCCGCAATAAGAACATTGAGGGAGCTATCGCTGACGGGGCAAAGATAGTTGTCGCATACGCAATCGCTTTCGCAAACAAATCGTGCATAGTCAAGAAAGTGTCCACAGTACTTGCTTCAACTGTTTAGACAGGCCTTGCAAGCGGCAGCTCAAGCGATGCGTTGAGTAAAGGGCTAGGCGCATGCGCCTTGCCCTGCTTTCTATGGTTAATTGCGCAGAGGCGATAGCCCTAAAACTCCTCATCCTCTCCACATGCTTTAAATGTTAACCGCAATTTATACTGATTTGCATATGGAGGCTCCGATTATGGAGTTCTATTATCCATCGAGTGCGAAATGCCGATATCAATCGCACTCGATGGATAATCAAGCTCCAAAAAAGGTAATTTAGTACGAAAATCAGTATACATGCAGTGGAAACCCCATATCCTGCATTTCATCAATGAATATTTTCATATCGCCCTTAGCGTTTGCAAAATCTTTGCTCATTTTTACAGACAAAAACTCTGTTCGTTCTTCATTATAATCCCTCTCGAAGTACAACCAAATCCATTTGCCAAAAAAGTTTAAAGTTATTTCGTTAAATCGCTCATCTTCACTATAAATGTATTTTTCTAGCCTAGATTTTACGTTTGCTCGATTGCCGGAGCATTTGAAAGCAATGTCTATGCTCAAGATCTCAACCCCTTGTTTGATGTTTTCCTGCAGTTTCCGATAGAGCCGGATTATTTCGAATGAAAGTTGATATCAGGCTCTAGAATCTGCGCATTCGATAGCTCGACAGCATGCCGATTTGCAGGAAAATGTTCCTATTTTGGAACTGTCCGCTTTAAAGGTTCGAAATGCCGATATCAATCGCACTCGCTGTATAGTCAAGATCCAAAACATGCGTCTTCATAATCAGCATTCCTGCTTTGAAAGTTATTCGCATCGGCATCATTCGCCCTCTAAGGGGTGAAGCCTAACTTGCTTCTCTTTCCACCTTATTCCATTTCATCCAGCTTCTCCATGAACTCTCCCCAGCTAGACACTTTCAAGTGCGTACATCTGGGCGTCCCGGAATAAATCTTATCTACATACAGATTTGGAAGATCGCTCATGTACCAAACGGGGAAAATCCCAGCGGCTGAAGCGCCTTCCACATCACAGCGCGAATTATCCCCGCAGTGCCAGACTTCATGCGCTTGGAGCCCCGCTTTAGCCAGAGACACGGCAAAAATTAGCGGATGGGGCTTTCGAACGGAATACTCGCTTGAAGCCGTGAAGAACTCAAAGCGGTTATTCGGCAGATACTGGCCGATTCTCATAGCTAAGCTTCTTTCCGAAAAACTTAGATTGCTTATCACGCCGGTTCTTATCCCCAGTTCGTGAAGACGCTCAAGAACTTCATCAACCTGCTCCATCTTCTCCGCAGGGCTTGCGGCATTCCAGAAAAGGAGTTCTTGCTCTTCCATTGGCAGTGAAAACTCCATCTGAAGCAGTTCATTTACTAAGCGCTGAAAGTGAAAATGATGTATTTCTCTATCGTTTTTATGAAAGTCTACAGCTATCTCACTAAAAAGCTTATTGTTAAATTCAGAAGCCTCCTTAGCTGAAACGCCTTTTGGATTCTTTGATGCGTATTTCATGAGCTCTTCATTTCCACGCAAAGTACTGAACCCTTTTTCATAAATTAGCGTGTGGCCGTAGTCAAATGTTATCATCTTAGGTTTTTTCAACTGCATATAGTCACCTCGCGCTCCCCGCCTAAAGGCGTGGGCTTCCAGCTCAATGCGCCGCCTTAAAGCTCGGCTGTCCATTTTCAGGGCGCGAAATGCCGATATCTGCATTCCGCACTGGCTGCATAGTCAAGCTATACCGATTTTATAGCCATTTGCAGTCAAATATACCGATTATGTATCTTGACTGTCCATAGAGTGGTGCGAAATGCCGATCTCGGCATTTTGCACTCACTGTATAATCAAGCTCCAAATTCGGAACTCTCATATGCAAATCAGTATAATTGAAAATTCCGACTTAATCGGCGCATGTGATTGCAACTCAGTATAAGAAGGCCGCTGCACATGCATATAAGTATATGTCGCAAGTATTTTACAGCTTAGTTTGTGAATTGTCAATGATAGCAATTGCGCATAATTTTGAGATTGATTATCCGTTTGCAAGGCGAGAAATGTTTATATCATCTTTCGCGCTCGCTATGAAATCAATCTCAAAAATCGGAAGTTTTATATGCGCATCCGTATATCTCTTTATTAACGCCGAGGATTCAGAACGCTCTGCTAAACCTTCAACAAATGCTCCTTTTATGGAGCTCGACTGTCCACTTTCAAGGCGTGAAATTCCTATGTCGGCATTTCGCGCTCGCTGAATATACTGCTTTTCATATAAAATTACCTTTTTTGGAGCTTGATTATACAGCGAGTGCAAAATGCCGAGATCGGCATTTCGCATCACTCAATGGATAATCAAGCTCCAAAAAAGTAACATTTGATGAAAAGCGGTATAATCAAGCTCCAAAAAGGGAGCAATCCAAAATCAGCATAATAGAAAAAGCATGCTTGAAAAAAGCCATTCGCTCCTTCATTCATTAGCTTAAACTGCGTGGCAAGTTGCATTTATAACGGTTTGCAGTCAAATGCGTATATTTTGGATCCTGGATATATTGATTTGCAGTCAAATACGCCGACTTTGACGCCTGATTATACACTTTCAAGGCGTGATTGATATCGGCATTTCGCACTAACCTCTATGACGCTGCGCTTCACAGCCAAGGGTGAAAATATTAAGCCAATTGTGTGTTTGAGTCACGGACAAATGTCCATAGAATGCATTTTGGCGCTAATTGTTTAATCCAGCATCAAAGCAGGAACTTTCCAACGCGCTAGAAATAAGCGGCTTCATATGCAAATCCACATGCTTATTGCGCTTGATTCCAGCTTCTGTCCATGTAGCTTTCTATAACCTCACGGCTAAGCCCGGTAAACTCCTCAATGCTTTCAATGTCGCCGCCATTCGCTAAGGCATTCTTAACAATGGCTGCAACCGCAGCCTCCTTCTCGGCTTCCGCTTCGGCTTTCGCCGCAAAAATCCAGGCTTCCATCTCCGCTTCCGCTTCGGCTTTCGCCGCTGCAATCGCAGCTTCCATCTCCGCTTCCACTTTGGCTCTTGCCGCCGCGATCCCAGCGTCCTTCTCGGCTTCCGCTCTGGCTCTCGCCTGCGCTATCCCGATTTCCGCCTTGGCTTTTTCTACCGCAATCCCAGCGTCCTTCTCGGCTTTAGCCGCCGCAATCCCGGCTTCCTTCTCGGCGATAGCCAGCGCCAAAGCCGCGTCTTTAGCCCTTATTCTGGACAGCTCATCCATTCTTTGGCGTTCGCGCATCTCATATATTCTGAGAGCTTTATCGTCATTAGCTATCCTGTGAAGAGCATCAACCGCTCTCCCGACAATTTCACTTCTTTCAGCCAGCATCTCCAGCTCGTCCTCTTTATCCGACTTTAAAAAGCTCATCCAGTCCCACAGAGGAGTGCCGTCGCTTTGCATTGGAACCTTTGAAAGCTCCAAGATATGAAGCTCCTGAATATCAGAGAATGTTACGTCTCGCTCCGGATCGTGAAACATGAATCTGTGATGGAAAAGTCCGTCTGAATCTATGATGTTGAAATCAGAGATCACAATGCTCACCGAGCGCTTGATCACGTCGTAGCCGTCTCCAGAGCCGACTTGCTGCGTTATCATCTTTGAGATATAGTAATGGATCTTCTCCTTTATTTCAGGAATCATGTGAACTAAAATCTCGATATTTATTATCTCGCCCAGCTTCGTCGTCAACTTTACTTCCAGGCTCGCAAATTTATCATCCTGATACTCCTTAAGGAATATGGGATCTACGCAAGCCTTTACTTGAAACTCTTCATCAGGCAAATCCAAGATGGATTTGAGCAACGACGCCAGGATTTCATTATTAAACTCGTCTCCGAAGAGAAGCTTGAAGATGAAATCTGACTTTGGAAGAAGAATAGCATTTGTACTCATTTCAATCAGTCTCCTTCTATTGAATTCACTTAAAATGTCTATTCATTTTCCATTTTAACAGATAATCTTTTAAAAATCAAACTGCATTTACGAATTATTTTAGCCAATTGATATTTTTCGTCAGCTATTCTTAAAGCTACAGGTCTATTTCTAGAAGATCTCTTGCATTTAGAGCTCATTCTCAAAGACATTCAGGAATAATGTACCAGTAAGCGACAAGCTTCAGACTTTTGCGTCGGATTATGCTGCTGCAAGCAGGCTTGCCGCAGTCTATGCCGTAGCATGCACTGCGCATGTCTTTAAATTGAGCAAAATTAAAGCCGACGATTCTATTGGAAGGAATCGTCGGCTTTAATTTATCGACGCAAAGGCGTCAATTGGCTTTGACTAAGAGTTCTTTTTGAATATAATCCACTTGCTGATAATGTAATTGAGGGCGATGATCACCGCCTGGCTAAACAGCTTGCAATACGGCTCATATAGATGCAATTTATCCACCATCAGCATGAGAAGTCCTGTCTCAACTAAATACGTAAAAACCCTGCCTCCCGCAAAGCGCCCCAGTTCATATGCAATAAACGGAAAGCTCCAATCCTTGGACTCGAAAACGAACTGCTTGTTCACAACAAAGGCGAATGCAATCGCTATAGCCGAGGAGAAGGTGTTAGATACTGGGACGTTTAAACTCATCGAGCGAAACAAAGAATAAGTGCTGATTCCTACTATGCTCGTCAGGACTCCGCAAATAATATAAGTTATAAATTCCCGGTTGATGACTTTTTTTATTAAAGGGCCAAACTTGCCCTCTTCGAGGGTTTGGATCAGTTTATTCGCTCTTTCCCGCATCCTTTTTCATCCCCCGGCTATTTATCCTCATCTTCGTTTATAAACTCTTGGATCAAATATATAGGCCTGTCTTTGATCTCGTCAAATATGCGCCCGATATATTCTCCCATAAGTCCCAGCACCATCAGCACTATTCCTTGCGAAAAAGTGACGATCGCTATCATTGAAGCCCATCCCGAAATTGTTGTATTGCTGAAGAACAGCCGCTGGCATAGAACTACAATGAGATAGAAAAAGCTCAGCATGCTTATCGAAAACCCCAAAGTAGACGCCGCCTTCAAGGGCTTGTATGAAAAGGTGGTTATCGCGTCCATTGCGAAGCTTATCATCTTGGTCAAGGGGTATTTGGTCTGCCCCGCAAACCGTTTCTCCCTGATGTAGCTAACGGGGGTTTGACGAAATCCCACCCAGCTGACCAAACCTCTGATATAGCGGCTTTTCTCGCGCATCTTCTTTATCGCTTCACAGACTTTCCTGTCTATGAGCCTGAATTCCCCCGTATCAACTGGCATGTCAACATCAGTCATGCTTCTTATGAAGCGGTAAAAGATATTCGCGGTCAGCTTTTTAAAAGCGGTCTCTCCTTTGCGCTCGCTTCTCTGGCCATAAACAACGTCATACCCCTCCCGCCATTTCGCGATCATCTCTGGGAATACCTCCGGCGGATCCTGAAGATCCGCGTCTATTATCATGATCGCGTCTCCTCTGGCGCAGTCCAATCCGGCAGTTATCGCGGCCATGTGGCCGAAGTTTCGGGAGAATCTGATGCACTTCACGTTTTTGTCCTTTTCTGCAGCCTCCCCCAGCAAAAAGGCTGTCTTGTCCTTGCTGCCGTCGTCTACGAACAGCAGCTCATAGCTCTCGCCCGTGCCCTTCATCACAGCGGTGAGTCGCCTATAGCTTTCCATTATCACTTCTTCTTCATTGAAGGCAGGAATAACGACCGTAAAAACAGGATGCATAGCATCTCCCTCATTTCAACATAAGCTTTCAACTTCCCTTTTTATCTTTTAGAATCGGCTCGCCTTTTATTCATCTCGCCTTTTATCCATCTCGCCTTTTATCATCTTTATCTTAACGAAAATTCGCCTCAGCTCAAAACCCATGTCGGGAACCACTTAAGCGCCGCATCTACAAACGCCATCGGTATGGGGAATCCCGAAATTACAGGGTAGAAAGCTATGAATAGAAGCGCCGCCAATATCACATAGGCAACCGCCGCTTTTGGATGCTTGGGGTTGATCCCATTTTTGAACATGTATGTTATAAGCAAGATTATAAACGGCACGCTCGGAAAATAGTGGTATATATAAGTAGTGCGGCTGACTAGCGCCCATGGCAGATAATTAGACGCGTAGGCTGTAAATAAAAACAGGATCGCTCCGTCGTAGCGTTTCGACTGCGCGCGTATGCAGTAGAATACAGCGGCTATGCCCATCCACCAGATTGCGGGGTTTCCGAAGGAGCTTATTCCGGTTTTCAGGCCATTTGCCGCTGTTCCGGAATAATAATAGATAGGCCTGGTCATAAACGGCCAAGTAAACCAGTATGAAGAGAATGCATGCTCTGAAACCAACTTGGAATGATACCTGAACATGTCCGCCTGGTTGTCCAAAATACCCTTTATTCCAACATCTCCTTGGGCGTAGAGAAATGGAATGTATGAGACGCAGTATATAGCTATTGGAATCGCTATGAAAAACACAAAGCAAAGAGGAATCGTGATTTTTAGGTAGGTTGGAAAGCTAGCGGCATTCGACTTCTTTTCGCCTTCTTCAATCTCAGCTCTAAGGCAATATTCCTTCCTGCGCTTATTCAAATAATAGAAGAATATCACAGGAAGCCCCGCCATGGCATAAATGCCTTCCCATTTCGCAGCGACTGCAAGTCCCATGAAGATGCCGCATAAAGCCAGATACAGCAGAGAGCGGACAAAAGTGGAATGCCTTTTCTTTCCTATTTCAAAAAAGTTTTGGTTATAGTATAGCAGCATGAATAGGTACATGAGCATTATGAAAAAAGTTACGAAAACATCTATGGTGGCGATCCTGGTCTGAGCGAAATGCATGAAGTCTACGCTTAATAGAGTCGTGGAAAACATGGCCCAGTGGCTTTTTATAAAGATTTTCTTAGAGAATATATATATAACAGGCAACATCAGCACGCCTGTGAATGTTCCGGCAAACCTCCAGCCAAACGGCGTCATTCCGAAAATTTTTATGCACAGGGCAATCATGTCCTTGCCAAGGGGAGGATGAGTCCATTCGTATACAGAAAGCCCGTGAACGAACTCATAGGCTGTTCTGGCATGATATATCTCATCGAAGTACGTGCTGTTCATATATGTCGGCTCTTCAGGAACCAGCTGCTGCTCGTCGCATAGGAACGAAGGATAGTCGTTTATCAGAGGATCTTCGCTTTCGCCGTTTCCTGAAGACGTAGCGTTAATCGGTACGAGATCCCCGTATTTGTCCCTGAAAGCCAGCTCTTGGATCATCAGATCGTCATCCAAGCTTGTTATTTTCACATATCTTTCTGAAAACTGGCAGGCAAGCTTAACCCAAAGGAAGACGCTCTCTCCTTTGTACTGCGATATCTCCCTCCATTCTTGCCCGTCTTCTGAAACCGACAGGGTAAATGACTTGTCATGCCTTGCTCCAAGCAGGTATGAGAAAGTCTCCGGAGTTCGCTCTGGAGAAATGCAGTTCAGCTTCAAAACGGCCGACTGGCCGTTTTGCGGCGCCCAGGCTGTCTGCGGGGCCGCCCAGTCTCCTAGGTTCCAGAAAGCGACTGCTGAATATATGCCCGCAAGCGCAATGATAAATAATGCGTCCTTTATTGAAAGGCGAAGGGGAGGCTTAGATTTTTCAATGGCGGCGGGAACCTCCTCGAATTCCTCCTCTTCCAGTTCATCAAGATCCGGTATGGATTGCGCCTTGTACATGAGGACGGCGCAAACAGCCAATGCTCCGGTCAGGCATATGTTTAAAAGAGATGCGAATGGCATGGATTTTTCGATGTATTCAAGCTTGTTGCCGTTTTTTAGCATGTTCAGTATGTCTGCGCAGTTTACAAAGGCAAGCGCCGTATATCCCGCGTAGAAAATGAGCAGCCGCTTGTCCGGCTTATGAATGTAGGCGAGAAGGAAGAATATCATTGCCGGGAAGAGATATCTTTCATGCATCTTGACCGATAGCAGGAAGGTCAAGGCAAACAGCAGGCCTGAAACAAAGTACAGGCTGGATCTTCTTCCCCTGCCTCTATATAGCGAAATCAGGCTGAATATAACTGTCAAAGACAGGAATGCAAATCCCCATGAATTGTAATTCATGCCCATGAACGAATCAGTAATTGGACGCCAGTTTCCGCCCAGAAAAGCGTATAGGTTGTACGCATTTACAGACGCGTAAGGATACTGGGCAAGCGTTTCGACGTAGAGTTCAATAATCGGGGATATATCCAGATCCTCAGTGAACGGGAGCATCAGCAAAAGCATGAGGAGCAATGCGTAAAGGGCGTATGAAAAAAGCCTCAGAGCTTCATAAATCCTGTTCAGGCGCATGCGCTTCCTTGACTCGATTGCAGCTTTTCTTGCATCCTCAGGCGTTTCATGGACAAAATCGTCATAAACGGGATTGCTCTTTGTTTGAATGAATACGGCGTCAAAGAAGCTGTATATGAACACCGGAGCAAGGATGAACGACTGCGGCTTCACAAGAATCGCAAAGGCGTACGACAGATAAGCTCTGGCGTATCTGCGTTCAGCCAGGCACCAAACCGCAACGGCCAAAAGCAGCGTGTGTACGGAGTCCACCTGCCCCCAAACGCTTGAGTCCAAAATCGAAGCCGGGTTCAAAGCATAAGCGAGCCCTATCAGAATCGCGAATGATCTTTTCCATTTAGTGCTCGCCAAATGGTATAGCAGGACAATTGCCAGCAGATCGCAGATTATGGCCGGAAGCTTGAGCAATATGCCAAATGCCTCGCCCTCCAATGAAAGGGCGCTGTTCAAGCCTCCCAGAACATACAGTACATACATGTATCCGGGCGGATAGTCCGTGAACTGCCCTGATGAGTAGAATGATCCGAGTCCCCCTTCCCACAGCATGCTCGCCCACGCCTTGAAGGTGTTGATGTCCGTTTCATAGCCGTAGCTTGTATTGATGAACGCTATTCTGACAATGAAGCCGACAGCTAGAAGAATAGCCAATGGGTTGCCCTTAATTCTGCGCAGGTCTATGTCCGCGATGCACAAAACGGCAACAGCGAACACTGTAAGGGCGCTTAGCGAATAAATTATTGACATAGATCATGATTCCCTTCAGGTCTACTGTTTTACGCTTAAATATTATATTGCTCAAAAAGAGCAATCTACAGGCTCAAAGTCAATGCAACCATATTTGAGCCTGATTATCAATTGGATGCTCATCTAAGTGCATGCCGACGATTGCGCTCAGATATTGCTGATTGCATATAAAATGTCCTGTTCGGGGGCTTGATTATCCATTGAATGGTGCGCAATTACGAATTCGGGCTATAGCAACAATAAAAGGATAATCAACAAAAAAAGGAACATTTAATGAAAAGCGGTATATCCGTCTAAACACTTGCTTGGCATGTATAATCTAAGATGACAGAGCGGATCTTTCCTAGCGCATCTATACTAACAGGCTTTAAAATCGGGGCTTTCCAACGTTCGCCGCCATATATTGATATTCATTGAAAACTGCCTTTTTTGGAGCTTGATTATACAGCTAGTTCGAAATGCCGATATCAATGATACCTTCCAATGGACAGTCAAGCTAAAAAAGGAACATTTGATGAAAATCGGCATATAAAAGCGCTTAAGAGGCGTTTAAGCCAGGCATGGCTAACGTCGATGCTCTTTAATTATACTGCTTTTCATATAAAACTGCCTTTTTTGGAGCTTGATTATACAGCTAGTGCAAAATGTCGATTTCGGCATTTCCTTAAATGCTAGGGCTGAATTATCTAAGATGAATGAGCTGATTATATAAAGGATTGGCTCTAATAAATTTTTAATTCAGCAAAGAGTTATACCGTTTTCATCAAACGTTCCTTTTTTGGAGCTTGATTATCCATTGAATGGTGGCGCAAGATTGCGTCTGTATGTTTTTATTGGTACGGCAAGCGGCGATTTGATATTCCAGATCCAAAACCGTCTCGTTTGAATGCGCAAAGGAATAATCGGGCATGGGCATTCGAGGCCATGGCCTGCCGTTTTCAGGCATTCTTTATTGCTCTATTATCGCCGGATCAAAGCAATATGGATTAATTATACATATAAGACGAAGTTTGCGCAAGAGGGATGTCGCGAATTTTGTCGCCTGAAAGGCGGTTTTCCAGCAGAGCCTGCATGCTATACCCAGAGAGTCAAGAGAAGATATTTTAAAACGCGTTTGGAATGTTCATTTGAATGTTTACTTAATGGCTTTTGAGACGCTAGGTCTAACTTTAAATTTTGCAAAAATTCATTTTGAAATTTCGGAAGATCCTCTCGCGCAAGCTCCCGCAGATTTCAGAAACCCAAAATCCCAGCCTAACCGCGACTCCACATGCGCGCATGTTTATTCGCAACGCTGAAATCAGCACGAAATGCTTTTTATGCTGATTTGCATGCAAATGTACCTTCGGGGTCGGATGATCCACTTTCAAGGCGCGATTGATATACTGCTTTTCATATAAAATTTCCTTTTTTGGAGCTTGATTATACAGCGAGTGCAAAATGCGGATTTCGGCATTTCGCACCATTCAATGCATTATCAAGCTCCAAAAAATAACATTTGGTGAAAATCGGTATATCTCATGCCAGGGATTGCCTCCAAGAGAACTCTTTCGGTCAGCCCCTTGGAATGGGCAAGAACTGCATAAACCGCAGCGAAAAAGCTTTTCGCAGCCGCAATCGACGGCAACAAGGCCGGCAGCCAATTGCGACATCCGGCCCCGTTAAACGTCCCCGATGCCTTTCGTGGGTTGTGCTTCGCGCGCTCTCACTAAAATCAGAGTTGTTCTATGTTCGGTTGGATTTCAAGGGATGATAAAGAGCCAAATTTCCGCGCTCGCAATTAAACCTTCCGCAAGGGATCTCATATGCGCCGCCGCTATGCAGTCAAGCTCCAAAATAGGCGCATAAGACTTAAATCGATATAGGGCTTAATGCATTTTGAACTTTAGAGTTTCGCCTGAAACAGCATAAAAATTTATTTTGATATTTTGAAAGAATCTCTCCAAAAACACTCACCGATTTCAGGTTGTCTACATATGATGAAATAGTTGTACAACTAAAATATGTTTCTCGGGAGTGAAATTATGGCTAAATTTTGGTATCCCCAAAACGGAGACGGCTACGGCAATTACCTTAGCTTCGAGTCCCAGCGCTATGGCGGCGAAAGGAGCTGCCGCGAGCCTAGACAGCAGGAGGACTATACCGGACAAGACAGGCCATGCGGAGAGGATTGGCAAGATCGATCCAGCAGCTACAGACCTGGTGAAGACTGCCGCTCTCACGGCCACGAGCATTGGAGAGGCCCGAAGGGCGATACAGGCCCTCGCGGTCCCATGGGTCCCGAAGGGAGGCCTGGAAGGCCTGGATGCCCAGGTCCCGAAGGAAGGCCTGGATGCCCTGGAAAACCCGGCCCTGAAGGTCCCTGCGGCCCTTTTGGCCCTCAAGGGCCTCAGGGCGCTAAAGGCGACACCGGCCCTAAAGGCGACACAGGCTGCACCGGCGCTGCCGGCCCCGCTGGACCTCAGGGTCCCGTCGGCCCTAAAGGCGACACCGGCCCCGCAGGCGCTGCCGGATCTGTCGGCGCAACAGGCGCAACAGGCGCAACAGGCGCTGTAGGCCCTCAAGGTCCAGTCGGCGCTACCGGCGCCACAGGCGCCCAAGGCCCTGCCGGCCCTAAGGGAGACACTGGATATACAGGCGCAACAGGCGCTGTAGGCCCTCAAGGCCCTGCCGGCCCCGCCGGCGCCACAGGCGCTACTGGCGCAGCAGGACCTAGAGGCGACACCGGCCCTGTCGGCGCTACAGGCGCTGTAGGTCCTCAGGGACCCGTTGGAGCTACAGGCGCTTCAGGCCTTCAAGGCCCCGTCGGCCCCGCCGGCCCTCAAGGAAACGAAGGTCCTACGGGCCCTTCCGGCCCTCAGGGCGCTACTGGCGCTGCCGGCGCTACCGGCGCTACGGGTCCTGTCGGCCCTCAGGGCGCTACCGGCGCCTCAGGCAGCGTCGGCCCTCAAGGGGCTACCGGCGCTACGGGTCCTACGGGACCCGGCATTACCCCAAGATATGCCGTCGTCTATAACAGCGGCACCTCCACGGTAAGCATCACGGCAGGGACGCAAAACGTTCTTCCCCTTACCCAGTCTTCAGTGCTGGATTTCTCTTTGGCAAGCAACACCATAACTGTCGCTGATACCGGACAGTATCTAATCCTATTTTCAATAAGAATCCAACCAAACGCCACCCTCAGCCCGCTAACTCTGGGCTTGAGAATAAACGGAACTCTAGACAATGCGACCATAGTAAGTCAGACTATGGCGACAACGTCAACCGATACGCTTCAAATCAGCGGAGCCGCGTTCGAATCTCTCACCGCAGGCAACACAGTTGATTTGGTGCTTATGACGGGCGGTACTACTGGCAATTTAACATTGGTCGACGACAACAACGTCCTTGTGCAGATAATTCCGCTTGCTGATTAAAACTTTGCTATCGAAGCGCGGCATGCACGCTTGAAATCTAACCACCCGCCCTTAGCGCGAGACCTGTTCGCCAGTCTGAGCTAGGGGCAATTGCAGAAAATGTTTCACTTAAGGCATCGCTTAAGCGGCGTTGACTCTTAAGATTTTGCAACCGCTGCGGCCGTTTTGGCCGCGACGTGACTAAATATAGCTACGCCAGCCAGGCTTGCCGGCAATGCATTGGAGCCTGGCTGGAAAAGCCCGGAGGGCTGACTGCGGCTTTCCAGCGGGCTTATAATCCAAAAGCCCGATAAATGCGCTTTAAGCGCGCTTATCGGGCTTTTCTTTATTTATTGCCATGAAAAGAAATTTTCTCCGGGAAGCATTTGAAAGCAGCTTGAGAAGCAGGATCCTGCAGATAGCGCAGTTAACCGCACCGATTTCAGAGCCTTATCATCCATTTAGACTCTGCCGCAGCCAAGCTAAAATCGAAGCTTTCCAGCTCCAAACATCGAAGCTTTCCAATGCGAGCCAGCATGTCAGGCGCGCTTCGGCATGCATCGGCGCACATGCAAACAACCTTTGATTGCGCGCGTTTCGGAAGGCTTTTCACCTTACGATGTTTCTCCAGTCCAAGTCTCCCCTATCCAGCGCCAGCAGGAGCACCTCTGCAGTTGCTAAGTTGCTGGCAAGCGGAATATTATGAACATCGCACAAGCGCATCACGCTGTTGATATCCGGCTCAATGTAGCGCTGAACTATGGGTTCCCTCAGAAAAATAACCAAGTCTATGTCGTTTTGGGCTATCTGCGCGCCCAGTTGATGCTCCCCGCCAAGGTGCCCGGCCAGATACTTGTGCACCGGCAAATTCGTCGCCTCCTCCACGATCTGGCCTGTCGTGCCCGTTGCATACAGAGAGTGCTTGCTGAGGATATGCCTATACGCTATGCATAGATTTTCCATGAGTCTTTTTTTGCTGTCGTGTGCGATAATCGCGATGTTCACGAAATTCACCCCTCAAATATTGATTTGGTTTTATAAAGGCCGATATTTAAAACCAGCCCGATGCATGCCATATTGACCCACATGGCAGAACCTCCGGATGAGAGGAATGGGAAGGACATGCCAGTGTTCGGCAGTATCGACGTGGCGACGCTGACATTTACAAATACCTCGAAAGCTAACATGCCCGCCACTCCAGTGGCTATCAGATTCCCCAAGAGATCCGGCGCGCGGTTGGCTACTAGAAGGCACTTGGTGATTATTATGAACGCGACTGCGATGGCGGCGGCGCAGCCCATGAAGCCGAATTCCTCTCCAAGCACGGAAAAGATGAAGTCATTCGTGCCGGCAGGTATGAATGAGCCGTTTCCCAGCCCTTTGCCATTGAGTTCTCCCGCTCTGATTGATTTGAGGGAGATGTTTATCTGATAGAACTCCCTGGTTGTAGCTTGCGGGTTGTGGTGCAGAAAAGCGTAAATCCTGGCGACTTGGTACTCTCCCAGCAAAAGATCCGCAATCTTCCCGGCATTGTAGTTCCAATCCCAGTAAAAGACGCCGCCGCAGATCGCGCAGGCAAGCAGAAGGATGAATACGTACCTGAATTTTATCTGAGCGGCGAATATGAGGATCGCTCCAATTATCACTATTACAACGCTGGCAGACAACGCAGGCTGAAGCGCAACCAAAATCGCAGGCGCCGCAATCAGCGCGCCTGCCGCCGCTATAACGGGAAGAGTGTTTATCTTTTCCTTATTCATATCCAAAAACTTTGAAAGCGCAATCATAAGCATGAGCTTTACAAACTCAGAGGGCTGTATGCCTAACTCTCTTCCTCCAATAGTCAGTCTCAGCCATCTGTTGGTATGTGTCTCATCAGTAGGCAGCGTAAACATGAACAGCAGAATGATAATCATCGAAACGTAGATTGGGATGTAAAATTTGGCTATGAAATGGTAGTCTACAAGCGTCGCAACCACAAGGATTGCAACCCCTGTCGCTACAAACATTTTCTGGTTGCTGTCGCCGCTCAGTCCATATTCCACCGCATGAGCCGAAGCGCTGCCGATTATTACTACTCCAAAGCAGGCAAAGCCTATGACCATTATAAGCATCAAAAAGTCAAAGGACTGCCACTGCCTCCTTATACTCACATTATTACCACCTTTTTAGATTTCTAGGCGTTTTTTCCAAATTTATTCCCAATCGTCGGCTGATGGCATCGACTATTCTTCCGCTTTCTTAGAAACTTGATCTCTTAGCCTATGCAGGCTTTTAATCGGGATATTAGCATAGAGGACAGGCATGTTTGAACCCCGCTCGTCCGCATTTGGAGATTTTGTGATCTGCACATCCATGTCCTCCAAGTCTATCTCCATATATGAGGATATAGTGTTGATTATATCTAACCTTAGCTTTTCCAACACTTGCGGGGAGCTGTCGGCTCGGTCGTTGACCAGAACTAATTTGAGGCGATCTTTGGCTACCTTTTTTGATGGATTTCTCTTCCACAAAATGTTGAATACATCCACAGGCGTCACATCCTTCAATTTCCTAGTCGCAGAAATTTCGCAATTCTCCCGAAAAGCCCCTTTTGCTGCTGCAGCTTCATAAGAGGGACTATCTCGCCTAAAAGCCTCCTTGTTATATTGCGGTACGCGCGACCAGCCCTTGAAGAGTCGTCGGCGACGCATGGCTCGCCCCTATTCGTTGAAATCACAATGCTCTCGTCGTCCGGAACGACTCCCAGTATATCTATGGCCAGAATTTCAGTCACATCATCCAGCGTCATCATGTCTCCGCGTTTGACCATATCCGGGCGTATGCGGTTTAAAACAAGAAGCGGGTTTTTAAGATCGCTCGCTTCCAGAAGCCCTATCACCCTGTCGGCGTCCCTTACCGCGGACACCTCCGGCGTTGTTACGACTATAGCCTTGTCCGCGCCCGCTATTGCATTTTTAAATCCCTGCTCTATGCCTGCAGGGCAATCTATTATTACAAACTCGAATTCATCTTTCAAGTTTTTGCAAAGCCTTTGCATCTGCTCCGGATTTATAGAGTTTTTGTCTTTGGTCTGCGCCGCAGGCAGCAAATGCAGGTTAGAGTACCTTTTGTCCCTTATCAGAGCCTGCTTCAGCCTGCATCCGCCTTCTATCACATCTATTATATCGTAAACTATCCGATTTTCCAATCCCATAACTACATCCAAATTGCGAAGGCCTATGTCGGCGTCCACCATGACGACTTTCTTCCCCGCAATGGCCAGCCCTGTGCCGATGTTGGCCGTGGACGTCGTTTTCCCCACACCTCCCTTGCCGGATGTAACTACATAAACCTCTCCCATATATTCCCCTCCCCGAGATGGCGAAACACGTCCGCCTGGGCTCTTTCGCATTTAAGCTCTGCCTTATCCATTCACAAGAGGCGCTATGTATATCAAGCCCTCCTGAATGTAAGCGTATGACGGCGTGTTTTTGTTCTTGTTCCTTTTCTCTTCCGGTATGTAAGTGATTATATCGCATATGCGAAGCTGCGTCGGGGCCAGGCGCATGGCGCATACATAAGCTGAGTCGTCCCCCGTGCAGCCTGCGTGAACCAGCCCTTTTAAAGCGCCAAGGACTATGACGCTGCCCTTTGCGATTATCTCGCTTCCGGGGTTGGCGTCCCCCAGCACAACGACGGAGCCGTCGTACCTAATGGACTGGCCGTTTCTTAAAGCGCCTTCATAGAAGAAGGTCAAATGCTCATTTTTGGTGAGGGTTATGCTGGGAGGCACAAGTCCCAGCTTGGAGGAAGCATTTTCATTCGCCCGCTCAGCGGGTTCATTTTTGTTGAAAGAAATGCTGAGGTTAGATTCTTGAAATATTATTCCTAGCAGATCAGACTCTTCTTCCTTTGTAATCTCTCTTCCTGTGAAGGTTATCGAAACTTCAGCGTCCTCAAAAAAATCCTTGGCTTCATGAGTCTTGTTGCGAAGCATCTGCCTGAGGGAGTCAAAGTCTACATTGTGATCCAGCCAGACATTTATTCCGTTTTTGGTTCCCTTGAATATTACATGGTTGTCTTCTTGCATAACATCCCCCACACGCAGCCGCTTTAATTGGGGCTTTGAATAAGCAGGCGCCTTTTTATTTATGCCTATTCGCAGTGAAACGGGCCTATTTTGGAGCTTGATACGCCGATTTCATACTTCCTAAAGGCGTTTAGTACGAAAATCAGTATATATTAAGCTCCAAAACAGTAAGCTTCATATGCGAATAAGTATATGCTGATCCGCGAATTTCCTCCTGATTTTAGGGCTTGTGTAAAGTCAAGCCCCAAAATCAGTACATTTGGCTGTACATTGGCATATTGCCGCATTTAACGCCCTGTTGGCGCAAAAGCATCTTCACTTACCTCGCAAGGACGTTTTTCGGCTCAGGGCGCTGAACAGCAGAGTCCAAGCCAAAATACTCCTCCATCACCTTGCGCGCTATCTGAGCCGCAAACGACGTTACCGCCTTGTTGTCGCCATAAGGGATGGATACGTAAACCGCTATCTCCGGAGATTCAAACGGCGCAAACCCGCCAAAGGACGAGTGATCATTCCGGCGCCCGTCCTCCTCGGCCGTTCCGGTCTTTCCCGCCACATTAAACGGAAAGTCCGCGAAAGCGGCGACTCCTGTTCCCTTCGGCCCGCTCGTGACCAGAAGCATCCCCTTGTACACCGCGTCCCAAGTTTCTTCGGAAATCGGCATTTCGCCGATCTCGACCACCGGCTCCACCTCATCGACTATCTTTCCATCGGCGCCGCGGATGCTGTCTACCAGATGAAGCTTGTAGCGCGTGCCTTTAGAGGCGAGAGTAGCGATGTATTTCGCCATGCTTGCGGTCGAATAGCTGTTCAGGTTCTGGCCAATGGCGGTTTGCACCGTATCGCCGTCAAACCAGGGCTGTCCCGACCCAATCTCATTCTTGTACTCCGGCGAGGACATCTGCTTGATTGTCTCTCCAATTTCTACTCCTGTAGGCTGGCCAAGCCCGAAATAGGCCATGTATTCATTCATCGCCGCTATGGCGTTTAGTTGGGTGTCACTTTTCATGTTGCCCATGCGGTATGCCGCTTCGGCAAAAAAATAGTTGCACGATACTTCAAGCGCTTCAGATACGTTTATCGACCCGTGGCTTATGGCCGACCAGCAGTTTAGAACAGACGTGCCGCTTGGCAGCGTGAATGTGTGTGCGTCGTAAATTCTTGTCGCGGGCGTTATGGAGCCGTATTCAAGCGCCGCTATCGCGGATATCATCTTGAAGGTCGAGCCGGGCGCCCTGACCTCCTTAAACGGACGGTTGGTCATGGGAAGCGTCGCGTCCTCAACCACTTTCACGTAATACTCATAGTCTCTGTCATTAACAAATTTGTTGCTGTCAAAGGAGGGATATCCGACTGCCGCAAGCAAGCCTCCAGTCTTTACATCCACCACGGCGATTGATCCGGTG
Source organism: Clostridiales bacterium (assembly GCA_031269465.1). Lineage (GTDB taxonomy): Bacteria > Bacillota > Clostridia > Lachnospirales > WQUN01 > JAISWZ01. The sequence goes on along the minus strand of JAISZB010000351.1, from coordinate 19,344 downwards.
CATGGATCGAGATTCGTCATCTGCGGGGTCAGCTCTCCGGATTCAAGCCTTTCAATGACAGCGGATTGTATGTTTACCTTATTGTCCGCGAGATCCTGGCGGAACTTCTCATCACCCGTTATAACCCCCTGCTCCAAAAGGATTGACATCATCTGAGCGCTTGATATGTCTCCATTTTCAATGCCTTCACTGATTATAAGCCTTATGGCGCTTCTGCCGGCGTTGTCCGTCCAACGGCTGTCGGCCGCCTTCGCCAGGACATACTGCTTTACGGCAAGCGAAGGGCTGGAGCTGTCATCGTTTGTGGACATGATTCCGGTAATGCTATATACGCTGGATTTTATCATGGAGCTGAATAGCTGTCTCATGGATATGGGAAATTTAATGGCGGAGCCGCCTTTGATCTGCCCGATCAAGGCCTGCGCAAGCATATCTTCAAGGATGTCGAAGCTTTTTACCTGAAGATCCCGATCAAGCGTCAGAAAAACGTCCTCGCCGGGCTGCGCGGGCTTTTCTATCGGGAAGTAGCTCAGAATTTTATCGGCGGCCGTAACTTCAATGTCGACCTTTCCGACTTCGCCCCTAAGCTCGGTCTCCATTGCGTACTCTATGCCGGCTTGCCCGATTTCATCGTCTATGAAGTACCCTTCGTCCTCCAGAAGGTTGTACTGCTCGGAAGTGATTTTCCCTATATACCCGACAATGCTTGCGAAGTACTTCCCTTCAGGGTATTCCCTCAGCTGCTTTGTATCGGCGGTTATGCCCGCGAACTTGCGATCCTCCATTATCTCCGAAATCGTCTCCAGCTTAGCTTCGTATACTATTGTTATGGGAATCCACGATTGGTACCGCTGCATGTAGAGCATGGTGCAGAGGTTTAGAATTTTCCTGGCCTCATCGTTTGAAAGCGATTCATCCACACCGAAAAAGGCTCTGAGCTTATGGAAGCACTCGGTTGCGTCCGGAGAGTAAGCTGCCTCGGCTTCATCAGAATCCTCCGGATCTTCCCCCGCTTCAACTGGTTCATCCCCTTCTTCTCCAGATGCGGCGACGCCTGCGGACTCTTCGCCAGAGTCCTCCGGATCTCCGCCTTCCTTATCGGCGCCAGGCTTTGGCGTAGGCGTCGGGGTGACTATGTCCATGTCCAGCTTCCACTGCTCCTCTGTTTTTCCCGTGCCCCAGAAATCAAAGGTAAACGGCTCCGTCTTGGAAATCGGAAATTGATCGATGATGCTTTCATCGTGCCTCTCCAAAATCTTTATGAGTTCATGGATAACCGCCGCATCCGGCTTTGTGACGCTTGCGTCCATGACCAGCGTCACGGAAGACTTGTTGACAGCCAGAGGCCTTCCGAGCCGGTCATAGATTCCCCCTCTTTCAGGGTACAGATACGCGGTTCGCGTTCTCATCGCGGAGGGAGTGGCGTCCTTGCTTTCGCCTTCTACTATTTGAAGGTAGAAAAGCCGCGCCAGCAGAAGGTAGAATGATACCGCCACGACGGCAAAGGTTATGAGCTGCCGGTTAGTGATGAATTTCACAATTTCCTTTATGATTCTGTTTTCTTTCGGTTCCATCGCAATCCCTCTCGTCCGCCCGCTGAAAAGGTGAGCGAGGCAAATCTTGCGCAAATGCGCTGAAAGAATAGATTCTAAAACAGCTTTCTTTTTGTTTTCTCTATGTCCTCGAGTTTTTTATTCACGCCATACAGCAGGCTGTACATAGGAACTGTGAGTATCAGCGTGTAGACGCTTCCAGGCAGGATTATGCTTCGGAAGTAGAATGAGAAGTCCAGCTTGCCCCTGAAGAGGAACCCAGTGAAATATATCGCGAAATGATATGCCAGAGAGCTGGCTGCAGCAAGCGATAAAGGCAAAAAGTAGTTTTCTTTATAGAAATCCTTGAAAGGCTTGCCGCAGAAATAGCCTATCAGCATGCACAGCATAGCATAGAGCCCAATATAGCCATTGAAAAAAACGTCTGTGAGAAAGCCCGAGAAAAAGCCGAGCACCGCCCCTTCGACGTCTCCCCTCAGGATGCCGTAGCTGACTATTACTATTAGAGCCGTGTTGGGTTTGACGCCAAGGATTTCTATGTATTGAAAAAGTGTTGTCTGCAATACAAAATTGACTATCAAAATGAGGGCCATTATGGCTACACGCAACAAGCGACTCTTCCTTTCGGTTTTTATACTTAGGTGAAGGCCCGATTCACCGGCAGGCCTTTAAAACCTGGCGCAAAGAAACTCCAGCCTCAAGGCGCCTCCAGCTTTTAAAAGGCGAAATTCCCTTCCGCCGGCCCTTAAGCGGATTCGTTTTCATTGCGCATGAATTCGCGGGACGCGCCTGCGAATTCATGCGCAATGAAAATGACCATAAATGCTTTGCATTTATTCTCCTTTGGGTAAAAAAGCCCGCTTTACCTCAAAAATCCTCTACCGCGCCGGAGCAGGCGACGGTGTAGGCGTAGGGCTTGCTATGAGCTGCTCTTTGAAGCTTTGGTTTACTATCATGAGAGTTTCAAGGTTGTCCAAGGTCGCTTCAGGCTTTATTAAGGCATATCTGCCCTTGGCGTCGCTTTTTACATCCACTATTCTTCCGATTGTGATTCCGGCGGGGAAATAGAGGCTGTGGGTCGAAGTTACAACGGTGTCTTCCTTTAAAATCTCCGCGTCGTCGCTTATAAAGTCCATTCGGCAGTATCCCTGCTGAGCCAATGTGCCGTCTCCCTTAACAAATCCGAAGGCTTCGGTCCTGTCGCATTTGGCGGAGATTACAAGCCTGTCGTCCATCAGGGAAATGACTTCCGCGTAGTTGTAGTAGCATTCGGAAATCATGCCCACCACCCCTCCGGGAGCCAGAGCTATCATATTGACTTTAAGGCCGTCGGACTCGCCTTTGTCAATTGTGTACTTTTTGAACCAGTCGCTGGGATCCTGGGCTATTATCCTAACTACATACCTGGGATAGCTGGCGTAGAGCTGATCAATTTTCAGATACTCAGCCAAATTTTCATAGTCCTTCTTGGCAAGCTCCAGCTCTCTGTTGCGCTCAACCAGCTCCGCGTTTTCAGATCTCAGGGCGATGTTCTCCCTATGAAGGCTCTCTAAATTCGCAATAAAGCTTATCCTGTCGTCTATCCAATAGCCTACTCTCGAAAAACCGCTTTGCAGCGGCGTCAGAATAAAGCCTGCAATGTTATTGACAACGGAGCTCTTCACCCTGGAAGTAGCGACAATGGCGCCCAGGCACAGAATCGTCATCCCAATGATAAAAATTTTCTTATACCTAGCTAAAAGCTCCATTTTTCCTCCTTAGCGCATCTTCAGCGTACGCGGGGATATCAAGACGTTTTTCAAGGTTTGGATGTGCCCGAGCACAAGCCCGGTACCCAAGGCGACGCAGTTTAGGGGCTCATTGGCAATGCTCACGGGCATCCCGGTCTCATGAAATATCAGCTGATCCAAGCCTCCCAGCATCGCTCCTCCTCCTGTAAGCACAATGCCGCTTTCCATGATGTCTGAGGCAAGTTCCGGCGGCGTCTTCTCAAGAGTCGACTTTATCGCGTCCACTATGGCGGCTACCGGCTCCGCTATCGCCTCTCTTACCTGTTCAGATGTGATTGTTATGGTTTTGGGAAGCCCCGTTATGAGATCCCTCCCCCGTATGTCTTTTCTTGCCTCTTTTTCTGGATTGAACACGCAGCCTATTGAAATCTTTATGTCCTCAGCCGTCCTGTCGCCTATCGCAAGGCTGAATTCCTTCTTGATGTAGTTGACTATATGTTCATCCAACGCGTCTCCCGCTACGCGAAGCGATTTGCTGGTTACAATGCCTCCAAGCGATATTACCGCAACCTCGCTCGTGCCTCCGCCAATGTCTACTACCATATTGCCTGTAGGCTCCTCCACAGGAAGCCCTGCGCCGATAGAAGCGGCCATCGGCTCTTCTATGAGGAAGGCGTCGCGCTCCCTGGCGCCCGCCGCGATTGTAGCTTCGACCACAGCTCGCTTTTCAACCTCCGTCACGCCGGATGGCACGCCCACTACAACGCGCGGGCGGGATGAAAAGAATCTGTGCTGGGAAGCTTTCTCTATGAAATAGCGAAGCATCGCCTGAGTAGTTTCAAAATCGGCGATGACGCCGTCTTTCATTGGGCGAATCGCTATGATGCTGCCCGGGGTGCGCCCAATCATCTGCTTGGCTTCGTCTCCCACCGCAAGTATCTCTTTTGTTTGAGTGTTTATAGCCACGACCGAAGGCTCATTGACTATTATTCCCTTGTTCTTAAGAAAAACCAGCGTGTTAGCCGTTCCCAAGTCTATTCCTAGATCTCTCGAAAAAAACATATATTCTCCTCCCGGACTTCTTTCGTATGAAGCAAGCCTCTATTAATGGCGGCAGAAGCGGGATAACCCGCATTCGCCTAAAAATCTCGCCTTTAGACGCAAGCGCCCCGCGCTTTTTCAGCGCCTTCAGTCGCCTTGGGCGCCTTCAGTCGCCTTGGGCGCCTTCCAAAAGCCCCCTCCTTGATTTTCCCCTCATCCAGGCGGGCAGCGCTTCATCTTTGCAAAATCTTCGCTGGCATGTAGCCGCTTCAAGCCCAGCGTGTTTATATCGCCAGCTTAAGCTGCCACTGCTTCATATGGTTCATGCAGCGCTGCGAATAGCGGCGCCGCGAATATACCGCTTTTCATCAAATGTTCCTTTTTTTGTTGTTTATCCATTGAATGGTGCGAAATGCCGAAATCGGCATTTCGCACTCACATGCCTCAAATACACAAATGACTTAATATTTTCACCCTTGGCGGTGAAGCGCAACGTCATAGGGGTTTATATGAAAAGCAGTATAGCAGCGTCCGCATGAAAATATTTACAATAGGCCTTTTACCATCATACACTTTATTAGGCTTCAAATCAATAATCTTAGCGCATTCTATAAGATCTGCGATAATTTCTGCGATAGCTTCCCCGGTAGCCTCCGCGATTTCTCCTTATTCTGCCGGCAAATATGGCTATGATTACGACAATCGCAATGAATGCGGCCCCGCCCGCCGCCCAGTAGCGGATCGCCGCGGAGGTAAGCGACAATTCTTTGAACTTATTCCAGTAATACTGCATGTCCGAGCCGAAAGTGCGGGGCTGCGCACCTTCAGAGGCTATAAGGCTCCCGGAAAAAATTTCTTCCCCGTCCATTTTGTATGCCGCCTTTCCTAGAACCTGCCCCTTTTCAATAGGCGTCGCCAGCCAGACGCTTCCCTGCGGCGCTGTTTCTGGGATTTCGCTCTGAGCGGCCAAAACGCTCTCATCGTATGAAATCTCAATTTCAATCCTCGATGCCTCCTCTTCACTCAGGTATTTTGTAAATTCAGAGTCGAAGAGGACGTCGATTTTCTCCTTCTCCCCCAGGCGGGGCTTGAGTATGAAAGCTTCATCCATGACATCTCCCATGCTCTGGATAGTCCTGAATGCGAAGGTGTTGAATCCATACTCCATCAAAGCCTTGGTATCGTTCCAAACTCCTGGCTTTGGAGAGTAGAATACTACGCTTATTAGGTTTATCCCGTTCTTTTTGGCGGATGCCGTAAGGCAGTCGCTGGCTTCATCCGTAAATCCCGTCTTTATGCCGTTGGCCGGAGGATACCCGTTCTCCCCCCCCATGATGAGCTCATTGTGGCTCTCCCACGTGTAGTCCTGGGTTTTCGCGCCTTCCGGAGGATTTTCGCCGCCGCCGTTTCCAGTGAAGGACATTTCCCCCACTATCTCCGCCAGGAGCGGATTCTTCATGAATTCCACAGCCAATTTAGCCATGTCCTTCGCTGTCGTGTAGTGGTTGTCGTCATGAAAGCCATGCGGATTTGTAAAGTGCGTATCAACAGCCCCAAGCTCCTTGGCCTTTTCATTCATTTTTTCGCAGAATATTCTTTCAGCTTCCTCATATTCCAAATCATCCCTGCCGGTTATCTTCCTGGCGGCATGGTACGCAACTGCGCAGCCGGACTCATTTCCGCTTTTAATCATGAGGCCTCGGATCAGGTTTTCGAATAGTATGGTTTCCCCAACCGAATGGTATGCCAAGCTGGAACCCGCAGGCGCCTTCAAGATTTCATCTCCCAGGACTATGAACTCTCCCGGTTCGAAATAGTCTAAGGCAGTGAACGCTGTAAGAATTTTAGTCATGCTGGCGGGATACTCGCGCGCATCTTCATTTTTTGAGTAGAGCGCCTTTCCCGTAGTCACTTCCAAAAGAATCGCAGCGCGGGCGGCTATCTCAGGCTCAGCCGCAAAAGCGGCGGACTGAGCCGCACTCATCGCCATGGCCGCAATGACGGCGGCCGCCGCCGCTTTCAGTGAATAAGATCTAGTCATGATTTTCAGCTCATTTCTTCTTTCTTGCAAACTCTTTATTATAATACAGAAATCTCACGGGACTTTCCAGTCCCGTCGAAAAATTCTTTCCGCCAAGGATGCTTAGGGCTATCTTCGTCTCTAAAGTACCCTTGACAGCCTTGGCGAAGGAGTTCACATATATCTGCGCGTCATCAACAGCTCTGTTGTAAAGATCCATGAAGCTCAGATTGAGCTCTATGTCTTCATCCCAAGGAAAGCACCATAGATTGTGATCCATGTTCAAATAGTCGACCGACTCCTTCACATCGGAGTAATGAATGAGCGCGGCAGTCGCGCCGGAGTCGCGAAAGAGCTTTCCAGCAAATGACGCTAGAGCCCTCCGCCTTCCTGATTTGTCCCGAAACAGCCTGTATATGAAAGCCATGTCCTTCATTGCCTTCGCGTAGTCCGCAGGCTCCTTCTCCAAGCCGTATGCGGCTTGAATCGTCTGGGACAGGAACTGGGATATGACTTTCCTTCCTTTGCCCGCCACCAGGATCTTTTTGCTTATGTTCATCTTATAGGGGGACATGCCCCCCAATTTCTCGCACAGCAAGCAGTCTATCGTGGTTTCCAGGAACCTGTGCCGCTTTTTTTCCATATCTTTAAGGCTTCCCTTGTCATCTGTAAATCCCGTCTTGAAGTAGATATATGGATGAGTGCATGTATCTAGGGCATAATGACATAAAAATCCACACATATAGCTGATTATAATGTCCTTGCTTTCCTCCACCGCAGATTTCGCGGCCGCTATCGCGGCTGAGTAGAAACTTGAGATCCCTGATTCGTGCATGGCGTTTCCGGTGAGGTTGAGTTCCTTGTCGCCAAGCGCGAAGAAGAGGATGTCCGGTCCTTGCGCGCCTATTGAAAAAGCGTCCATGTTCTTCGAAATCAACGTTTTGAGCCATGGGTCGTTCATCTTCTTGAGAGCGGCTTGGCCCATCAGATAATGGGTTATGACAGCCGGCATATAAGCCTCCTATTCGAGGTGCGGCAATGAGGGCTCGCTCAAAAATAAATTAACCTTTTTTTATGCCGACGGTTTGTCATGCCGTTTTTTTAGAGCTTAGGCGTAAATATGGAGAAATAATCAAAATCATGGATTCTATGAAAATGCAAATATCTTCAAACAACCCTTCCGGCTATTTACGTATAAGCTCTCAATGCTGCCTGCTCATTTATTTTTGAATTCGCCCTTACTCGCATACTTCATTTTAACGGATTTGCGCAAAGAGTCAAGAAATAAAAATCATGCGTACTTATTATATAATATTGTTCGAAGAGCTTCAATTATCAATTTCTTTTTTTAAGGTGAAAGGGCGAACGCTCTTTTGGCCATATGCCTGTAGGCAGGCGCAGGAAAAAATGCGGCTGGCCGCGCCCAGCCAGGTGCGATTAAGCGCGAAGCCAGAGCTTATTTTGGCGCTGATCATCCGCCTTAGCGCTTAATAAGCCAGATTCGAAATAGAAACTTTCCAATGCGGGCCGGCGCAATCTGCCGATGCGCAGCCGAGCGCACCGATTTTTGATGATTATCCAATTTCGCGCTATATCGATTAAGGCTTTTCGCAGCTTCCCGCCAGGGGTCGTCCTCGCGCGTTCGAAGGCGCGATAAGGCTTGGGAAAATCAGGCGTTTAGGCGAGGTTTAATGACCTATTCAAAGTATAGCCATAATTTGCCTTTTATTATAATAGTTTTCTGAAAAAAATAATTATAATATTAATTTAACTCACATGCAATAATATTTAGCGTCGGCTAACTCATTGAACAGATTTTGCCCTCTTTTAAAACATTATTTTTATCTTTATGTAAACTTATATTTTATAAAGCCCTGGCGCAATCCTCGGCAATAGGGCTGCGTCAATGATGCTGGCGGTAAAATCATGTCGGCCCGCAGCCTATGTATACTGTTTGCATATGATATTTACTGTTTTATACCGATCTTCATCAAATGTTTCTCTTTGGAGCTTGACTGTCCATTGAGCGGCGCGAAATGCCGGCATAGGCATTTCGCGCCTTGAACTGGACAGTGAAGCTAAAGCAGTGCATTTTGCTGAAAATCGGCATGCCGATATGACTGTCATATGGACGCTGCGTCATCGGATTCGCCAAAACCTTCATATGCGCACCAGCGCAATGGGCGTCCCTAAAGCTTTAAGCGCCTGGGGTAGCAGCTTAAGGCGTTCGCTTGCCGGCCTGAAACTGCAATCTGACGCTCCAATGCCCATATGTAGCCAAATGAGCTTGACTGTCCGCTTTAAAGGCGCTATTGAGATCGGCATTTAGCGCTCGCCGCGCAATTAGAGCTCCAAGCAGGAGCTTCCATAAGCAAAATGCTATGCCGATTTTCACCGAATGCTCCTTTTTTGTTGATTATCCATTGGAAGGTACGAAATGCCGATATCAATGGCACCAGTGCTGTCGCTCTTAATCGCGTCATATGCTTTTAGCCTGTAAAATGCGTAATGTTAGCCAAATAGGGCTGCAACGCATTTAAGAGTGTCTGCGCTAGCTGCATAATCAAGCTCCAAAATAGGCAGTTCTCATTGAAAATAAGTATGTATTATAGCAGGTCATGATTAAGAGGAGATTCAAGAAAGCTAAATCTTTGATTAAGGATCAGGCGCCAAAGGCCTTAGCGCCGCACTGCTCCTCTCCCAGCGCAAAACCTTCCGCGCTTGTATGCCGCTTAGCGCAGTAAATCGCCTGCGGCGGCGGATATCATGGCGAAGTAGTTTTCCCGCGGCAGATAGTCTGGTATGCTGTTTCCCGTGCCCAAGGCGTACGAGCCTTTTTCGTCGCTCTTCCTGATAAGCTCTTCGGCCCGGACGCGAATGCGATCGGGAGTTTCACGGCAGCAAAAATCTATGTCTATGCCGCCTAGTATAGCGATTTTGTCAGAATAGAGCTCGTATGCCCTCTCAACCGGAAGAATCTTATCCTCGTAGGAATGCTTTCCGTCAAATCCCATGTCGAGCCAGATGTCTTCCATCACTTCCGACAAGTTGCCGCATGAATGAAGTATCGCGTACTTTCCGGATTTATGCGCAGCCTCGGCAATCCTTTTATGCCAAGGAAAGACGTATTTCCTCAAATCTTCCGCTGAAAGCAGGGTCTGGGAGCTAAACCCCCAGTCGTCATTGCTTATGATCGCGCCGACTGAATCAAAGCCCGCGCAGATTTCGTAATACCTCAGAAACCGGCTTCCCACCTCCTCGAAAATGTCTGTCACAAGAATTTCATCGTCAGCAAGCATATAGCACAGATTTTCATAGCCGACAAGCTTCACCGCGTTTTCAAAGATTCCGCCGTCTCCCCAAACAATCATTTTCATATTTTTCGGAAGAAGGCTTCCGCTTCTTTTAAGCCTTGAGTAGTCGCAAGCGTCTGGATCAGGCCACTCGTAGGCGTTGAAGCTCTCCCTGTCAGTGATGACGCCGCCTTCATTTATGGATTTTGTCTTCAGTGATGAGGATTGGCCTGATTTAAAGGAGAAATCAGATCCGACGATAGTGGCGTAGTCGTATCCCGCAGCTGAAAAGGCGGCTATTAGAACCTTTTCATCCGAGAGCATGTTGAGTCCCGGAGAAAAGGGAAATCCCGCCAAATCTTCATAAAGCTTGGCATTAAGAAAGAATTCGAACAGGGTCGGTCGATGCGGGCGCTTCTTTTCCAACACGCGCGCCAAATTGGCAAAATCGGGCTCCCTCATGTAATTAGCGCTCCTTTGCTGTACAGATTTCCATCCAATGTTCTTTTTTTGTTGACTGTCCACTGAGCGGCGTGAAGTGCCGATACCAATCGCACTCGCTGTATAATCATGCTGAAAAAGATAATTCCCTTTGAAAATAAGCATTGGTAAATCGCACCTGAGCACCGATGGGATTCCAGCGCCTGGATTTATCCCAAGCGCTTGATATCTTCAAATAATCAAGTGTCTTCCTCTTGCAAACAGTATAAATTCCCATGACCGTTTTGTCAAAGGAAAAGCGGGAAGCGAGCGCTTTATGAATCTTTTTTCATATCCGCGCCCTTCTCGCTGGCTGACGCCCTGGAGATGCCAAAGGAATTTACATGCGGACGTCAATTAAAGATGTGGCTTTTTTTACGCGCTTCTGATATACTTGTGAGCGGATGTTCATCCAGCGCGGCATTGCCTGGTGCATGGCATCGCCAGGTGCATGGCATCGCCAAGCGCATGTCTGCGCCGGAGCGCCCTGCGCTTTTCCAAAATGCCGAAAGGCCTTCCGGAAGCCGGAAAGCCTTTATCCATTCGTGCCGATTTGCAGGCGAATGCGCCTATTTTGGAGCCTGATAATCCATGCAGCCGCTGCAGCGCCAAGCTCCTACAGGAATGTTCACATGCAAATCAGCATGCGCGCCTATCGCAGGCATAGCGCAACTTCCACATCCCTAAAAGCTGCGCTGCAAAATAGGCTATTTCATATGCAATCAGCATTTTTAACGTTGGTTATCCTTTATAGGAAGAAAAGATTACATTTTCATATTCGTCCACGCTGAAGGCTACTCTGTCTAAAAGCTGGTCAAAAAAAGATATGGGGACGTAAGTGATTCCAGCTACCAGCTCAGGGCTGGCCTCAAGGGATCTTTTCGCGGCTTTTTCGAGAGACGCGCTTTTGGTTATCGTGTAGTCGTTTTTGTCGATGCTTATTAGAATGCTCGTAGAATCTCCGGGCCACCCCACGGTAATCTTCTTGTCAGCTGAACTCCATCCAACGACATAGCCCAAGGCCGTGCATACGCTTCTAAGCGGAACCATCTTCAGGCTGTAGTTCTGCTCCTTGATCCAGTAGTCCGAATTCTTTCTGATGGCAATGGTAACTACATCGTCAATTGCGACATTAAACTGCATTATCCCCTCTGATCCCGGCGCTATCTGAAATGCGTCGAACATGAACGCAATGTCGCCATTTACAACTTTGAAGGCGTCATCCTCTTGCAGTCCGGGAAAATTCGGGTAGTATCTGTCAGGGTTGCCCTTGACCTCGGCTGAAATTATTTTATTGGCCAGCTGAAGCCCGTTTGGGTGCAGTATATCGTTTACGGCTACAAACCGCCCCTCAGCCGCGTTGAAGTTGAACGAGTCAACCTCCTGCTTCAGGGTCGCCGTGGATGTCGTTGTGTACAAGACGATGCTTGAGACGCCCCGCGATTCTTCGTAGTTATAGTCGAAGGCTACAGTCCTGGCTTTGCTTTCCTTGGCTGAAGCGACTTTCTGCTTGTAAACGGACTCGATCCTCTCGTTTATCTCGACTTCGATAGACAGGTTGTAAACCATCGGCAACGCCCCTTTAATCTCCACTCCTTCCTCGCGAGAAGCCAGTTTCTTCTCATGGAGGAAATCAGGGCTGCCTTCGATTTCGCTTTTTGCCACCTTTGATACAGAGCTGGACTTCAACTTGATATTTCTGGATATTTTGTCGGAGGCCATAGCTGGAAGGGTTAATATTATGCATAGTAAAACTGCCAGCTGCATGAATAATGCTTTTTTCAGATGAATCACCTCCCATTAAGTGGCGAAAGCTCCCGCAACGAGAAAATATCTCTTGGATCCCAAGCAATAGACGGCGCAGCAAGCGCTCAGAAAGAGTTTAGTCAAAGCGTCGAGTAAAACATCCTGCGCTTTATGCGGCTTTTTTAACTTGAAAGCAAAAGCGGCATAACAAGCGCCTAAGTATAATTGTACATTTCTTGATGCAGATATTGCAATAACAATCCTGTTACATTTTTGTGATTTTATGAATAAATAATATCAGCCTGCGTTTTATTCAAACTTTATTCAAACTTTGTTCAAACTTTATTCATATTAAAGAGTTTTCCTGGTTTTAAAGGCAAAAACTGATATCCATCTGCAACGAAGGCCGCAACTCTTGGCTTGGCGGCTTGGACGCGTTCAAAGGCGGCTTGAGCATGCCGCGCCAGCGGCTTGGTTGAATGCATCCTATGCGGCGCGCATTATAATGCTCAGATCTTGCGGAAAGGCTGTGTCAAGCTCCAAAATAGGCGCATAGAGACCTGTGCGCTCAGGCTTTAAAACAGGCTTTAAAACAAGCTGTTCATATGCAAATCAGCATATATGGGCCTATAAGCTCTAAATAAGCGGCGCGCGCTTTGGTAGCTCAAATTAGCCTGCGCGCCCTCAAGCCCCCTAATATGTCTATTGTTCCGTGAAAGTAAATATAACCTTCCGCGCGCGTTTTTCAAGTCATATATTATCCCCCTTTGGCGCATTATAAAGAAAGCGGCCGTCAAAGCGCGCCCAAGGGCGCAACCCGCAGCGGGCGCCGCATACCCCTTCTGGATGCGGCTTGATCAGTTTACAGAAATATTAATGCTGTGTTATACTTTAGTCTGCGCACTTTTAATGCCGCCTTAAATCCGCGCGAGCCGGCGCGGATATTGTTAAATGAGCTTAAAAGCCTATAAACCCCAAATGACGAGCAAAACTGATGTGCTTATGAAAGTTCCTATGTTAGCTTGCTGCATCAAGCTCCAAAATAGGCAATTGACTGCAAATCGGCATTCAAGCCCTCCCTGCCCCTATGCGGGCGATGGGGCGATGGTCAGAGCGCATTTAAGAACATTCTTGCGGGCAATCGGCTATTATTCAGTTTCATGCAAGCGCAAGCCTTGGAATTGCCAAGGAAGATTTCTAAAGCGGGTTCGATTCTGCCGTCCGGCCGCATGGAAATTTTGCTTTAAGCCCTCGATCTGTATATAAAAGTTATACTTATGCGCATTCAAAAGCGCAGATTTTTAAGCTGGATTGTCCGCTAAGCCTCTTCTTAATCCAATCCAACTCAAGAATCGCTGACGCGCATCCGTATAATCGCCCGCGAGGACTGCAGGCTTCAAAGCGGCTGCATGGCCTGAAAAGCTCCGAGAATGCTTAGCTCAGGGCGGGATTGGCTTGACTGAGCGGCGCTCGGCCTGCCCGTCTGGTTCGAAAAAGCGGTTGAGGCATGATCTGGCGCTCATGCGCATATGAAAGTTCAGATTTTGGAGCTGGCTGTACAGCGAGTGCAAAATGCCGAAATCGGCATTTCGCACCTTGAAAAAGATAATCACGCTCCGAAACCGGCGGGTTCAGCGGCGCATCGGCATATCCGAATCGGCATTTCGCGTTTTTTTGACTCATCAGCGTTCTCAGAGATTCAGGCAACTCCGGTTCTTTGAACCCTCAACTGGTTCCATGAACCAACTGCGGGTTCTTTTAACCCCTAAAACAGATAGGAAGGAATTTAGGAATGAAAAGTAGATTTAAGTTATCCCTCTTCACCATGCATGCCCTAAGAGCGCTCCTCTCGGCCGCGACAGCGTCGGCCTTGCTGCTTTCAGGGTGCGTTGGACAAGCCGGCCAGGCCGCCGCTTCGGAAATTCCGGCGTCAACTGACGCAGCGCTCACTCTAGACCCATCCGCAGAGCCGGAAACTGTAGATCTCTCCGAATACGAGGAGATGCAGCTTCCTCAGCTGGAGCCAGTCGCCGAGGGTGAGGAAATAGCCGTTGTGCAGACATCCCTAGGTGCCATAAAGCTTCGCTTCTTCCCGGATCTCGCCCCCAAGGCCGTGCAGAACTTCAAGACCCATGCCAAGGCGGGATACTACAACGGCACCATATTCCACAGAGTAATAAACGAGTTCATGATTCAAGGCGGAGACCCTGAAGGTACGGGCACTGGCGGAGAAAGCATCTTCGGCGCGCCTTTCGAGCTGGAAACCTCTCCGTCCCTGCATCACTTGAGAGGGGCGCTATCCATGGCCAGGACAAGCGATCCCGTCTCTCAGGGCAGCCAGTTTTTCATCGTTCAAAACAAGGCTTTGTCTGAAGAGGTGAAAGCCGAGATGGAAGAGTATAAAAATATACAGAACCAAGTGGTTTTCACGAATGCAGAAGGAACTAAGATCCCTATAGCAGTCCTGTTCCCTCTAAGCATTTTGGACAAATACATCTCGGAAGGCGGAGTGCCGCAGCTTGATTTCCAGTATACGGTATTTGGGCAGGTGATAGAGGGCTTAGACACAGTTGACAGCATCGCAGGCGTTGAGACCTCCACTGAGGAATCCACTCAAGACAAGCCTCTCACCGATGTTCTGATTGAATCGATAACATTTGAGCCTTACACGCAGCAATAGCGGGGATGCGATTCTTATTGCCGCGGTTTTCTCTTCGGGCCTCTGGAATCAGCTTGGCGAATAGAACCCGCTTAATAAGGCATGGCAAGCCGCATATATGCTGATTTTCATAGAAAATCGCCTTTTTTGAGTTTGATTATGCAGCGAGCGCAAAATGCAGAATCTGCATTTCTCACCGCTCAATGGACAATCAAAAAAAGAGCATTAGATGAAAATCAGTATAATGACGAAGGTTTTTCGCTCCCTTGCGCTTGGAAGAGATTAGCGCTGAAAGCTCCTGTTTTTTACTGATTTGCATATGAAAGTCGCGATTCTCCAAAATCGGGGGCATTTGACTGCAAATCGGCTTAGCTTGACTGTACTGCAAGCGCGATTGATGTCGGCATTTCGCGCTTTGAAAGCGCTGGATTCACGCATTTAAGAATATCTGCGCCAGTGGACAGAAAAGCTATTAACAGGCGCTGTTGCTGCAAATCGTCGGTATAAAGCGCGAGGGCGAATCACTTGAATGCCCGGCGTCTTAGGCGAGGCGCCCTGTATTTCACAGCGCGCTTAAGCTTTATTTGAGCCTGAACGAATATGCCGACGCCCTGTAAAACGCGCCGATATTGGGGTCGGAGCTTTCCGACGCGCAAAGCATACTGCAGCGCCCGGCATTTGATTTTTCATAGCGCGCCTCAAGAGCTTATCCTCACATAGGCGGAACTTATTCCGAGCCGCCTGCAATTCGCTTTTCGCCTTATTTACGGATAAACTCTCAGTACTCAGGAAATTTCGAAGCGCCTGCGGCCGATTATCGGGAATTGCTTGAGAACGGCGCCCATCCATTTTCCCGCCGATTAAGCGCCGCGCAGATAAGGAGCGAGTCAATTGGATCCCTTGCAGCTCATAACAAAAGAAGAGATGAAGGAACGCGTCACAGCCTTCATCAGGACTTCCTACCGCCAGAGCATCAGCACTGCGTCTTTGCAGCAGCTCTATCATGCGGTCGCGTTCGCAATAAAAGACATCGTCTCAGACAAATGGTACGACACCCACAAGACCTACAATGATCAGGATGTAAAAGTCGTATACTACCTATCCATGGAGTTTCTCATGGGACGGTTCCTTGGAAACATGGTCATAAATCTCGGCAAGTACGCTGAGATTTCAGAGGCGCTCAGCGAACTTGGCGTAGACTACCGCCAGATTGAAGAAGCCGAAAGCGATCCGGGCCTCGGCAACGGAGGCCTTGGCCGCCTCGCCGCATGTTTCCTCGACTCCCTTTCAACCCTTGACTATCCTGCCTATGGCTGCGGGATCAGGTATCATTATGGAATCTTCGAGCAGAAGATAGAAAACGGATGCCAGGTCGAGCGTCCGGACAATTGGCTAGAAAATGGAGATGCCTGGGGCGTCAAGAGAAACGAGTACGCGCAAGAGATCAAGTTTTTCGGAAACGTCGCGACATACAAGCAGGAAGACGGAAGGTACAGATTCAGAGTGGAAAACTGCTCCTCCGTCCTCGCCATACCCTACGACTACCCGATACTGGGCTACAGCACAAACACCGTAAACACTTTGAGGCTCTGGGACGCGGAGGCGAAAAACCGCTTTGATCTCAAGGCTTTCAATGAAGGCAACTATGCCCGCGCTCTTGAGGATCAAAACCTGGCAAACGTCCTCTCCGAGGTCCTATACCCCGCAGATGAGTTCATAGCGGGAAAAGAGCTTCGCCTAAAGCAGCAGTATTTCTTTATATCGGCCACCCTGCAGCGCGTGCTTCAGCATTTTTCATCCAAACATACCGACTGGCGCCTCCTTCCTGAAAAAGTTCAGTTTCAGCTCAACGACACCCATCCAACCGTAGCCGTGGCTGAGCTGATGCGCCTGATGCTTGACGAGTACTGGATAGAGTGGGATCTGGCATGGGAGATAACCAGAAAGGTCTGCTCATACACAAACCACACCATAATGTCCGAAGCTCTTGAAAAGTGGCCCATCGAGCTTTTTAGCAGGCTTCTGCCCCGAATCTACATGATTGTCGAAGAGATAAACAAGCGATTCTGCGCCAAGCTCATAGACCGCTATGGAAACGCTCCGGAAAAAATCCGCAGGATGGCCATAATAGCGGACGGCCAAATCAGGATGGCGTATCTTGCAATCGTTGGGAGCCACTCCGTAAACGGAGTCGCCGCAATACACACAGAAATACTTAAGACTCAGGAGCTCAAGGACTTCTATGAAATTTATCCCGAGAAATTCAACAACAAAACCAACGGCATAACCCAAAGGCGCTGGCTGGCTTACGCGAACCAGGATCTCGCCTCCCTGATAACAAACGCCATCGGGGACGGCTGGATTAAAAACCTTGATGAGCTTAAAAAGCTGGAGCCTTTAGCTGCGGACAAATCCTTCCAGGATAAGTTCATGGCAGTTAAAAAAGCCAAGAAGATTCAGCTCTCCAACTACATCCACGATCTCAAGGGCGTTCAGGTTGATCCTGAAAGCATTTTCGACATCCAGGTCAAGAGGCTTCACGAGTACAAGCGCCAGCTCATGAATGTCTTTTACATCCTGGATCTCTACAACGCCTTAAAGCTCAATCCAGGATTCGACATAGAGCCTCGCACGTTCATATTCGGCGCTAAAGCCGCTGCAAGCTACCGCAGGGCCAAGCTCATAATCAAGCTCATAAACAGCGCGGCGGATTTAGTAAACAACGACAAGGACATCGACGGCCGGATAAAAGTCCTCTTCATGGAGAACTACAGAGTCTCCCTGGCAGAGAAGCTGATACCCGCCGCTGATGTAAGCGAGCAGATCTCCACTGCAGGCAAGGAAGCGTCCGGTACGGGAAATATGAAGTTCATGCTCAACGGAGCCCTCACCATAGGAACCCTGGACGGCGCAAACGTGGAAATTCTCGAGGAGGTAGGCGCCGAAAACATCTTCATCTTCGGCATGACTGCTGAAGAGGCGATAAACCTCACCAAAGCGGGCACATACAAGCCTTGGGATCTTTACAACTTGAACTCCAGCATCCGCCAAGTCCTGATCCAGCTCATAAACGGCACTTTATCCCCCAAGGAGCCCGATGTATTCCGCGAGCTCTATGAGGCGATGCTAAACGGCTACGGGGGAAGGCCGGATGAATATTATATACTTAAGGATTTCGACAGCTACAAAGAGGCTCAGTCAAGAGTCAATGAAGCTTATAGGGACAAGGAAAAATGGGCTCGCATGGCTCTCATAAACATCGCGAACTCAGGAAAGTTCTCCAGCGACAGAACCATCCGCCAATACGCTGAGGAAATTTGGGATCTGAAGCAGATTCCGATAAAGTCCGTCTAAATATCAGATGCGCATTTGGAAGCTCTGATTTTGGCCATTAAGAGCTAAAGTGGATGATCAGGCCGAGAAATCCGCGCGTTTGACTGCTCATCGGTTGTATATGGCGCATTGAATATGAAAATCTCTCTATTCAAGCTTTGAAGTACAGCGAGCGCGATTGATGCTGGCATTTCGGGATCATTAAACTCTAGTGGGTACTGCCCTGCATCCAATGACTCAAGCGCTGATTTTACAAGGTTCTTACAATGCATTCTTATTTTTTGCCCAGATAAATTTAAAGACCCGCATTTCGCACTGTGAAAGCGCTTATTTCACGCATTAAGAATATCAACGCCAGTGGACAGCCAAGCCCTAAAACAGATGCATTTGAATGCGCATCAATGCAGCAGAGCTGCGCATCAATGCGGCAAGGTTCTATAATCAGCTTCATTCTACTGCCCGCCGGCATAATTAAGCATTGCAGCATACCCTTTACTTTGATGAAGATCAATCTTGCTCGCCAGCCGCCTTTTCTAGCCAAAGGCGGCTTATGCCCATACTGCAATTTTAAGCGAAATTTTGGATATAATGTTGAAAATGGGCGCAGAGTCGATAAAGCCAGCGCAAGAAAATGATTTCAATTCAAGAGCATGCAGCGAAAGAAATCCAGCCATTGATTGACTGCATTTTAATTGCGAAATTATTATAAAGTTTTCAAAGTTTAGCAGACTTTCGCGCCTTGATAGCGTATGCATAATTGTGCTTTCAAGCAGCGCGCCTCCTTTATCATTATATTAGGATTGCGGTCATGATGCTCTTTAATTTATACTGATTTGCAATCATATGAAACCGATTTTAACGGCTGACTTTCCACTTTCAAGTCGTGTAACGCCGATATCTGCATTTCCAGCTCATAATCCGTTAAAATCGGAACCTTTTGGCGCCAATCAGTATAGCTCGCGCAAGTAGGCAATCAAAAATCAAGGCTCGGATTGCAGTTTCAAGGGATGTTTCCGCCTTAAAATCGCTGCTGATTTGCAGTCATATGCTCCTAGGCGGTTTCATATATAGATTTGCAGCCAATTGTACCGATTTTGCATGATTATCCGCTTTCAAGGCGCTATTGATATCGGCATATTGCGCCAGCTGCATAAACAGACCGCGAATTTGGAACCTTCGGGTGCAATCAGCATATGAAGCAGTTATTTGAACGCGTCCTTATAATTGGCGGCGCATTTTTTTTGCTTTTTTAGATGCCAGGGCATTAAGCGGCTCAATCTATACCGCTTTTCATCAAATGTTCATTTTTTTGTTGATTATCCATTGAATGGTGCGAAACGCCGAATCTTCATTTCGCGCTCGCTGTATATTCAAGCTCCAAAAAAGGCAGTTTAGTACGAAAATACATTTTATGGACATTTGTACATGCCTCAAACACACAAATGGCTTAATATTTTCATCCTTAGTGGTGAAGCGAAGCTTCATAGGG
>JAISZB010000344.1 GCA_031269465.1 Clostridiales bacterium | reverse complement strand
ACCCACCACCGCTACTCCTCTCCCGTTTCACCTACCTTCCAGTTTTCTCCCATACATCACCCAATCGCCTCCCCAATCCCCCCATCCCCCACCACCCCACCGCTCTATGGATAATCAAGCTCAAAAATCGGAACTATGGAAACATCAGCACAGATAAGGCGTTTTTCTCAGTAAAGAGGCATTTTCACTTTAACATCAGGGCAGGGCCTCTATTATAGGGCCAAGGGAGCCGCCGTCCATAAATTCGCGATATACACCGCCGTAATATGAGAGATATATTTTATTGTCGCTTCCCAACATGGCTTTTTGCGCGTCCTTGGGAATGACGACGAAGCAGAATAAAGCCAATATATACGTAAATATAAATTATTGTGACATACTTTAGCAGAAAATAATCTAGCTCCATTTATATTTCTTGGTATACTGCTTTTCATAGAAAATTACCTTTTTTAGCTTGATTATACGGCGAGTGCAAAATGCCGATATCAATCGCACCACTCAATGGATAATCAAGCCCCAAAAAGGAACATTTAATGAAAAGCGGTATAAAAGGCAGTCGAAAGCATTATAGCATTTAATAGGGAGTGATCTTTATATGCGTTGCTTCCACAAAGCAAAACAAGTCGTCTAGGAACTCTCAAAATGAGGCCTGAAGATGACGCGCGCCATTTTGAGGCCATAAGGCATATTCTCAGGCGTCGCCTAATAAAAAAATTTCAGCCAGGCATTCAATGTCTTTGAAAGATAGAATATACATTTTTGGCCAGCAGGTGAAAATGATTTAGAACCTACTGTAGAGCATAGCCTTTCTTATTAAAACTAAGTGGAGAGGGAATTTTGGAAGCTTGCAAATTAATGCCTATTTGTAGTGAAACGCATCTTTTTTGGCGTTTGATCATCTACTTGCCAGCAGCAAGGCTCAATTGAGAAAGTGCAGTTTATGCTGCA
Source organism: Clostridiales bacterium (assembly GCA_031269465.1). Classification (GTDB taxonomy): domain Bacteria; phylum Bacillota; class Clostridia; order Lachnospirales; family WQUN01; genus JAISWZ01. Next base: position 26,754 of record JAISZB010000344.1, on the reverse strand, counting down.
TGAAGCGATCGGAATTGGAAAACAATAGCGTCTTAAGCATTGCTATTTCCGTGGAATGAACCTGATTTGGAGCTTGATTATCAGCGCCTGCGCTGTATAATCAAGCTCCAAACCAGAAAATTTCTTATTCAAGATACGACGATATTCAAATTGCAATTGAGGCTTGATTACTCCGCTTTCGCTCTGTATAATTAAGCTTCGCTACAAAATAGGCAGTTTCATATTCAAGCCATCATAAGCGGATCGTTAAAATTCCGGAAATGACACTTCGTTTCATTTCCGGAATTCTTATCTTCACTGAAAGTAAAGCGCCCTGGATCAATCCGCAGGATTGGCTTCAAAGGCATCTTTAGCAATCCGCACCTTGGAGTTCGCAGGGTACTCAATGAATTCGGACTCAATATCTCCTCCGTTTTCTTCAAGCTTATCCCAGAGCTCATTTAGAAGCCGTATTATGACAGCGCTTCTGTGTATATAGCACGGAGCGCTGTCATTGAAGAACTCTATGCTTTTTTGGAGGACTGACTCCTCCTTGATCTTGACATCCAGGAGTTCGCCTTTAAAGAGCATAAGTCCGCCCGCGTATATCTCAACGCTTTTTACCCTTTCTTTTTTTTTCTTCTCTTTCTTATGCCCGAACAAGGAACCCCCTCATTTCATTTTGAGAAAATAATGTAGTAGGCAAAGCATAAAAACAGAAAGGCGTTGGCAAGCTTGATGGCCGGCATGCGTTTTCTGGCAAATTCAGAAAGCTCCAAGAGCCTTTTGCCGTAAGCGACGAAAACAACCATTAAAGACATAGGAATCACCATTGCGATGACATATGTAAAAAAGGCAGCCAGCGTCTGATAGTTTCCAGGAGACGACTTTAAAATATAGAGTATCGTCGCAATGTATACTTGCCCTGTGCAGAGAAACTCCCCTGCTGAAATGGCGGCTCCAACCAGAAACACTGTGAGAATGATGAGACTGTCCCTGGCAAGGGCCCTTTTTATGAGGTTGTTGTTGAAGTTTCGGAGCCTTGCGGGAAGCTGAACTTTTATCTTTCCATACTTCTCGCCCCTGGCGCTGAAGAAATCCAAGATGTTGAAGAAGGCGAGCCCCAATGCTAGCCCGCCTGCGACCCACTTGAGGATGCCTTGAACATTCCTGAAGACAGCTGAGTCCAAGGCCTGGATGAAAGAATACAAAAACAAGCCCAGCGCGAGGTAAGTAATGAGCTTGCTGGATATATAGGTAAAACCTACTTTTAGAATCTTATCCCGCTTGTTGGCTACAAGCGTCAGAAGCAGGAGCGCAAGGGAAATGGAGCAGGGGTTTACGCCTCCTACAAGGCCTGCGGCAAAAACAGCGGGTATGCTCATTGAAGGCCCCGCTGCGCTGGCGGCGCCTAGGAACCTGTCATCGAATCCCCGGGCAGCGCCAAGCTTTATCAGGTATACCAAGTTCTGTTGTATTGTGGGATCCCCGGCCAAGTAGCCTTTAGAATAAAAAAGTATCGGCGTGCGCTGATCGCTGGGGCTGACTTTGTAAGCTTCGAAAAACTGCCGTATGACTTGCGAGCCGTCTCCCTCATTGATGTTTATTACATGAAGCGCAACCTTTGTGCTTCCGCCGCCGTCCAGGGGGTATTCCTCATCAAGGGTGGCAAGGAACTCCTTGGTTTTGAAGCAGGATTCGCAAGCGGTGGATACGAAGCATACAAGAGTGGAGTCATTTGGGTTTGAGGGCGTAAACCGCGGGGATTCTTCCGCGAGAACGCTTGCATATTGGAAAAATGCAAGAAGAACCGCAAAAGCCGCTACTATTGGAGCATTGATTTTTTTCATCTGGGTGCACTTATTTCCTCAAGAAAGCGAGTCCTTCAAAGAGCATGTCAGAATCGACCTTGAGGCTCTAAATGCGTCCTCCTTTCGGGCAGTTATAAACATTGCCGCAGTTGAAATGAAATGCAACTGCGCAATAAAGAACTGATTTTAGATTCTGCCTGCAGGTGCGGCTTCTTCAAATCAGGCTTAAAATCTATATACACCTTTGCAGTCAAATGCAGCGATTTTGGAGCCTGATTATCCATAAAGCGGTGCGAAATGCCGATATCAATCGCACTCACTGTACAGTCATGCTCCAAAATGGGAACTTTCATATGCAAATCAGTATCGTATGAGACTTGCGTGGAGCCGTTTGCGTAAAAGCCGATGCGGACTATTCAAAGGCCAAGGTGCTTAGTCAAGCTTCAAAATCGCAAGATAAAAGGTGTAGCGGCTGCTCTGGACCGTTGCCATTTATAAAAGGAATTTCTAAGGGTGATATAGAGATAGCTTAACACAACGGCGCTAATATTGTCAATTTAATTCAAAATGCTGGATCATATAAAATAATGCGAGATTTTTCGCGTTTCAAATAGAATTAAACCTCACAAGACTCAATAATCAAATTAAGTTTTAGCCTCTTGTGAAACAGGGAGAGCTTGTCTCTTCAAGCATTCAGTATGTGCCTGCCATGGAATTATTTGATGTACTGATTTGCATATGAGAGTTTCCATTATGGTTCTTGATTTAAAGGCGTCTCTTACGGATAATCAAGATCCTGACAGCTGCATTCTGCCGCAGATTGTCATATAGTTTTCCCAGAGCATTAAAATGGGTTGCCTGACTCTAATTTGAATTTAATCATCATTTAATCTAGCTTGTTTAGTCTTTAATAGTTCTTGTTTGTTTTTGCTTTGGAATCAAGATTTACAGGTTGAAATAGGTAAGAACCGCTTAGGAAAGTGAAATTTGGATGAACATGAGGCATAAGCCTCAAAATTGTTTATTTTCTCTCCTCTTAGGTGTAGAATGTATTAATGGCTTAAAGCGTTGGATTCAATGCTCATCTTATCAAAGATTTGCCGATGCTCAGTTCAATGCTACGATTTAAAGCGTGATTATCATTTTAAGCAATGAATAATCACACCCAGAAACCGAATTTTCCAATGCTCATCATTATAATTATAAAGAGTTCAAAAAGACAAGCCATTTTGAACTGCTAAGCAGGAGATAAAATGAAAACAAAGGATTTCTGCTACACTCTCCCGCAAGAGCTCATAGCGCAGTCCCCGCTTGAGGACAGATCCTCTTCAAGGCTGATGGTGGCGGATAGAATGGCTGGTGCCATTTCCAACAGGACTTTCAAGGATATAGTGGATTATATATCGCAGGGAGACTGCTTGGTGATAAACGATACCAAGGTGATTCCCGCGCGGCTTCTCGGAAGCCGCATGGAGAAGGGAGGGCCTGTAGAGCTGCTGCTGCTCTCAAGAAAGCGAGAGGATGTCTGGGAAGCGCTCTCAAAGCCTGGAAAGCGGACTAAGCCGGGAGACAGGCTTTCTTTCGGCGGCGGCCTTCTCGCCGCTGACGTCCTTGAAATAGCTGATGACGGCAAGAGGCTGGTGAAATTCAGCTACTCGGGCATTTTCGAAGAGTTGCTGGACAGCCTTGGACAAATGCCTCTGCCTCCATACATCAAAGAGACGCTTAAGGATAAAGGCAGGTATCAAACCGTGTATGCAAGGAGCGACGGCTCCGCCGCAGCGCCGACTGCGGGGCTTCACTTCACTGACGAGACTCTTCAAGCAGTAAAGGACAAAGGAGCTTCAATTGCGTCATTGACGCTTCATGTAGGACTGGGCACTTTCCGGCCTGTGAAGGAAGAAGACATAATGTCCCACCAAATGCATTCTGAGTACTATTGTTTAGAAGAGGCCCAAGCGGAGATTATAAACAAAGCCAAGCGCAATGGGAAAAAGGTGATGGCGGTGGGTACTACGAGTTGCCGAACGCTTGAAAGCTGCGCGGGAGATGACGGAATGATACGACCCTCATCAGGCTGGACTGATATTTTCATCTATCCCGGATACAAATTCAAAGCGACGGACTCCCTGATTACAAATTTTCATCTTCCGGAGTCTACGCTTCTGATGCTGGTATGCGCCCTTGCGGGCAGGGAATTCATTCTTAAGGCTTATGAAGAGGCTATATCACAGAGGTACAGGTTCTTCAGCTTTGGGGACGCGATGCTTATCATTTGACCAGGCTTGCCTGAACATTCTGAATTTTCGAGGAGGGGTCATGTTGTATAAGATGGCGGTACTGGACATAGACGGCACATTGGTCAATAACTTCAAGCAGGTCTCGCGCCGCACAGTGAATGTCATCTCGAGGCTTGAAAGCAAAGGCGTTCATGTATGCCTCTGCACCGGGAGGAACATAGCTTCAATGCTTCCTGTGGCAAGGAAGCTCAAGCTTGAGACGCCTTGCATCTGCATTGACGGAAGCATTATGTACGATCTCAAGAAGAAGAAGATCATATACGAAAGCGTTTTGCCAAATGCTGTAATGCGAGACGTCATAGACATTGCCAGGGCCAGATCAGTCAATATTGAAGCAGTGACTTGGAGCCGCTATATATGGCATATATCAAACAGGAGCATAGAAAATGTTGATGTTTATAAGGCCGGAAGCTTCAATCTGCCTGAATCGGTCATATACTCCCTCTTAAAATACCGATTCGGGGTGCGCTATGAAAAAAGCCTGGATAAATTCTATAGGATAAAGGATCAGATTTATCAGATAGTAGCTATGGGCGAAGAAAAGGATATAAAGCTTATTCAGTCTGATCTGGAATTGCATGACAACAAAGACATCAGAAGCCGGATTCTATGGGGGAACCAGCTCTTTATAACCGGCAAGAACGTAAGCAAGTCGCATGGGCTTAAAATTCTCGCGGAGCATTTCGGGGTGGGAATGGAAGAAGCAGTGGCCATAGGAGACGACTTGAATGATCTGGACATGATTGAGGCGGCGGGAATGGGAGTGGCTATGGGAAATGCCAATGAGTCTGTAAAAGCGGTTTCCGGGCATGTAACGAAGACGAACGAAGAAGATGGAGCAGCGCTTGCTCTGGAGAAGTTTTTCTTCTCATAGGAGATGCCATGAGCAGTTTTGTGAGTTTGGAAGAAGTATATAAAAGATACCGGATGGGCGAGGTTGAGGTTAACGCGCTGGACGGAGCGACTTTCTCCATAGAAAGGGGAGAGTTCGCGGCTATTGTCGGACCCAGCGGCGCTGGGAAGTCTACGGTGCTAAACATTTTGGGCGGCATGGATACATCCGATGGCGGACGGGTTGTGGTTGACGGGCAGAATGTCCACAGCTTCAGCCGAAGCCAGCTGATCGGATACCGTCGGCATGATATAGGGTTTGTATTTCAGTTCTATAATCTGATGCAAAATCTAACCGCAATAGAGAATGTGGAGCTTGCAACGCAGATAAGCAGGAAGCCGATACCTCCATCCATAGTCATGGAGCGCGTGGGTTTGGCGCAGCGAGTCAACAACTTCCCGTCGCAGCTCTCCGGCGGCGAGCAGCAGCGCGTATCCATTGCGAGGGCTCTTGCGAAGAACCCGAAACTTTTGCTTTGCGACGAACCTACAGGAGCTTTGGACTACGTCACTGGAAAGGAAGTGCTGAAGCTCCTTCAGGACACGTGCAGGGAGCAGGGCATGACAGTCATAGTTATTACTCATAACCTGGCAATATCGCCTATGGCTGACAGGATAATAAAGATGAAAAACGGAAAAGTGTCCGAAATAGTGCAAAACGATAGGATTGTTCCTGTTGAGGATATAGAGTGGTGATGTTTGGGGAGTAGATGCGCTTCGAAAGTAAAAGCCTGCTCGGGCATTTGGAGCGGCTCTTTTTTTAAAAAGGTTTGGGATCTCATTAGCTTTTGCCTGGCTGAAAGGAATGACTTTTTTGAAAGCTGCTATGAGAAAGGATGTTTTTAGGGAGATAAAGCATACCTTTGGCCGGTTCATGGGGATACTCACGATTGTCGCGCTGGGGGTGGCCTTCTTTTCAGGCCTGGGCGCGACAGGCATAGACATGAAGCTTACAGGAGACGACTATTTCGATTCCCAGGAGCTGATGGACATACGAGTCATCTCGACATACGGCCTCACCGAAAAGGATTTGAAGGCGATAGCCGCAGCTCCGGGAGTCAATGCGGTGAATCCGGCTTACAGCATGGACGCTCTTGTCATGCGCAATGAAGAGTCGTATATTCTAAAGGTTCATAGCATCACGAGTCTCAACGGCCTTGTTCTTCTTTACGGCAGGATGCCGGAAAACAGGGCTGAAGCGCTGGTAGAGGCGGATTTCATATACAGGCTTGGCGTTTCGGTCGGGGATGTCGTGACGCTGAGAAGCGGCGTCGACACTGATATAAGGGCAAGCCTTAGGACTGATAAGTTCAGGATTGTGGGCGTCGTCAGATCTCCTTACTATGTATCCAGAGAAAGGGGATCCGGCTCTATTGGAGACGGCTCTATAGACTATTTTTGCTATATTCCGCCTGAAAACTTCCTGCAAAGCGTCTATAGCGAGGCGTTTGTGTCTGTGGACGGAGCATCGGAATTCCTGTGCTTCGATGACGCTTACGAGGATGCCGTAGGCCTTGCTGTGGACGCTATAGAGGAGATAGCGAAAAAGCGCGAAGATGAGAGGTACCAGGAACTGACTGACAGGGCGTTTAAAGAGCTTCAAGGCGCTCGGGTAAATCTGAGGATGCAAAGCTCAAAATCTCAACTGGAGCTGGATGAAGCGGAGAAAGCTCTGTTGGACACGGCCAGTCAAATCAGCTCCGCATGGTTTGATCAGACGATGAATCAGGCTGAAATAACAGAGGCGCTTCGAGATTTGGAGCTGCAGGAGATGCAAATCCAATCAGGCCTTTACGCGATAAGGGACGCTGAGAATCTGCTGGATAGTTCTTCGGCTCAGCTGAAGTCTTCTCAAAGGGAGCTGGACGACGCGTCAAGCGAGCTGGATGGCCAGGAGCTGGAGCTGTTAAGGCAGATGAGCCTTCTGTCGGCGTCGGATGACACTGAGGAGAAAGCTTATGCCAAGTTGCGGATATCAGACGCCCGGGCGAAAATAGTGGCCAGCAGAATCGAAATGGAATCAAGCTATTCAGAGATAACTGCAGGACTAAAGTCCATAGCGGCCCAGAGGGATTCGCTTCAAGCCGAAAAGGCCGCCCTGCAGGAGAGCCTGGAAAAGATTAAAGAGGGCAGGGACAGCCTGATAGCCGCCCAGAACAACCTTCTAATGGGAATCACGCAGACGGCGAGCGCAAGGAGGCAGTTGGACTCGTCTACCATCGAGTTTTTGGCGTCGAAGAATAAGGCTTCAAAGGCATTGGCGGACGCTCAGTCGGATATAGACTCCGCACAGAAAGCCCTAGACAACTTGGACAAGCCAAAATGGTACGTTTTAGACAGGCAATCAAACCCCGGCTACGCCGGCTTCAGCCAGGACTCTGATAAAATAGCCGCGATAGGGCGGGTTTTCCCGCTTCTTTTTTTCCTGGTGGCGGCTCTAGTAAGCCTTACCACGATGACGCGGCTCGTAGAGGAGAGGCGCGGCGAGATAGGAACCCTGAAATCCCTGGGCTACAGCAATATGAGCATCATCTCCAAATATGTGATATACGCTGCCGTGCCTACCCTTGTCGGAGGATTTCTCGGCGGGTATGCGGGAATGAAGCTGTTTCCGTCCATAATAATAAACGCCTACAATATGCTTTACTCAATGCCCAAAACATTGACGCCGATGAATTATTCCTATTGGGGGGCCGGAGTAGGCCTTGCATTTTTCTGCACGATCTTCGCGGCTGTATTTTCTTGCGTTCAAGAGCTGGGGGAATCGCCGTCCAGCCTCATGCGACCAAAAGCGCCCAAGATTGGGAGGCGCAGCTTCATAGAAATGATTCCGCTGTTTTGGTCCTCGCTCTCTTTCACCCAAAAAGTAACTCTTCGGAACATAATCAGGTACAAAAAGCGCTTTTATATGACTGTGATAGGCATAGCCGGCTGTACAGCCCTGCTTCTGACAGGCTTTGGAATCAAGGACTCAATCGCCGCAATCATGGATCTTCAGTATAAGGACATATGCGTCTACGACATGTCGGTTTCATTTGCGGAAAGCGCAAAGCAAAGAGACATCACAAGAGTGGGGGACACTTTGATGTCCAGCGGGGCCGTAAGCGGTCAGCTAAGGCTTTATGAGAAATCGATGGATGCGGGAAATCCCGTGCGCGGCGCAGGCAGCGCCGACAGGACATTCACGCTCATTGTTCCGGAGAGCATGGACGCTTTGGCGCAGTTTATCATCTTCAGAGACAGGGAAACCAGGAAGGCTGTAAAGGCGGATTCTGAAGGGGTTGTGATTACCGAAAAGCTTTCTGGCCTGCTTGAAATCTATCCTGGAGATGGAATACTCATCAAAGACGGAGACGAATATATAGAGGCGACGGTTTCCGCTGTGACAGAGAACTATTTCTTCCATTACATCTACATGCCCAAAGAACTCTATGCCGCGCTTTACGGGAAAGAGCCCGAATATAACTCTGTTATAGCAAAAATGTCTCCTTCCATAGGAGAAACTGAGCCTTCCGCTAAGCGGAACAATCTGGCAGGAGAGGTTTTGGAGGAAAAAAGCGTAAACGCCGTAAGTTTTACTCAAAATACTATAGATAGCTTCAATGATATATTGTCAAACCTCAATTTCGTAGTCATTGTTCTTATCATCTCAGCGGGAGCCCTGGCTCTTGTAGTTCTTCTCAACCTGAGTTCCATAAACATCAGCGAAAGAATGAGGGAGCTAGCTACAATAGAAGTCCTGGGATTTACTGACAAAGAGGTTTCAGCTTATGTTTTTAGAGAAAGCGCGGTGCTTTCCGCAATCGGAGCTTTGGCCGGATTGATTCTGGGCAAGTCGCTGCACTTGTACATTATGCTGTCGGTGGAGACGGACATAATGATGTTTGGAAGGAGCATACTGCCTATGAGCTTTGTTTGGTCCCTTGCTCTGACAGCGGCTTTCTCCATCTGCGCCAATCTGTTTTCAAGCAGGAGGCTGAGGCAGATCCATATGGTTGAGGCGCTAAAGAGTGTGGAATGATTCAAGGTGAAAAATGGGGAATGATTAATGAAGGAAGAAAGAGCGAGAAAATTCCGATCTATATTTGAAAGGATAAAAAAAGTAGCGTCCGCCGTGATGCGCATAATGTTTTTAACGCTTCTGGCGGCGGCGGCGGCGCTTGCCGCCGCGTATTGGTATTACAACGCCAATAAGCCTCCGGATCTGGCAGCCCTGCATCCGACGGTGGAGGCCGTTTACTCAACTATTTCAAAGCAGGTTCTAGCTACAGGCCATGTGCGCGCAAAGGACAGCGCCACGGTTTTTCTGGATGCCACTGAAAAAATCTCAAAGATCCATGTAAAGGAAGGGGACATCGTGGAAGAAGGCCAGCCCCTGATTGACTACGATGTGGCGGCGGAGGTTGAAGATCTGGAGAGAAAGCTCTTCGACGCCCAGACCAACCTGGAGAATGCCGAGTATAATCTTGAGCTTATAACCCTCCCAATAGAAGGCAATGAACTTCTTCAGTATACAAGCGAAGTGGTCTCAGCTGAGAAGAACCTGTATGATGCCCAAGCTGAAGGCAGAAGCCTTGATGTCAGGCTGCGGCAGCAACAGGCTAAGATAGACGACGCCAAAAGGCTCATGGACAACAATCAGATACAGTACGACGGCGGTATTTTGCCAAAAAACGAGTACGACACGTCCGTATCTGCCTATGAAAGCGCATTCAGGACGATGGAGGATCTTCTCTTGCAGCAGGAGGCGAATTATCAAACCATAAGTACCAGGCAGGTTCAACTGGAGGATGCGCAGCGAAAGCTTGCCAACGCGGAAAACAGAATGAATGATCAGGCCAATGTCATAAAGCTCGAGCAGCAGAAGAAGGCTATAGAACTCATACAATCGCAAAAAGCCCAGATCCAGTCGGATCTTGGCAAGCTTAAGAGCCGCTCTTACAGCCCGATAAGCGGATACATACTTTCAATATCGGTAAAAGAGGGGGAGCTTGCCGCAAAAGGGGCGATCCTCATGGAGATAGCGGATATTTCAACCGTCCAGGTTTATGCGGAGGTCTCAGAGTATGACGCTCCCCAGCTTGAGGCGGATCAGGTCGCGGAGATAACTACAGCCGGCCTTCCAGATCAGGTTTTTAACGGGGTCATTTCTAAAATTGCCTACGGCGCTGTAGAGAAGGAGAAGTCGTCGGGGGATGAAGTTGTCGTACCAGTTGAATTTGATATCACAAATATAAATGATAGCTTGAAAATAGGCTATTCAGTGGATATTGCCGTTACAACGGACTCAAAGTCCGGGGTGCTTGCCATCCCTATACAGACTGTGCTTATAGAGGGCTTTGAAAAGCATGTTTATCTCATGAAGGATGGCCAGCTTGAGAAAGTTTCAGTAAAAACCGGATTTTATGGAGATCGGGCTGTGGAGATAGCAAGCGGAATTTCAGAGCATGATCAGGTGGTTGCGAATCCGGCTGAAGTGAGTGAGGACAGCGGAGGATTTATGAGATCAGAGGCTTTGTACGGATTTGCCGAAGGACTTTTGCGTCTGGTTGCTCCGATAGCCGACAGATACAATCTGCCGCTCGAATTGCCCTCGCCATGAATGCATGCCGTCAAACGCGCTTGTTTTGGAGCTTGATTATACTGCGTCTCTATGGAAATCAGGTTCAAATTGCAAATCGTCATATATAATATAGCGATTTGCATATGAAGCTTCAGATTTGGGGCTTGATTATACAATGAGTTCGAAATGGCGATATCAGTCGCGCCTTGGAAGTGTACAGTCAAGCTCCACAATGGTTGCGTTTGACTGCAAATCTGCATAAACTTAACTTGCAAAAATAGATTTAGAGGAGGCCAGGCTATGAAATCTTACCGGAAGGAACTGCACTTCAACACAAAAACCCGCCGCGCCTACATAAACATCACTCCACAGGTAGAGGCCGCCCTTTATGAAAGCGGGATATTTGAAGGACTTTTATTGGCAAACGCCATGAACATCACATCCAGCGTTTTCATTAATGACAATGAAAGCGGACTGCATAGAGACTTTGAGAGGTGGCTTGAAAAGCTGGCGCCAGAAAAGCCTTATGAACAGTATGACCACAACGGGTATGAGGATAATGCCGACGCGCATCTCAAGCGCTCTGTGATGGGGCGGGAGGTTGTTGTCGCCGTTACTAACGGCAGGCTTGACTTTGGAACGTGGGAGCGGATTTTCTACGGAGAGTTTGACGGAATGCGCGACAAGCGAGTGCTGATAAAGATTATCGGGGAATGAAACGCAAAGAGCGGACGCATTGATTTTGAGTCCTGATCAGGGATATATCAATGAGCGTCAATGCTTGATATACTGAATTGCAGCCAAGCGCACCGATTTTGATGCGGGATTGCTGTATAATCCAGCATCAAAATCGGTGCGCTCTCCAATGCAAATCGGTATGGGTACGCAGGATGGCCCAGCTGCAAAATCGATGAGTTCGAAAGCATATGGGCATGATCAGGAACCTCCATGGCTGATTGATAAAGCTAAGTTTTGCCATGCTTTATTTTTTTGCCATAAGCGGTATATAATATCGTATATTAGTTCTCTTTAAAGAGGCCATTTAACGCATGATACGAGCAAAATCCTGCGCAGATTTGCAGTCTATTGCAGCCTTTTGAAGCTTGATTATCCAACTTCACACTGTGCAATCATGCTAAAATAGGAGTTTTCACATGCAATTCAGCATTTTTAGCCAATCTCCCTTATAGTGTTAAATAAAATGAAATTTAACTTTGATTTTACAAAAAAAGCGAATTGAAACAGTTGATAATGGCATACTAAAGCATTAAATGAAGGTATTTGCTTCAATCCATTTGATTGTTATTAATGTTTCGGGTGATAATAATAGTTGCCCGTGAAATTGAGCATTTCAAGCAGCCCCGTGCATAATGGTTTCGGATTGAGGAAAACCGCCTCGCTTATGCGAAATTTGGCTTAATCCTTATATGCTTTGAAGGTAAACTGTACTCTGCATGGTGAATAGATTAATAGTAAGCCAAATGCATGCATGACGGGCTGAAGATGAAAACATATAAATCCGAATGATTTCAAGCAGGCAGAACCTGGGACTAAAAATTCAATTGCCTCAGGTTGGCCTGTTTAAGCGAATATGATTGCAGGAGGGTAGATATGTACAATTTTGAAGCTTCTTTCATTGACGACATGGTATGCATAAATGACAAGCATTTTTATAAAAGCAACGAGATTCTAAACTACTATCTCAATCTTGATTCGCAGAGGTTTGGCAGCATTTTGTCCAGGCTTAAAAATATGAAAGCTCAGCTTATGCTTTTTGACGATGTGCCGATTGACTTCATAACAGGATATGATGAGCATGTTCAAAACGCCCAAAAACTGCTTTCTTCGATCGATAATATAACTATGAATGCACCGCCTTTTTGCAGATGCATACCTAAGGAGACACTGACGGAACTAAAGCTGTTTGACTGCCTGAACTCAAACTTCTCTTTCTGGAGGATGGATGAGGCTGAGGGGCCCTATGGATGCGAGGAGGCTCCGCTTGCTGGCATTCAAGATGATGTCCCGGCTGTTGGGGAGAAATGCTGCGACAATATTATCAGGAATGTATTTCCGCAGCATCTGGACTTTCCGGAAGTATACCTGAATAAGTTCTATCCCAATCTCAATGACAGGGATCCGGAGCTTCTTGTAGATATTGAGAGAACCAACGAATCAGTGGCGGCGCTTATAGACAGATACATTTCGCTTGTAGATGATATGCTTAGAGTAAAAACCGCATATGCTGACTTTCTGGACAATTATATCCATTCTAAAAATAGGCGCCTGACCTCAGAAGAGATTGCAGAGCTGGCAGATAGTTATTTCGCCGCCAACAACAGCAAAACAAACGCCCCCCATATGCAGCTGGTTTCTTCGGGAAGCATGATGTACACCTGCAAAGTCGTCGGAAGCAAAAACTCGCTCAGGCTTTGCGAATCTTTCGTCTTTGAGACCCTTGGAGCATTCTTATACTACGACTTTTTCAGAGGACTCAAACGAGGCTACGCTCCTAAAAGATCATTTGCTGAAAGAGGCTTTGCGCCTAAAAGAAACTTGGACGCAAGTGAATATTTTCTGATTGAGGGACATCAGGGCTGGGGGTTTGGCGGAGGAGCGGCAGATCTAAATGGACGCAAGTGAAGGAAAAGATGATTAGTTATACTGATTTCATATGAAAATGCCAATATTGGAGCCTGAATATAGAGCGAGTGCCAAATGCCGATATCAATCGCACCTTCAAGTTCAAATATTGGGACATTTGGTTGCATAACAAGAAAAAGCCAGCCATAAAATGGTTGGCTTTTTCTTGATTTTGGAAAGCATATCAGTCTGCAGGCGCTTCTGTCATTTGGAGTAAAGCAGATGGAATCCCGGATAGTATCTTAAAAGAGCCTTTCCGAGTATTTCGCTTCTTGCTACGAACTTATTGGTCCAATATCTTGAGTCTGCAGAGCAGTTGCGATTGTCGCCCATCATGAAATAGGAATCCGCAGGCACGATGTAAGGACCGGAGTCTTCAAGCCTTGGAGGTTCGGGGACGAAAGAGTCGTCCAGAGGCTCTGCGGAGTCGCCTATGTACACTTTTCCCTGCCTGATGCTTAACGTTTCGCCTGGCAGGCCTATGATCCGCTTGACATACAGGGTAGATCTGTCGTCGGGATAGCGGAAAACTACGATGTCAAAGCGTTTTGGAGCAGAGAAGATGTAGGACAAGCGCGACGCCACTATTCGGTCGTCAGCCATTATATTGCCCTCCATTGAACCCGTCGGTACCATCGCATTTACAATTAGAACCTTGTTGATGAATACGGCAAGCAGAACAGAAAATGCAATTGTCTTTGCCCAGCTTGCAATCTCTTTTTTGATGTTAGCTTTCACATGGAAGCTCCCCCTTCAGCCAATGCCAAAAATTCCTAGATGCTTTTGAGTGATGAAGGCATCAAGTTCATCTATACCGTCATGATTATATTATCATAGTTGGCAAAGATATACAATATTTCTATATTATTGTCCTGTTATTTTTCTTGGGTTTCCATTTGGGATACGCTATTGAGGATAGCTAGCGGCGCATATAGAACTTACTCAATGCAAATAAATGGACATAAAGTCGCTTGCGGCAGAAATTGCGCTCGTCGAATGCCGGCTCGACGATGGATTTCCGTATATGCCGGGCCTCATACGGGATTTATACTGATATAGAAAACTGCCTTATCTTTATTATACAGAGATTGCGAAATGCCGATTCGGCATTTCGCAATCTCTGTATAATAAAGATCCAAAAAAGGAACATTTGATGAAAATCGGCATATCAGCATGCTTTCGATTCAAGGAGGCGGGCTTTGTCCGCAGGGTGAAGGGTTTTTAGAGATTGCTGAGATGAAGCCCGCTGATTCCATGCGAAGCAGAGGGAAGCCGCAGCTCGATTGGCTGGCGCACAGCCGCATCCCTTATGCGAAGGTCCATTTCAACGAAGGACGTCAGATATTCTCCAGTGAAGGCTCGGAGTTGGAGGCTTCACAGCAGTCAGTCCACCAAGCGGGATCCGAAGAAAGAGAAAGTTATCCTAATTTATGTTTAATACTAAACAAAGCGCAGCAAATTTCCAAGTATGGCGGGATAGTGGGGTTTCAGCGATGGACGGGAGCAAGATCACGCCGCTTGCCGGGATATTTCTCTGTAGCGGATGGATGCTTGGTTCAAGCAAAGGCGCGTCGGCGGCGCTGGTTCTGATCTTGCATATGCAAGCAAGTTGCGGCCGGCGCGGAGATCGATCCACCGCAGGCAGGCGGGATGGCCATGGCTGAAAGGTTCCCGGATTAGCTTTCGAAAAGGGGGAGTCGTCAAGGAGCCGTCCTTCTTAGAAACCGCTACCCTCATTTAACCTAATACGTATAATGGAAAATAGGGCTTCTTAATGCCGCACGCTGAGAACCTTCCGCCCAGCGGGAGGAAGGCCAGCCAGGAGAATTCAACAGGCGCCGGTGGAGGATCAACAAAACGCAGCCCGTTTCGATATCGCCTGGCAATGTCATCCGCCTGCGACTGATTGATACAGGACAGTGCACACGCTCACTGACCTATGTTGAAGGGCAAGACGGATACCTTGATGTTGACTGCTGCCAAAAATGCAAAAGCCCCAAAGCCTAAATCGGTACCCGAAAAATTGAATAACATCATCTGTTCTTAACAGAGCACGACGCAAAGACGGCTGATATTAAAAAAGACGGGCGAGTATGACAAGTAGCTTTTTAGCTATGCGTTAAGGCTCGTCCTTTCTGCTTGTTGTGGCTTTGCGTCTTCAAGCGTTGAGCCGATAGAGACTGACATGCCTGTTTGCGGCTCTGTAATCACGCATTTCTCATTGCCATCAATGCGACACTTTCAGGCCCGCGCTTTTTCAGAGCTGAAAGCCCGCAGCAAACTTTGCTTGCAAAGCTACGATGAATCGCATACTTTATAGCTTAGCCGAAACAGCGTTTGCTTAGGCGCTTTGGCGGATGGGATGACCCAAACGGAAGTGAATGACTTTTTAGGGCTTGCGCCGGAGGTCGTCTGCAAGTGGCTGACACTTCAGTACAACGAAGTCCTATGCGGACTCTTTTGCCATAGAAGCCGCAGGAGAGAAGACAATGAGTTGCGCGATGCCATGCTTATTGCCATGGCTTCGCTTTTGCCGCAAATCGTTTCTCTTAGGCTGATGGATTGCTGGCTGTGTGCAATGACCTCTTAATCTTAAGCGAAAAAGCGAAGGGAGGACTATGCGATCCCCTCTTCGCTTATTATTTACTAGAATTTTGTGTCTGTATTCATGTTTCCTATTGTGGCTTCCAAGCTCATCGGCCTTGTTCCGCTTCTGTAGATATGGAGGGTGACTTTGTCTCCAACGGCTGATTTTGCTATGCTTGCGGACAATTCATCAATGCTTGAGATTTTCTCGTCATTATATCCTACAATTATATCCGTTGCGCGAAGCCCTGCCGCCTCTGCGCTTCCGCCTGCGGTGACCTCGGTTATATACACTCCGAGAGAAGGAAGATTATACATGTCCTTCATCTGATCGGTGATCGTCATGCCCTGTATTCCAAGAAACGGCTTCTGAACGGATCCGTTTGCTATCAAATCGGAGATTATCGCCTTTGCGACGTTTGAAGGTATGCTGTATCCCATCCCTTCAACGTTTGATGATGAAAGTTTTGCTGTATTTATACCTATTATCTCGCCGTTTGAGTTTGCGAGGGCGCCTCCGCTGTTGCCTGGGTTTATGGCGGCGTCAGTCTGTATAACATCAAGCGTTTTGCCGTCAATTGTTATCTTCTTGTTGATGGCGCTTATGATGCCTGAAGTAGCTGTTTTGCCTTCTCCCATGGCGTTTCCTATGGCCACTACATTGTCGCCCACCTGGAGGATTTCGGAATTTCCAAATGCGGCTGTCTTGTAGGATATGCCGGCTTGAGACAGATCGGCCTTTGATACTGATATGACAGCCAAGTCAGATTGAGTATCGCTTCCTACGAACTTTGCGCGCACTTTATTCATGTCATCAACGGATATAGTAACTTCATTTGCTTTTTCAATGACGTGGTTGTTTGTCGCTATATATACCTTTTCTTCATCCTCTGAGTAGATGATGCCTGATCCTGCGCCTGGCTGCTCGGAAATCTGGTTGAAGAAATTTTGAACAGGCACAGATACGTTTATGCTTACAACAGCATCAGAAACCTTTTTTACTATGTCTGCGACATTATTTGGTGAGGAGGAGATATTTGAAACTATTGAGGCAGAGGGAACTTCAGGAAACGCAAAAACTTTTTCTGGCTCCAGAGACGATGATTCAGACTCAGCATTCGGAAATAGCCGCTCAGCAAGCCTTCCGCCGATGCCAAGCCCTACGCCGAGCGTGCCGAAGCCTAGAATAGCTACAAGGCATGCTGCTAAAACCTTTTTTAAAATGCCTGGTCCCTTCTCTTTTTTCCTGCCCGCTTCTTGCTTGGAACCAGAAACGCTTCTTATAGGCTGGCCGATTGCATTTGCAACAGATGGGCCGTAAGCCTTGACAGGGGAGGCAGCGGCGAATGCGTCCGCCTTTGGGGGAGAATAAGCCTGCAATTCGCCCGCAGCCTCAGAGTCGATTGCACTTGGAGCCTGAACTTCGGACTCATCTGCCAGCTTGCCTTGCGCAGACTGAGCGCTTTCAAGGGGTGAGTATGAATCGCGGCGGAAATATCCGCGTTCGTCTTCACCTCCCGCCGGTTTGGATGCGGACTCATGCAGATCTTCTTCCTGGTTGAATATAGAATCGAAGTGAATTCTCTTATCTTCCATGATAAACCATCCTTTCGAAAAATGCTGCTTGGCTATGAATTTTGGGGTTTAAAAAAAACTAAAGATAAATTCCGTCCTCCTCATTGAATACATTATAGAATCCTATTTTGAACAATTTGTGTCATAAGTGTAAATAAACGAAGAAAAAATTTTAAACAATATTTGTATTTCTTATGTTTTATGCCTCAAGTTCATTCTATGCAGCCACATGTTAAACAGAGGTTGATTTTGCCCTTAGACTATGCTCATACCTACTCTTTGCAGCCAAATATGCAATTGTTTTGACAGTTAGCCAGAAGCTCCTCCAGAGTTTGAAAAAACCAGCCATTAAAAATTTCGATATCCTGCAGATCCATGCTGATTTGCAAAAATGTAGATTTTGAGAATTCCACTTTCAAGGTGCGATAGATAACGGCATATTTCTCGCTAATTGTTTAATCCGATCTCAAAAACATGGAACCTTTGAGTGCAAATCAGTGTATTTGGCTGCTTTCACTCTTTGCGGTGAAGCTCAGAGTCATAGGGATTCGCATGAAAATCAGTATAATGGGGAAAAGATCCTCTTCAGCTTCGCTCAGTATTGCAACACAGTCAAACATACCTATTTTGAGGGTGGATTATCCCAAGGCGGCGCTTAATGATTAGGTAAAATGGAAATTCTCTCGCCAGTATACGGTAAGCCTGAAGATTGAATGCGTCCACTTAATTATATATGCTTTAAGCCTCGCTGGCAATAAGCGCAATCGCCATGCGGGGCTTAAAGTGCTGCAAATGGGAAGGTTGAAGGATTTGCATATATTTTTATCTGTTTTGGAGATGATTTTGACATTATGCATGACAATTTCAGCGCTTTAATGTCCAAATTCCGCAATCCTTGCTATAAATGACATATCCGCCATCGCCCTGTCCATGAACCTCTCAAAATCTGAACCTTCAGTTTGTGAATACTGGCTGTTTACCTGATAGTGATTTTCGCCTATGTCGAAGACTATGATGTCTCCTCCCTTTCTGAGAGTAACGGTGGAATTCGGCATCCAGTCAACTGTATACCCGATGGATTCCGCAATTTTGCGAACCGGAAGCATGCCGTTTTCATTGTAGAACTCCAATTGGGCGTCTGTCAGCGTGGCAATCGGGCCGTCATCGAAGATGATCTCCCCGTCCTTGCTGACAGCCAGCGGCTTCTCAGGCGGAGGATCATAGTTCATTAGTAGAATTACCGCCTTATTCAGCACGATTTTCTTGGAGTATGAGCTGGCTTCACCGTCAAACCACGCAAGTATGCTCTGCCCTTGCGCCGGAGAGGCTGGATCGCCGTTTGATGTCGTTACGGACGTGTCGGGGGTGAAAATGAACTCATATTCGCCGTCGCTGGAGAAAAATGCTTCGTTTATGGCGCAGGGCTTTCTTTTTCCTAAAACGGCCCTGAAGTTTGCCGCCGCTTCCGAATCCGGATTGAAGAAGAGGAGCTCCGCTTTGGCTTGGCCTTCGCGGAGCTCTCCGGAATATATCAGCTCGACTGTTTGGCTGGGATATATATAGCCGGAGTATCTCAGCCCGGTTGTTTTTTCATATCTTAAAGGTTTGCCGGCCTCGAAAAAGATGTATTTGGAATCTGCGGATGACGGGTTCCAGGTGCGCAGCGCAATCCAATCGCCGACTTCTAGAATCTCTCCAATGGCAGCGTGGAGCCCGCAATCAGCTGCAAATGCGCAGCTGTCCGAAATAGCCATTGCAGCAATGGCGGATATCGCTAATGTCATCAGATTATTTCGCATATCTCATCATCCTTTGGGCAAAAAAATAGAAACCCTCAATAGAAACGGCGAAAAAAGACCTGCTTTACGCTTTTCGCCGTTTAATGCCGATAAGCAATCGATTGTTCTCTTTCGCGTCGGCTTCTGCCAAACATTCCGCAGGCTATGCAAGCATTTTGGATCCGCATTCTTGCGGAATCCTGATGCGCGTGCATTCCGGATCACTTGCAGCAACTCAAATGGATCCAGTCCGGTATATTTAGTATGGCAGATTTGAGGATTTCTATTAATGGTGTTAATTGCTATAGTTTTCCGGATTCCCAGTCGATCAGGAATTTCAGGAGATCATCAATTGAGGGGCTCTTGGCGTTTCTTACATAGAACCCTGATGTGGATACTCCAAGCAAAAGGGAATTCAGAGGTGAAATTCCCAAGGCTTGCCCAAGACAGAAGCCGGCGTTGAAATTATCTCCCGCCCCTGTAGTCAGGACGGGCTTCTCGCAGTATGGGCCGTCTACATGAAAATACTCGCCGTTGGCGCAGCAAGCCGCGTCTTTGGTGGGATGGACTACAAGGCAGTAAATGCCAAGCTTTTCATAGGTATATTTGAGGGTATCTTCAAATGTCTCCGCAGCGACTCCGTATACGGCTGCTATTTCATAAAGCTCCTTCTTGTTGAGTCCGAGAATCGATTTGAACTTAGGCTCAAATTTGGAGATGAGATCCATTGCATGCCTAATATCTTCGATAGTCCTCTTTTCGGGATCCGCGAGATCGAAAAATATCGCGGGCTTTTCCTTCCTGTCGGGAAGAAGCGGGAAGACCTCATCGATAATGCTCTGCCAGATATCCGACATATTGGGTATCATGGTCCAGTTGACAAGAGCCAGAAGATCCGCCTTTGATAGGGTGTCCGCCGTTTTCTCCAGCCCGCCCAGCACTTCCTTGAATCTGTCCCAGGTGATGGCGTCGAGTCCGGCATGCTTTCCAAGCATAAGCTTGCCGTCCATAAACTCCAAGGCATCGGTGTGCCCCGGCTCGCATAGGGAGTATACATTTGCCGCTTTATCAGACATAGGCTTGAAGACTGGGTGGATGTCCGGACTCCCCACTGCGCCTATGTAACTTAAGTCCGCGCCGTATTCCAGAAGCGCGTTCGCTAATATCGGCCCGTTTCCGCCAAGCTTTGTTTGGGCGGTTACAAGCTCGATGTTCGTGCTCAGGCCCGCAGCGCGTACAATGCGGTTTCCGAACTCTTCAATGTTCATGATGCGGGTGAAGGATTTGAAGTCTTTGCGCTGCGCGACAACGTGGATGATTTCATCCACAAAGCCGTCTACTCCCACAATCATGTTCAGCTTGACATCCTTTTTGGCGGAAAGCTGCGAGTGCAACTCCGTTTTTGACGCCTCTACGATAGACATGAATTTAGCCTCCTTGGCATTTTGATATTTTATTTATGGACTTCTCCTCCAGTTAAAGTGCGCCTTCAGGCGCCTTTTTACTGTTCGGCGAGTTTCCCAGTGTACAGCTGGCAATACCTGCCATTTTTTTCCATTAGTGAATTGTGGTTTCCACGCTCGATTATCCTGCCCTGCTCCATAACCATAATAGCCTGGGCATTTTGGATGGTGGAGAGCCTGTGTGCTATAACAAACACAGTCCTTCCCTCCATCAGCCTATCCATTCCCGTTTGGACGATAGCTTCTGTGCGGGTGTCTATGCTTGAAGTGGCTTCGTCCAGTATCATTACGGGAGGATCGGCCGCCGCCGCTCTGGCTATGCTTATGAGTTGCCGCTGGCCTTGGGACAAGTTTGCGCCGTCGCTTTCAATGGGCGTTTGGTATCCATCCGGAAGCCTCGATATAAAGTCATGTGCGTTCGCAAGCTTCGCTGCGGCAATGACTTCCTCATCGGAAGCGTTGAGGTTTCCGTATCGGATGTTTTCCATAACGGTCCCCGTGAAAAGATTTACGTCCTGAAGCACTATTCCTAAAGATTTTCTTAAATCAGTCTTTTTAATCTTGTTTATGTTGATGCCGTCGAAGCGTATCTTTCCGTCGGCGATGTCATAGAATCTGTTGATTAGGTTGGTTATGGTGGTCTTGCCGGCGCCGGTTGCGCCGACAAAGGCAATCTTTTCCCCAGGGTTTGCCGTAAGCGTGATGTTTCTTAAAACCAACTCATTTTCATTGTAGCAGAAATCCACGTCAATAAGCTCGACATGCCCTGTCAGCCTCGTATACGTGACTCTTCCGTCTCCATGAGGGTGCTTCCAAGCCCATATGCCGGTGCGCTTTTGGCATTCCATCAGCTGGCCTCCAATAAGCTCGGCGTTCGTCAGGCTGACGTATCCGTCATCCGGCTCCGGCTCTTCATCCATCAAGGCGAATATTCTTTCAGCTCCGGCAAGCGCCATGATGACGGCGTTCATCTGGGATGAGATTTGCCCTATGGGGAAGGCGAATGCCTTTGAAAGGGACAAAAAAGCCGCGATCGCGCCTAAAGTCACGCCGCCTGTTCCGCTAAGAGCCATGGCGCCTCCTATTATTGCGATTAGGACATATTGCAGGTTTCCAATATTTCCGACCACAGGCATCATTATGTTTGCGAAGCGGTTTGCCGAGGCTGCCTGGGAGTTCAGCCCGTCATTGAGCGAGTCGAAAGCTTCTTTGGACTTTTCCTCATGATTGAATGCTTTAACCACTTTCTGGCCGTTTATCATTTCCTCAATATATCCATTTATATCGCCCAGAGCTTTCTGCTGGCCAATGAAATGAACCGCTGACTTGCCGCCGAGCAGCTTTGTGGCGAAAAGCATGCATGCTACGCAAGCAAAGACAAGAAGAGTCAAAGGAACGCTTATGCTCAGCATAGTCCAGCTGACGGCCGCTATCATTATCAAAGAGGAAAAGGTCTGAGGGAGGCTCATGGATATCATTTGCCTTAAAGTGTCTGTATCGTTTGTATACCTGCTCATGATATCGCCGAAATTGTTTTGATCGAAATATTTTATGGGGAGAAGCTGCATGCGGTAGAACATGTCGTCCCGAATTTTCTTCAGCACTCCCTGCGAAATGACAACCATTACCCTGTTGTAAAAATAGCTTGCCGCAATTCCCACCGCGTAGGCGGAGCCCAAAACGCCAAGCGCTTTAAGAAGCCCGCTGAAATCACGGGAAGAAGAGGCAACCATTGGCTGGATGTAGTCGTCCACAAGAGTTTGAGTGAATCCGGCGCCTGCGATGTTTGCGATGGAACTGACGATTATGCATAGTGATACAAACGCAAAATGCAGCTTGTATCTGCCCGCAATCAGAAAAAGAAGGCGCTTCGCTGTTTTTGGGTTTATCCTCGCCCCGCGCCCTCCGGGGCGGCCGCCCTCAGGCCTGCGAGGCTTCATCGAAGTCACCTCCACGTGTTTGCGACTCATAGACTTCGCGGTAGATCTGGCTTGTACGCATAAGGGTTTCATGCGTGCCGACAGCTTCGATCCGCCCGGATTCCATGATGACGATTTTGTCGGCGTCTTGGACGGAAGCCGCGCGCTGGGAGATTATTATCTTTGTGACTTTAGGCAAATCTTCTTTGAAGGCTTTGCGTATGGCGGCGTCCGTGCGGGTGTCAACGGCGCTTGTAGAGTCGTCTAGGATCAATATCTTTGGATTTTTAAGCAGCGCTCTTGCTATGCAGAGCCTCTGCTTCTGCCCGCCGGAAACGTTAGATCCGCCCTGTTCGACGAAATAGCCGTATTTGCCTGGGAGCGCATCGATGAATCCATCTGCTTGAGCCAGGCTGCAGGCGCGGGCTATCTCTTCATTAGTCGCATTTTCATTGCCCCAGAGAAGGTTCTCCTTAATGGTTCCTGAGAAGAGCACGTTTTTCTGCAGAACGACGGAGACGGCGTTTCTAAGCGACTCTATATCATAATTCCTGACGTTTACGCCTCCAACAATCACTTCTCCGCCAGTTGCGTCATAAAGCCTGGGTATGAGCTGAACCAAGGTGGTCTTGGAGCTTCCTGTGCCGCCTAAAATTCCTACCGTCTCGCCTGAAGCTATATCTAGGTTCGCGCCTGCCAGGCAGATCTTGCCTCCCTTCCCCGCGTAGCTGAAGTTCACGCCCTTTAGGCTTATTGAACCGTCTTTGACTTTAAAGACTGGAGCATCGGGGTTTCTTAGGCTGGAGGTTTCGTTTAGAACCTCAGTGATGCGCTCAGCTGACGCCCGCGATATAATTATCATCACAAATACCATAGACAGCATCATAAGGCTTGACAATATCTGCATGGAGTAGGCGATCAGGCTCATAAGCTCTCCAGTGGCAAGCTCTTTGTCCACAATTATCATCCTTGCTCCAAACCACATCAACATTATCAGGCAGCCGTACGCGCAAAGCTGCATGAGAGGCATATTGATCGCAAGCCGTTTTTCCGCTTTGGAGAAATCCTTGAAGATTATATCGGATATCACTCCAAATTTTTCCCGTTCAAAGCCTTCGCGGACGAATGATTTGACAACGCGCATTCCTCTTAGGTTCTCTCGGACTACTCTATTTAGCTTGTCGTAAGTCTTGAACACCCTTACAAAGATGGGGTGGGTGCTGGTTATCACATACCAGAGTCCAAAGCCTAGAATTGGAAGCGCCAAAAGGAAGGTCATGGACAGCTTCCGGCTTACAGAGAAGGCCATGGCGAAAGACATGAGAAGCATCATCGGAGCTCTGACAGCCATGCGTATTATCATCTGGTAGGCGTTTTGAACGTTTGCGACGTCCGTGGTCAGCCTTGTGACAAGGCTTGAGGCTGAAAACTTGTCGATGTTTGAAAACGAGAAGCCTGAAACGCTGTAGAAAAGATCTTTGCGGACATTCCTGGCAAATCCGGCTGATGCGGAAGCCGCAAACGCGCCGCTTAAAATTCCGAAGCACATGGCAAGCATGGCGGCCGCAAACAGCCTCAAGCCCATATTAAGTATATAATTCATGTCGCCCTTGTCTATACCGTTGTCGATAAGCATAGCCATAAGATAAGGCAGCAAAACCTCCATCGATACCTCGCCCACCATGAATAGCGGGGCTAGGATGGAGTCGCGCTTGTACTGCCGGACGCATAAAAAAAGGCGTTTTATCATATTTCACTTCATTCCACCTTTTTATATTGATACGTCGAAAACCATTGCGAGCAAGCGGGCCAACCTTTAAGCGGCTCAATGCTCAAGCGCGGCTTGAACCTCCGCACAAATGGCAAGCTGCGCATGATGATTGGCTGCAGGAGAAGCTCGATGCCTCGCGATAAAGAAATTCTATGGAGAAATCTTTCTCATTCATAGGAAATGTCCAAGAAACTCCATCTTTTAATATGCTTGCCTGATTCTTTACGTAATCGAATAGAAGCTCGAGACCGACTATTTCCGTAGATTCATCGTCGAGCATGCTCAGTGCTTCCGCAGGCTCAAAAACTTGAGCTTTTTCGCCCGGCGCCTGATGCTTGATGCGATTGCTGGAAGCGGTGAGCTTTTTGACCCGTCCATCCGGTTCAAAGCCCAGAGAGCATGAATCAGCGTGCATTCCGCTTGCGTTTGGATCGAAGGCAGCTAGCCTTCCAATAGGAGTTTTTAAAAAAAACGGGGATGCGGGCTCCAAAGATTCCAATTCTCCAGATTCATAGAGGGATAGGCCTCTGCGCGTGCGAATGGAGCCATAAAGGGTTCGCGCTTTAATTATTTCCCCAGGATAGATGGAGATGGATCTAACGCCTCCGCTTTTCCAAAACGCGATTCCGTTCACTGCCGCTTTGAACTGCGTAAAGCCAAGATCTAAGGATAATGGAACAGCCAGGGACATTTCATCCTCTTCGCTCCAAAAGCCGCTTATTTTTCCGTCAAGCGGAAAAAATCTGTTGATTTCTCCGGTGTCGTAGAATGTTACAAGCTCTGCCGGGAAGTCTCCGAGCGGAGTTGAGATTTCCTGCTGAGAGTTCAATGCCACCGCTTTTACCATCCCGTTTTTATGGAATTCCACGCTGTATTTGAATTTACGCCTCGGGGTTTCCTCATAGGCGGGAATCAGCAGGCCTGCGCCTGTAGGCACGGCATTGCCCGCATTCAGGCGGATGCCCTCCAATTCGCCGGAAGGATAGCTTGCGGCGCTGCAGACTCCGGAGAATGTTCCGCAAGGCATCTTGATTGTCTCTTTGTCCTGAACAATGTAGTTTTGCATCAGCGGATCTCTGTTGGCTTTTTGCAGGGTTTGGGATTCATGGCATAAACTCCTTCTTAAAGCCGGTTTCCAAAGGGCCGGCTTTATGCTGATTTGCAGTCAAATGCAACGAGGTTGACGTCTGATTATCCGTGGAAGGGTGCGAAATGACTATAACCACATTTCGCACTTATTGCATAATCTGATACCGAAACCGGAACTTGCCTATGCAAATCAGTAGTAGGCGCAAAATCTGTAAACGGAAATTTTCACTGCGCTTAAAAAAAACCGCTTTTGTTAGTCTTTCAAAGGAAAAGGGAAAACATACGCAAACGGGACTGTTTTTATGATTGCCTAAACAGCGTTTCCTCCCATGTACGCCGCATATGAAACTTTGAAAGCTGGATGAAGAAAAGCATTGCAATTATTATAGCATATACTTAGCATAAGTAAATACATTGGCGAGCAACAGTTTCGAGCCTAAACGCCTCCAACGCGATAAGACTTGAAAAATATGCGCGGAGAAGTACGCCCAATCACGGATTAAAAGTCGGATTGCAAAGTTTTTTCCAATGCCTCCTTCCAATCTTCTGATGTCGCGTTGGGATTAAGAAAGATTATGCTTCCTTCGCCCAATGGCATGCGCGCGCCTCTAGTCATGCTCTCCCAGCCATCCGGAAGCAGCGAATGAAGCGGAGACGGATGATCCAGATAGGCGTTGTCCTCATTTTTTCTGAACAGATCAGAAGTCGCTATTACAGTCCCTCCTTTTTTCGTAAATTTTATCAGGCTCGAGCCAATGCCTGCCTTATAGACGCAAAGCATAGGCGCAAGCACTGGAATCCGCAGGCAAAGATCATCAGGAAGGGCTCCTCGAGCGGATATGTCCGCTTCCAGTCCAATCTCAAAGCAAGCCTTGTATGCCCCAAGGA
Organism: Clostridiales bacterium; assembly: GCA_031269465.1. Lineage (GTDB taxonomy): Bacteria > Bacillota > Clostridia > Lachnospirales > WQUN01 > JAISWZ01. Next base: position 498 of record JAISZB010000344.1, on the reverse strand, counting down.
TTGCATCTTTGTATTTAAGCCTTGAGAAAACGCTAGTGCTGTCGCTCTTAATTGCGTGACACTCTTTTAACCTATAAAATGCTTAATTATAGCCAAATAGGACTGTAGCGCAATTAAGACTGTCCGCACTAGGCATTCCGTCTTCCCAAGGATGATGCTCCGCTGGGTTTACTGAGCAAGAACTGTCGAAATCATAGACGAGGCACGCTTTTTTAGTTTCGCCGCATGCTTTTTTTTCCTTCCAATCTCTGAACAGGCTTAGGTTTGGCATAGGACGGTTATACATATACCGCTTTTCATCAAATGTTCCTTTTTTGGAGCTTGATTATCCCTGAGTGGTGCGAAATGCCGGTACCGGCATTTTGCACTCGCTGTATAATCAAGCTCCAAAAAAGGCAGTTTAGTACGAAAATACATTTTATGGACATTTGTACATGCCTCAAACACACAAATGGCTTAATATTTTCATCCTTAGTGGTGAAGCGAAGCTTCATAGGG
>JAISZB010000304.1 GCA_031269465.1 Clostridiales bacterium | reverse complement strand
TTTTGCAAAAAGATGGTTATTATATCATATATTGTCGATCAATATGTAGTATTATCCCAATATATACAATAATAGTCAATTAAAATTACATTATATGGCATTTAGTTGCAATTCAGAGGGCTATCCGCTTTTATTTATACACTTTTTAGCAGTGAACTACACTTTTTATAGTATAAAATTTCTGTCGGATCAGTTCCGAAAATTCCTATTTCAGGGATGATATGCGACGTGAGAGTAGATATCCACGGCGCATATGCCAATTTGCATTCAAATGTGACTATTTTAAAGCTTGAGAGTCCACTGGCGCCGGTATTCTCAAACGCGTGGATTCAGCGCTTTCAAGGCGCGAAATGCCGACATCAATCGCGCGAGCTGTACAGTCCAGCTAAATATATTGATGTTCATATAAAACTGCCTTTTTTGGTTGATTATCCATTGAAAGGTACGAAATGCCAATATCAATCGCGCTATCTGTATAATCAAGCTCCAAAAAAGGAACATTTGATGAAAACGGTATAGGAACTATCATATGCAAATCAGCATAGCAAGAAGAAAACGACCTAATCCCAAGAGCCTTGCGCTAAAACATGATGAGCTTATTTCCTTCCTCAGCGAGAGGGTTCTATGAGTTCATTGCGGTTGGACGCAGAAAAATCAATTGGAATGGCGGTTAACCTATACTGATTTTCTTAGATAACTGCCTTTTTTAAAGCTTGACTGTACAGCGAGTGCGATTGATATCGGCATTTCGCACCGCTCAATGGACAGTCAAGCTCTAAAAAAGGAACACTTCATGAAAATCAGTATAAAGACGCTCGAATATTCCATAGCACGGCCTTTAAACCCCAAAAGCGCAGGCTCTCAATACGAGGAGTGGGCATCCCATGCGAAATGATCTAAAAAAAAGGCCTCAATCCGGAAAACGCAAGCGCAAGAAAAAGAAGAAATCCCATGCGAGCATTTTCATCATTTGGATTTTCATATTCATTGCGCTCGGGAGCGTCGGATATCTGGCCATGTACTTTTTTCTGCCAAGTTACGAATCCCAGGACTTTCATACTTATTTCGGCATTGATCCTAATGAAGTGACGATCGTCATAAAAGACTCCAGGCTCACAAACGAGCGAAGAGCCTTCTCAAGCGGAGGAGAGGTCTACTTTCCGCTGAGCTTTGTTACAGAATACATCGACGAATACATCTTCTGGGACGAAGCTTTATCCAAAGCCACGGTAACCGCCTTGGACAAAGTGATAAGAATAAAGGCGGACGAGCTTAAGTATTACATCAACGACGCTCCTGTTGAGACTTCTCTGCCGCTTGTGACTCAAGGCGGCGAGGCGTTCATGCCAAGCTCAATGATAGCTGAACTCTACCAAGTGGAGTTCAGCTACAGCCAAAGAGAGAACATAGCAGTAATGGATTATCTGACAGAGCCTAAGCAAAAAAGAAAAATCGCGGCCCAGACCACCAACGTGCGCTACAAGCCGGACAAAAAAGCTCTTATCGAAGAAAGGCTCATGCAGGATCAACAAGTATTCGTATACTCCGAAGAGGACGAGTATACAAGAATCAGAACTGAAAACGGACTCCTGGGATATGTCCTGACACGAGATCTAGGCTTGTCTGAAACAATAGACGCCGAACCTCTCATAGAGCCTGCCGCAGCCGCGACCTATACGCCAATAAACGGCAAGGTAAACTTAGTCTGGGATCAGATGCAGTACAAAGAGGCCAACACAACGCCGGAAAGGCTGACGCCAAAAGGCGGCCTGGACGTTTTAAGCCCGACGTGGTTCACATTCGACGTCAATTCGCAAAACGGAGACATTCTATCCATAGGAGATCCCGCATATGTAGAATGGGCCCATTCCCAGGGATATCAAGTATGGGCCCTTCTCTCAGACTTCTCATCAGACAGAAGCGTGCTGCTCCATCAAGAGATAATTGAGATGGCGCTCTCCGATACGGACATAAGGCAGCATGTCATAGAGCAGCTTCTCTCTTTCATTGCGGAATATAATCTCGACGGAATAAACATAGACTTCGAGTATCTGCAGAAAGAATACGCGGATTGCTACCTTCAATTCTTCAGGGAGCTGTATCCATATATGAGATCCCGTGGAAAAGCGCTTTCTGTCGACGTCTACAATCCAGACATGCCAAGCTATTGGTCACAATACTACAACCGAAGTGAAGTCGGGAAAGTCGTCGACTATGTTTGCGTCATGGCTTACGACGAGAATGCGGACTCAGCAGCCAGCGGACCCAATGCGTCCTTTTCCTTCGTGGACTTGGGCATCAGTCAAACAGTATCTGAAGTGCCCAGTGAGAAAGTTATCTTGGGCCTGCCTTTCTTCGTGCGCGTCTGGACGGAGAAAACGGTCGACGGAGTCCTAAAATGCACCAATGAGGCTGTGGACATGCAAACCGCCTACAGCCAGTTTGCCTCCCGAGGCGCGGAGATTCGCTGGGACGACGCGCTTAAGTGCTATTATTCCGAATACATCACCCAGGAAGATGGAGTGGACGCGCTTAAAAGAGTGTGGCTGGAAGAAGCGGCTTCAATTGAAGAGAAGCTAAAACTTGTGGAATTGTACGATCTTGCAGGCGTCGCCGGTTGGAGGCGCGGACTTGAGACTGATGATGTATGGAGCCTGATTGAAGAGTACATCCCTTGAAAGCGAAAGAATAACGATTGCAAAAGGCCCCCAAAGCTTTGCTTTGGGGGCCTTTTATATCTATTTGGAGTAAATTCTTATTTATTTTGAGCATGCAGTCTTTCATGTTGAGAAGTGTAAATCCAGATTAGGAAATTGATTTGATGATCCTAAGTATAATGTGGGGCGCAATCAGAGCTTCTTGAGAGCAACGGCATAGGCTGCCGCGATATCGACGGTTGCTCCCCCGGCAGCTATATGCCGCTTTTCATCAAATGTTCCTTTTTTGAACTTGATTATCCACTGAATGGTGCGAAATGACTATATCCACATTCCGCACTAATTGTATAATCCGACATCAAAATCAGAACTATCCAATGAAAAGCAGTATAGAATGCCTCGAAGGGAAATCGGCGACGGAGGGGCAAGCCCCCGCCTCTTTAGAGCCTGGAGCATGCTACAGCCAATCAATCATCTTCACTGAACTCCAGAACCCCTATGTAGGTGAGGTTCCGATACCTCTGCGCGTAATCCAGCCCATATCCGATGACGAACTCATCCGGTATGACAAAGCCTACATAATCCGGAGATATCTGATCGGATATCCTCCTGGCGGGCTTGTCCAAGAGAGTGCATATTCTCAGAGAAGCTGGATTTTGCGCTTTCAAATGCCTGTGCAGATGAGTGAGAGTCTGCCCTGTGTCTATGATGTCCTCCACTAAAAGAACATCCTTGCCTGTAATAGGATTCTCAAGATCCTTGTCGATCTTTATTATGCCGCTCGAGACTGTGGAGTCTCCATAGCTGGAGATGTCCATGAAATCCATCTCTACCGTCTGCTTGATCTTGCGGGCCAGATCAACCATGAACACAACTCCGCCCTTGAGGACGCAGATCATGGTGATATTCTTGCCCTTGTAGTCGTTCATCACCTGCTCGGCAATCTCGTCTACACGCTTTGCAATTCCCTGCTCAGAAATTAAAACCTTCACCTTTTCTTTCATCTTATGCGCCGCCGGGTTCAATCCGAGCAGCTTTCTCCTTTCACGTGCATGCCGTCAATTTGGCGCTTTCAGCCGCTTTTTTCCCAAACATGAATGAAAAGCCGCCTATCATCCTCAAAAGCTTCATATTCTTCGTGGCAAATGCCTTTTTTATCCATGATCCACGCAATTTCACTTCCTATTGCCGCTAAAGCTATAAGGTCTCTCTCACTTCTTGGAATCTTTGAATTAATGAAGTAATCTTTCAGCTTAACTCCGCCGATATGCCTGATCCTAATGCGATCTCCAGGCCTCCTGCTTCTGATTTCCACGCCGCCCTTTAGTTTATCATATAGAAAGGCTTTAGTACATACATGAGCGCATCCTTCTTTTTCCTCTTCGGGAAGCTCATTAAGCGAAAATATCAGATTTATTTCAGGGACGCATATTGAGTCCCCCACATTGAGATAGTGCAAGAAGCCGCCTTTTTGCTCTTTGGCTCCTGTAAATATTATTTCGTCGTAGCCGCGACTTGCCAAAAGGCCTCCAGGCAACTCCGCAGCCTTTCCCGCCTTGGAAAAAATAAGAGCCTCCGCCTGCAAAATATGCTCTCTTGCCAGATCTTTCAGGGACCACTCGGAAAGCGCAATTCTCACCACTCTGCTTCTTATTGCCGGATGATGCCGCGAAAGCTTGGATGCGCAAAGGACAACTGCGGACGGATGCGGTTTCAGGCATTCTTTGAAGGCTTTTTCAGCCTCTTGCTCCAAATAGTCGTTTTCGACTGACGCCAAGGCGCTGGCTCTTGCAAGCGCAAGCGGCACGTTCGCTCCCAGCGCCGCTTCCATTGCTGGAATCACAATGTGCCGCACCCTGTTTCTCGCGTACATGTCTCCGGCATTTGTAGAATCTTCCCTCCACGCGTTCCCGGTCGATTTCAAATACATCTCAATCTCCTTGCGATCCATTTCAATAAGAGGCCGAATCAGCCTGCCTCTTACAGGCGGGATCCCGCAAAGCCCTTTAAGCCCCGTCCCTCGGCATATCCGCATAATGACGGTCTCTGCGTTATCATTCCTGTTATGAGCCAGGGCTATCTTGTCGGCTTTCATCGCCTCTGCGGCCATATAGAAGCACTCGTACCGCACATCCCTTCCCGCCTCCTCAAGGCCTTTGCCCCGCCTCTTCGCAATCTCAGGCACATTCATCCGATAAGAGGCGCATTTCAGGCCATGCTCTTCGCAAAGGCCTTTTACGAAAGCCTCATCCGCATCCGATTCCTCCGCTCGCATGCAGTGGTTTACATGTACAGCTTCAAGGCGCAGAGACCACTCCTCCTTTAAGCAAATAAGCCCGTGGAAAAGGCATACGGAGTCCGCGCCGCCCGACAATGCTATTAAAACGCCGTCTCCCCTGGATATCATGCTGTATTTTTCTACCGTTCTTCTTAAACTCTCAATTATAGATAAAACCTCCAAAGCCCTTTCTGTCCCTGAGTATTCATAGAATCGGAGGCTTAGCCGCAATATGCCGTTTCTAGAAGTCGAGGGCGTTTTCAAGCTGAGCCAATCCGCCGCGGCCGGCGTCTGCGCCGATAACATAAGCATTCACTGCATATACTGCTTTTTATTGGATAGTTCCGATTTTGATATCGGATTATACAGCTAGCGCGATTGATATCGGCATTTCGTACTTCCAATGGGTAATCAACAAAAAAAGAAACATTTGATGAAAATCGGTAGAGTAATTATGCGCGTTTGGGCATGCAAAAATTTTTTATTTCCCCATATGTTGAATATGGCCTCCAAATCCTCTCTCAAAGCGCGCCCGGCCTTGTCCTCCAAGGCTTTGGATGGACGTATGCCGCACAACTCCATATAGTCGTCCAGGCGATGGATGCGCAAGGTTCTTTTTTGCCTTCGCCCCTATAGTCGCTTTGTTTCGTGAGCTGGAATGCCAGCGCGTCGAGCAGCCTGCGCGCTGACGCTCTCAATCCTCCGCCAGGAGACGCATAATTGTTTATGCTGAAAATGAAGTTTCCATTATCCACCATGATAAGCGCCCTTCCCGTTATAGCGTTGATTTCCGGCGGACTGCTTGCGCCTATGCCATTTGCGGGTTTTCTATGCATTGTTCGTCCCGTGTTTGGGTGGAGCATTCGAGGTTTACGCCTAAGCTCTTGCGGGCAACATCTTTAGCGTTTTTATTCATGGCTTTAAAAAGCCGTTTCAAGGCGCCCTACTATGCAGGCGCGCAGCCGAATCTGCGGTTTTTGAGTTTGATTGCAAGCTTGAACACTTCGCAGACAAGCTCCACAATTGGAACTTTAAGTGCGCATCAGTATAATTGGGGCTCAGGAGGATGATAATAAATCTAACTGTTTTCTATTTCAAGGTGAGATGCTTTTCTCATCGATATAACTATACTTCTTGACTCTTTGAATGTCAAATCTATTCCAGCCAGGAAAATCTCAATCCGGCTTTCCTGGCGCGGCAAAAAACGCGCCTTGCTCAAGGGATGAGACGCCGTCTTGCTTAAGGAGACGAGGAAAAAAGCTGACGCTTTCCTGGCTTTCTTATGAAACCGCCTATTTTGGGGCTTGAGGCGCTGCGCCTCTATGGACAGTCTAGCAATGACTGCAAATCGGCGTGCAATGCGAAAGCGGCTAATCCAGCCCCAATGTCTAAGCGCAATTGACTGCGCGGCAACATATGCAGATTTTCATTGAACATCAGTGCAGCTTGCCGGCAGCGCGAACCCAAAAGCTTAGACGGCAAATTTGCATTCATCCCCAAGAAGAGATATTTAGGAGGGGGTTTTAATGAACAGCGCGAGCGCGCTCAGAGAGCGAATGACAGTGGAGTCGGCGGACAGAACCCGAATAATGCTTGACGCCGCTCCTATGGCTTGCACTCTGAGAGATATAAACAATTACATCTTAGACTGCAATAAAGAGACCGCAAGGATGTTCGGAGTGGGCACCATAGAAGAGGTGATCTTGCGGCAGGAGGAATTCTACCCTAAATATCAGCCTGGAGGCAAACTCACCTCAGATGTCTTAAAGGAAATTATTGATGTCATAGTTGATGAAGGGCAAGCGAAATACAACCTCACATACTTAAACGCAGCAAGGGAGCCCATTCCGGTTGAGACAACAGTGTCTCTGATAGAAATCGACGGCATATCCCACTGCCTTGTCTACTCCAGGGATCTGCGAAGCGCGAACGCTCAGGACGACAAGCTCCGGCTCACTGAGCATGCGCTTCTTTTGAAGCAGAGGCATTTGGATATAGTCTCAAGCATATCCCATCTGTCTTATTGGGAATGGGACACAGAAAAAAACCATATAAATTTCAGCATCAATTTTACTGAAGAGTTCGGGTACGCCCCAAACCAAATAAACACAGCCGGCAAGTACACCACCAATCTCGATCTCACTGAATCCAAACTTTTGGATGTAGTTCATCCGGATGACAGGAAAAGCTTCATCCACGATCTGTTAAGCTGCTTCGAAAGCGGCAAGGAGTATTTTCGGGCCGAGCTTAGGCTCCGCCACAAGTCGGGAGAATACCTTTGGGTCATAGTGACAGGGCAGATAGCGGAATGGAGCGTCGACAAGGCTCCTACTCTCGCAATAGGCGGCATAGTCAATATAAACGATTTCAAGAAAGCCGAAAACGCCAGCAACGCGAAGAGCAGCTTCCTATCCAATATGAGCCATGAGATAAGGACTCCAATGAACACAATAATAGGAATGAGCGAGCTTATCAGAACCGACAACCTTGACGAGCAGCAGCTGGAGTTCTTTACGGACATAAAAAAGATGTCCCGCGCCCTCCTGCAGATTATAAACGACATCCTGGACATCTCAAAGATTGAGGTCGGAAAGCTGGAAGTCACCCCAATACACTTCGACCTTCTAGATCTTTTGGATCACATAGCGTCCTTATGCAGATTCATGGCGGAGGGCAAAGGCCTCGAGTTCATCTTTGAAGTGGAGCCGGGAGTCCAGCGGTATATCTTCGGCGACGACATACGGATTAGGCAGATACTTACAAATATACTGAACAACGCTATAAAGTATACCAGGGAAGGCTTTGTGGAGTTCAGAGTCAAGCCATGCAGAAAAAGCAAGCGTCGCTACACAGCCTTTATCATTTCAGACTCGGGCATAGGCATAAAAGAAGAGCACCTGACCAAGCTCTTCGGGGAATTCGAGCAAATGGAGCCGGGGAAGAACAGGGACATCAAGGGTTCCGGCCTCGGTCTCGCAATCTCCAAATCCCTCGCCGAGATGATGGGCGGATGCATAGAGGTGGAAAGCGTCTATGAGAAGGGTTCAGCATTCACCGTGCTCCTCCCCTTATTGGAAGGCGATCCGGCAAAGCTTCCCCATCCCCTGGCCTCCAATACAGTCTCAACAAACGGAAACGCGCAGGTGCTCGTTGTGGATGACAACAGCAGCAACTTGAAAGTGGCAAGAGCATACCTGGAGAAGTTCAACATCAAGGCGGAGCTTGCCTCAAGCGGCGCCCAAGCCGTAGACATGGCAAGCCAAAAGAGGTATGACATCATCTTCGTAGATCACATGATGCCCGACATGGATGGCCTTGAAACCACTCATGCCCTGAGAAGCTTGCCTGATCAGTGGTATCAGCACGCCCCCATAGTAGCTCTTTCCGCAAACGCCATAGAAGGAGCGGCCGAGCTGTTCCTGGAAAACGGGATGAATGATTTCGTCTCCAAGCCCATAGACACCGCTTCTCTTAGCAAAGTGCTCGCCAAATGGCTTCCAAGGGACAAAATCATATATATCGCGGCCCCGGAGCAGGGGGAGCGATCCAGCTATGCGGGAGAAAGCGCGGTCATCGACAAAGAATACGGAATCAGAAATTCCGCCGACGACGTAGATCTATACAACCAGCTGGTGGCAAACTTTGTCTCTTCGCATAATGAGGATGTCGAACTTATAACAAGGGCTGTCAAGGATGGAGAATTCCAGCTGGCTATAAGGCTCGCCCATACTTTAAGCAGCTCCGCAGCCCTTGTCGGAGCGAAAAACCTGAGCCGATGCGCAAACCAAATCGTAAGCGCCCTCAAAGAAAAAGAGGAAATGCCGAGCGTACCGCTCATGACAGGTTTCTACGCTATTTTCCATGAAGCTCTGCACGAGCTTCAGATCATGGCCAACGATAAAAAGCTGAAAGCGCCTGAAGAAGAGAATCCTTCATTTAGCAGGAAAGATTCTCTGGAGCTGATAGACAGGCTAAAGCCCCTTTTGGAGACAGGAAACGCTTCCTGCCTTGATTTGGTTCCGGAAGTCCGCAAAAAGCTATCTGACCTGGGTTCCGATTGCGAAGAGCTGATAAGGCAGATGGAAGACTTCGAACTCGATGATTCTGTCAATTTGCTGGAGAAAATGAGAAAGGCCGTAGAGGCCGAAGCGTAGCGCAGCCTGCCCCCTCAGCTCCAAAGCGAAGCCTGCCGCCCTCGGCAGGCTTTTATCTCTTAAATGCGCTGACGCATGGTAAATGCGCCGATATAAACGCCGGATTATCTATACTGATTTTCATATAAACCTGCCTTTTTGGTTTATTATAGAGCAAGCTCGATTGATATCGGCATTTCGCACCGCTCGATAATCAAGCTCTAAAAAAGGAGCATTGTATAAAAATCGGTATATGATGATTTGCATATGAAGCTGACAGCAGAGACATTTGACGCAAATCTGATCGCTAATTTGCACACAAGGAATATTGCCTGGCTAAAGAAGTTTAGGAAGTTGGATAACTATAAAATATCTGTAAATAATTCTTGACATCAGATATTCCCTCTGATATTATAATAAAAATTTTTACATTTTAGCTAGATTTTCATTTTTCGATAGCTATTATCAATTTCGTAGGAAGGAGGAGATAGAACAAATGCATTTTGAAGGTTTGGCAATCGGTCTCATATCCTTTGTCATTATAGGCTTGTTTCATCCAATCATAATCAAGTGCGAATATCATTTTTCAAAAAGGATCTGGCCTGTTTTCGGAATTGCCGGATTGGTTTCGATATTGTTTTCAATTGCCGTTTCATATATTCTTCTTTCAGCATTGTTGGCTATATGGGGCTGGGTCTGCCTCTGGTCCATTCTTGAATTGCACGAACAGGAAAAGCGAGTCTCTCGGGGATGGTTTCCAAGAAATCCTAAGCGGACAGACGCTCGGGATATCCTTGATGATAAAGCGGCCAAGGGCAATATTTAATCCTATCGGCGAGAATCGGCAGGGCAATGCTTACGCCCATTGAACCGCCTCAGGCGATGTCCGGCGGCTTTAGTAATTCATGCCGATTTGAAACCGCCTATTTGAACTCATTATAGCATTGCATGATTCGAGTGCCAAAGGTGATTTTTCGAGAAAATCGTCTTGGTATAATGGCTTAAATAAGCCGTTCTCCACAGCCTTTTTGCTCTAAACAGGCTTTAGACGCCCGAATCATTGCATTGAATTCCTATTGGCATGTTGTATATTTGCATTAATGATTGTTTGCGCATATTCCATGATCCGAGCGCGCTCTGGCGGGATTCTCAGAGCTTAAGGCTCTTTCTCCATTCTTCGAGATTGAAGCGCCTCAAATATTGCCGTCATATACTGATTTGCTTTGGAAAGTTCCCCTACAACCGGAGCATTCAACTGCAAATCAGCATATCAGGCAACTTTAAACGACTGAGAGCATTGCCTCCAAACCAGCCTAATCCGGAAAGGCATGAACTTAATCCCCCAAAACAAGATTTAAACCAATAATGCCAATAGCGACGAAGAGGTGTTATGATGACAAAGGTTCAGCAACTTATTCTCGATATTTTGTTCCATTCCAGCAGGCATGTAACAGCGGATGACGTTTTTTAGAGGTTAAAGCCCAAATGCCCTCTGTAACTCTTGGAACTATCCACCGCAATTTGAGCTGGTTTGCGGATTCCTGGCTGATCCGCCGCGTTAAGCGCGTTGAAGGCGCCTCATTTTTTGAAGGAAACACCAAGCCTCACAACCATGCCATTTGCGAACGATGCGAAAAAGTTGAAGATTTGGTGTTTTCAAATTTAAAGGATTTGGTGTCCAGTCCAATAAGCGGATCAGTTGTATCTGTTGATCTGACAGTCAACTGCATTTGCCCGGAATGCGCAGGAAAGGAAGCTCTAGCGAAAGCGACGTAAAATGAAAGTTCCCTGCAAGCTTTCATTCATAAAACAGGATGTGCGCCTATGCCTTCAGGAAGCAGTAAAAAAAAGCTGATGAACTATTTTGAAAGCGGCTTCAGCGTCATATACTTAAGCGTCGTAATTATCTCAGGCATTTATCTGACTTTTAAAAGCGCCGCTGGAAGCGAAGCCTGGCAGTTCGGCATTATGGCGCTGGTTCTTTTTGCCGGTGACTCCTGCCATCTGATTCCAAGGATTCTCTCCCAGCTAAGCCCCTCCAAAAAGGATTATTCGACTGCTCTGGGCCTGGGAAAATTGGCGGCTTCCATCACCATGACCATTTTCTATGTCTTGCTATGGAATATTGGAGTCATGCATTACCAGCTTCAGTCTGTCGCCTGGCTTTGGGGTCCCGTTTCTTTATTGGCAGCCCTTCGCCTGGCATTGTGCCTGGCGCCCCAAAACCGCTGGACTGGCGCCGAGAAATCACTCAAATGGCCCATATTAAGGAATATTCCCTTTGTTTTATTGGGCCTTGCGGTCATGGCGGCCTATGCCGCTGGAGCGCTGATAAAGCATGACGGGTTGTCCTTCATGTGGCTGGCTATCTTCATCAGCTTCGCCTGCTACATTCCAGTTGTTTTATGGAGCGGGAAAAACCCGAAAATCGGCATGCTGATGCTGCCGAAAAGTTGCGCTTACGCCGCAATCATACTAATGTCGTTTTCTTTGAACTAGCATTAATCCTTGCAGGGAGGAGCCGCTTTATTGCGCATGCTCGGTCAAGAGGCGCAGTGTTTGCGAGCACCTAAAGCTCCGCTTTAAGAGCCGAATTACGCTGTGCTTCAATGAATAGAGATTTGCATATGAAACTGCCTGGCGCATGTTACTGCAAATCGTCATATGCCTGCGCAATAAAGCGGCTTCACCTAAAAACAGGCCTGAATGCAGGCTGAAATTGAGCTGAGCTATTTCTAATAATCAACTCCTAATGTGCATTTTTAGATCTAGCAGAAATATTTTCAATAGTCTTTGCTTTTTAAGTATAATGAACTGAATTGCAACTATAATTCAGACTTTGCTGCTTGGATTGTTATACATTTCTCACAATTAATTTTAAGTCTGATTTCAATAGTCACGTTTATATTGGTAGATATTTTGTGATTTTTCAAAATGCACATTAGGAGAATCAAGTTAAATATTTTCTTTAGAACAAAATGCCTTGAGGATTAATATTCTCGCTTTATGCCGATGCGCAGTCAAATGCGCCGTTTTTTCGTCCTGTAAAAACCTATGAAAACTTGACCCTCAATTGCAATATCAAATGCAACAGATGCCATAGGGATTTTTTCCTCTTCCCAAGCGGAAATAGAGGGAGCGGAACCCTCCACCCGTCCCCAAGCCCGCCTTGGCGATCAGCGCCGCCGGCATGCCGCCCGCGCTTCCCCCCTTTTCCGCGAAGCGGCGCAGAAGCCCGTTGTGGCGCTCGCTGGTTCCCTTCTCAAGGCTTGAGTAGGGATGGCGGAAATAGACGGCGCGCTCCACGGCGTCCCCCTGCCCCGCGAACTCCCGGCCGTTGTCGCCTGCGGCGCTTTTGAGGGCGCCGGCCGCCTCGCCGAAGCTTCCGGCAACCTGCCCGGACTCCGCAGCGATCTGGCTGCGCGCCTTCCTCTCGACTGTCGCCGGAACTGCGGCCTTGTCCGATTTCTTCCCGACGGCCGAGCCGATTTCCCAATGGCCTAACTCCTCGCGCGCCCCCGCCGCTTC
>JAISZB010000247.1 GCA_031269465.1 Clostridiales bacterium | reverse complement strand
ATTGAAATTCGCCTTTTCGGGAAATAAACCCTTTGCTGTATCGAAGGCGGCGGTTTTCAGAGGGCCTGCCGCTTTATACATCTGCGCATGCACTCTTCCGCACGCAGAATCAATATGATGCAGTCCAGATTGTTCAATGCCATAGCCGTCAGGCTTGCATAATTTAATGTAATTTTCCAGAGGCCTCCTGCATATTGCGCCAAGATGAAGAGCCAATGAAAAAGCCGCTTTTTTGCGGGGCCAGCCTTGCATCAATTCATCGGCCATATTTATCGCCTCTTCGGCATGGCCTGAAAAAAACCGTCCATTGGCAATCCAATTCCGCCAGCTATTTCATCAATTCCGTTCATGTCGCTTGTCGCCGCAAAGCGCAGCCCTTTCAAAAAAATGTCGCGTGCACTTTATGCCAATTTCCGAAATTTGCAATGGGAAAATCAAAAATCAGCGTTCGATGCCTCATAGGATCTTTCGCAATGGATTGCCACCTTTGCAAACACAGTTTTGCTATTCTTATAATTAAATATATAAAAAAACTTTTTTCATGATTTCAGCATTATGTAAATTAAATGTTAATACATACATTATATGGTTAAATATGACCGATTAATCGACAAAAATATTCATAATATCAATCGCTTTTCAAGTCGTCGGAATAGCTACCACAAATCGTGCGGCAAATCTACCGCCTTTTTATGGAGGGCAAAAGCTACTCGGCAATCGCCAAAATACTGACGGCACAGGGAACCCCGTCGCCCACAGGCAATGACAAATGGTCGCTTGCCACAATCCGAAACATTCTCACAAACGAAACCCTCCGAGGCTCGAAACGCCTGCAAAAGACCTACACTACGAATTGCCTCACGAAAGCAACGAAGCCGAACGAAGGCGAGCTGCCAAGCTATTATATCGAGGAGAGCCACGCCGCAATCATACCTCCCGACGAATGGGACGCGGTTCAAGCCGAAATCGCCCGCCGAAAAGAACTCGGTCGCCCGATTAGCTGCCAGACCCCATTTTCAACAAAAGTCATCTGCGGCGACTGCTGAGCGTTTTTCGGTCGGAAAGTGTGGCAAAGCAACACCAAATGACGGCAGGTCGTGTGGCGGTGCAACGACCGCTACAACAAGCGCGGCAAGCGAGACTGCCAGACATCGCAGGTCGATGAGAAAACTTTGACGGCGGGATTCATTACGGCATTCAATCAACTGATGACTTTCAGAGACGGGCTTATCGAGGATCGTCGAACGGTTCAGACCATGCTCTGTGACACAACCGATGATTGACAAGGAAATCGCCGAACTGGAGCGGGAGGTCGAGGTCGTCGAGGGTTTGGCTCGTCAGGCGATACAGACCAACGCCCGCGAGGTAATCGACCAGTCGGAGTGGGCAGAACGGAATGGCAAATACTTGAGCCGCCACGCCGAAGCCACTAAACAGCTTGAGGCGCTCGATAAGCTGAAATCGGAACGACTCGGCAAGAGCAAGGTGCTTGAGGTTTTCATTCGGGACATCAAGAAACAGACGACGGTCATTACTGAATGGGACGAGAGCCTTTGGGCGGCAACAGTTGAGAGCGTAACGGTCGGGGTTGACGGCAAGCTGACATTCAAGTTCAAGAACGGCTCCGAGGTCACGGTGTGAACGGCGATTAGAAACGGTTCGTGCGAAAGATGGCGCGGGCTGTTTTGTATTCACTAAGGCAACCATCCGGGTCTGAGCAATAAGCATGGTAGCCACCTCAGAATACAGATTCCGTTACTTTGCAGATGTTTTCATAATGGTTCATATTTGTGTATAAACGCCTCGCCGATTATACTCTCGTCCATTCGGATTGCAAGAAGTTCCGCAATACGAAAAACAAGGCAGACCGTGAAAAAGCACATTATGAGTCTGATAGGTTTTTCAAGTTTTGTATTCACTGTTCGTCACTCCCTTATAGTTCCCGGTACTTTTTACCGATATAAAACGCATATCCATAATGCTGTTTATATTTTGAGTACAACTCTACTTCGTATTTAGCGCTTTAGACATAGGCCTCTGCGGTTTTATTACCCGCATATTTGGATAGAAGAACTTTTTCCGTTTCCGCCCTCGGAGCGAAATAATTGTCCGTCCAACACTGTTCCGGTAATGTAAACACAGCTATGGGAGCATAGCCCGCCCTTTGCATTGCGGAAATATTGTGTTCTATCGTATCCAATCCGCTGCCGGCATCAGACCAAAATCTCTCGACTTCATCCGGGTGTTCATCAGTGAACCAGCAAGGGCAGGCTACGGCGACATAGCCGTTCATTTTAAGAAAGCTGTTCCAATGGGTCAATCCTTTCTCAAAGCCGATAGCGTCTATCGCGCCTTCAGACCAAATCAGGTCGAACTCCCCTTTTTGAAAAGGAAGATTTTCCATTGAGCCGACAATGCCGCTTACCCTGTCTTGCAGACCCCGTTTTAGCGCGTTTGCATTTAGTATATCAATAAAGCCGGGAATTTGGTCTAAACCCACAATGCTTCCGTGGAGGCTATCGGCAAGTATAATCATTTGAGAAGCAGTGCCGCACCCCAAATCAGCTGCCCGCGAAATACTGCGGGTGTCCAGAAAACTTAATGCCTTGGCGGTCATCTCGTGACTGCCGGGATCCTGCCGTTCCAACCCAATGTGGGTTTCAATGATTAAATCAATCACCTGTATCTGTTCGTTATCCATCGTGCTTTTCTCCTTTGTGGAATGTAACGTGCTTCTCTTTCATAGAGATTTTGCCGACTGTGTAGCCGAACACCGCCGCCTCTTTCTTTGCGTTGAGGAAAGAGTGGTCTATCGGGAATCCGAGGACGGTTTCAACCTCGGAATAGGTCAGTTTCAGCGTCGAACTTCCGCTATCTTGCAGATATTTCCATAATGGTTCGTATTTGCTCATTTATTTCCCCCTTATCTTGTAATCCTCGCACATACTCTACAATCGGCAGAATCGTTTCCCTGTCGGTAAAGTCAACCTTCCGCCGTAGGTTCAACGATCGTCGGGAGTGCGTTCTTAGGGTTTTTTCTTGTCAACCGTCATCTTTTTCATCATCGCCATCATTCCGCGATGCACGAGGTTCAATTTGTTGTAATCAATGCCGCCGCGCAGATGGAAAACTTTCAGCGGCTGTGTCGCGGAAGGCGGGAAGTTTTTGCTCATATGCGCCGAATAATCCGATGTCTGCGGGTCGCCAAGCCCCACTGTGAACAGTACAAGATTCTTGCAGGGATTTTTCGCAACCAAATCCGCGCCGACTATTGCGCTCGCGTACAACCCGCCGCCGAAAACGACGCAGTCGTAATTTTGCAGTTCGCCGAGTCTTATCTCGTTTCCGGCAAACAGAGCGGCGCCGAGTTCCTCGGCTATCCATTCGGCATAGCGTTTTGTCGCGCCGTGTTTTGTGCCGTATATTACCGCTATATTTTTCTCCATTACTTTCCTCCTGATTGCAAGGCGTTTTCAATCGCCTTTAAGATTGTTTTGCTGCTGCCTGTCGCTCCGGTCACGGCGTCCACATTCAGGCTTTGGTTTGCTATAACACTGTCAGCAATGCGCTCCGCCTTGCCGCCAAGCCCATTTTGATGCTCCATAATGTCAATGTCGCTGATTTTCTCGTCCTCGACAGTTACTCGCACCGAAACCTTAACAGGACTGATTTCATAATGACCGTCGTATTCTCCATCGGATACGCCTGCAGCATTCATTGTCTGAAAGGTTACGCCTTTTATTGCCTCTTTCGTATTTGTGTCAACGGTCTTGAAAACCCCGAATACCGCTGCGGCAGATACATACCACAACTCCGACGACTACGAGGCTCTTTTTTGCTTTACGTTTCATGCTTTGTCTTCCCTCTTAATTGAAGCCATAAAATAATCAATATGCAGCTCCACTTTTTGAACCATATCCTCTTTATCTGCCGCGTTGTCATATAGGTTCATCAGCATATAAATCGGGGCGAAATACTCCAGAGCGAGAACGTGCGGGTCTTTATCGCCCTTGTGGGAGAGTTCCGAAACTTCCCTCATCAAATCCTGCGTGTAGCTCACAACGCCGCCTGTCAAGTACTGGCGCAGCAAGTCCGCCATCTCCTTATTGCGGTACTGCTCCAACGTCAGCATTTTTCGGAAAGACGAGGCGAATTCATCCTCTGTCCAATATTGGAACTGCGCGATACTGAACGCCTTGATTTTATCTAAGGCCGTGTCGCGGCGCTCCGCCGCCGTTTCCTTTGAAAAACTGCCCTTGGGAACACCAAACTCGTTTGCGCGTTCCGCATCCCGCTCTCGCATTCGCTCGACGATGTTGTCGAATATCTCTCGCTTGCTCTTGTAATGCTTATACAGCGCACCTTTGGTTATGCCAAGCTCCGCCGTGACAGCGCTTACGGAAGTCGCCTCGTAGCCATCCCGAGCGAACAGTCTGAGCGCAGTCTGTAAAATCATTTCTTTGGTTTTGGTCAAAATCAGACCTCCTAAATCAGTGACCTATCGGTTACTTATATTTTAGTGAACGATAGGTCACTTGTCAAGGAGAAATCTTACAGATTGAGAAAATTCAGAACTATGCACAAAAAGTTCGAGCGTTGTGCTTTTGATTTCTATGTTTGGCTTGCACGGGCTGTTTTTTATGCTCTCAGGTAATCGTTAAATTACAGTCGGCTTCGGTGCATTTTTAATTCGAGCGGTGCATTTTCAAGTGTAAAATCGTTAAAAGACACAGCCGGGCGGTGCATTTTATCAATATCAAGCACGGTTTCCAAATCTTCTGCTCGGAATTGATAAAGTCACATAGGGGCAAAAAAGCCGTGATAACCCAGTAATACTGGACTTTCACGGCTTTTTTGTGTATGGAAAAGAGGCGGTTTTGCAGCGGTTTCGGAGTTTGCTATAGCGCATCGGCACCGGCTGCCACAAGTAATCGTTAAATTTCAGCCGAGCGGTGCATTTTTCCGAGTAACCTTTAAAAGACAGGGAGTAATCGTTAAAAGTGAACCGCTCGCAAATCCCCGCATCGATAAATCGGAATTTGTATATTGTGGGAGATTGAAAATATGGATTTTGGATTAAAAGACAAGGTAGCCTTGATAACAGGCGCAAATAACCCGCAGGGAATTGGCGCTATAACCGCATTGGCGTTCGCCCGTGAAGGCGTTGGGCTTGTGCTTGTATACAAGAAAATCAAGCGCGAATATAACGAAAGCAAAACCAGCCGCGACGGTCTTGACCGCTATTACAAAGCAAACAGCGGCGATACATCGGCAGTCGAGGAAAAACTCCGTTCAATAAATGCGGATTTTATTGTTATTGAGAGCGATATTTCGGACAAACAAAATGTCCAAGCCATCTTCAACCATGCTATAGAGCGGTTTGGCAAGGTAGATATTTTGGTGAATAACTCCGCCACTGGCGACGAAGAAGGCAATGATACAATTGAGAAGTTGACACAAAGCTTAATTGACGACACTTTCGCCGTAAATATCAGGGGGACGCTCTTGATGACACATGAGTTTATCAGACGACGCGGCGAATATGGACGAATTGTAAATCTGTCAACAGACGCGGCACAGGTTTTTGCCGGACAGATAGCCTATGGCGCAAGCAAAGCGGCTGTTGAAGCACTGACACGCAGCATTGCGATGGAAGTCGGAAAGTATTGCGTAACCGTAAATTGTGTCGCTCCAGGACCGACACAGACAGGTTGGATTGATGAGGAATTGGCAAATGCTGTTTTGCCGCAAATCCCGCTCGGCAAGTTAATACAACCACAAGACATTGCCGACACAATATTATTTCTTGCAAGCGAACGCGCAGCAATGATAACCGGACAGATTATCAAAGTAAGCGGCGGTCACGCATTATAATTATTTTTTA
>JAISZB010000213.1 GCA_031269465.1 Clostridiales bacterium | reverse complement strand
GTAAGGAGGGAGATAAAAAAGCTTGATCGACGGATGAAGGGCGATATATTCTGAAATCGCCTTGCATTTTTGATATTTCGCGTTGTCCAGGACGATATTCAAGATCGATCCGGGATATTAAGGCAAAAGCTTATTGAATGGATCTACGGCTGAAGCCGCATTTATGCAGGAGCCGCTGCCTGTTGCGCATATGGCTTTCGTCGCGAAATTCAAGGCCCTGGCACATCATGCCGCTTCCTTCCGCTTGCGGTTTCGGTGAAAACCCTCTTCTGCGACCAAGCATAGGCGGGATGGAAGGCGTGGATGAAATGCGAGGCGTCGGCAAAAAACAAGCTTTCCGCCCCTTTTTTCGCCGCGTCAATGAGCGGAAGCAGGACTGAATTCAAGAATTCCCGCTGCTTCATTGGGTTGGCCTTGGACGGAAAGCTTCCGACTTTAAGCCTCTTCACGCCGTTGGCCTTCATAAACCTGCAAGCCGAGGGAATTGAAACGGATGCGCCGAACTGGGCTTTTATTGCGCAGGCTGCCTCCCTGAGGGTTCTTGGCGGATTTGAGTCGAAATATGCAATCAGCTTCGCCTTGATGGCTTCAAGCTGCGGCTTCCTAGTGGACTTCTTCTTGTCGAAGATAAAGGAGAAATCGACAGCTTCTACAATATTTTTGTATTTTTTGTAGGTATTATTTCGGATTCCCAGCAAAGCCATGATTTTCTCTTTTTCTACATCTGCAATGATCAAAGCCATAATAAACAGCGCGTTGCAGGCATTTTTGCCGAAAGGAAGCGCGTCAATCAAAGCAACGAATTTTGCGTCCATAAAAGCAACCCCCAGAATGCGATTAATATTACATTTATAAGGGCAATTATACTAAATTGAATATAAATAATCAAGAAATTTTTTCAAAATTCAGGAATCTTTTATTTAATGTACAGCATGTGATAAATCATTTTAGCTACTTAGTTTTGCTACGGAAGCGACAATTATGCTTATCAAATTATGTTAAGAAATCATTTATGTCTGAAAAGCAGTATATTATACTGCTTTTCATATAAAATTACCTTTTTTGGAGCTTGATTATACAGCGAGTGCGAAATGCCTATACCGGCATTTCGCACCACTCAATGGATAATCAAGCTCCAAAAAAGGAACATTTGATGAAAAGCGGTATAGGAGCTTGCCCGTACGACGAGAAAATCATTTTATTTAGAGTTGATTCCTAATGAAAAGCTTTTTGTTCCCAGCCAATCAGTCATCTGTATTCCGCAAATGCACATTCTTGCCTCCAGCGGCTAAATACTCTTTGACATACTCCCCTCGGCTAAAGCCGGGGGATTCCACGATCAACAATACACGCCCGCTCACACGGGTCTTACAGTATCTCCTGTGGCGGTCGACGCCCCAACCGCATGGATATTTATAGCGGCGTTCAAATCCCCGCCGTGTTCGGCATGGCGGGTT
The DNA here is from genome assembly GCA_031269465.1 of Clostridiales bacterium. GTDB lineage: Bacteria > Bacillota > Clostridia > Lachnospirales > WQUN01 > JAISWZ01. The sequence goes on along the minus strand of JAISZB010000213.1, from coordinate 10,751 downwards.
GGGCAAGCCCAAACCCTGTCCCGAAGCCGCAGATCATTACAGCAGATTGCGGCGGGGAAATGCCCCCAAAAAGCCTAAAAACCCTCTATTCAGGCTTCTCGCTTAATTGCGGATAAACTCTTAGTTGAAAACTCTACCAAGTTGTTAATACACTTTTAGAAGTGTTATCTATAATAACAGTATCAGTGCTTTCCGCAAGTTGTATCGCTCTAATAACCCCCTCAGGAGTAATTTCATAAACTTCGGCGATTAAATCAACCCTTTTGTAGGGTACAGTAAGAAACGCACAATCCAATTCTCCAAGCTTGCCTAAAAGATCGCCGTCTTCTATATCTACGCCAACCGGCAAATTCACATACATCATTCCCTTGGCAATGTTATATAAAAATCCTATTGGCTTGCCGCCAAACATCCATGTTTTATTTGCGTCGTCAAAGGAGACGCCGTAATCCAAATACTCATTCAAGCAAGTGTCAAATTCTATCTCTTCCTTATCCTTTGGCATGGCAATGCCGCCAATTGCCACAGTCACTGTATTTTCAACCGCATAGCCGCCAGGCATAAAGTAGATATAGTTCAAAGTTTCCATTACTTCGCTTAAGTCTTGATCAGTTACAATAATGCCGTTTGCCTCTCCGCTTATGATTTCCGGGACTTCCAGGTTCGTTATGGGTATGCTTCCGTCCCGCAAGTCTAGAATGGCCCTGACTTCTTCGAGAGTATAGGCGAGTTTGTACGGGCTTTGCGCGATCCCGCCCCGCAGATCCAGATCAGCCCAAAATTCTTCGAGGGTAAGGGGGCGCTTGTAAGGGCTTTGCGCTTCAAGCGCAGCATTGCCTTCATCAGCCGGATCAGCCGAGGCAGGCGCTTCCGCGATTGCCGGTTCGGTTGCCGACGCTGGCGGCTGCGAGACGGAGGAAGCGATTTCTGTTGCGTCAGGCTGCCCGTCAGGCAACGCCGATGCAACTATTGCTAATTGCGCGCCGCCTTGGGCGGGAGCGCCCGGCAGCACGCCGGCCGAAGAAGGCGCTTGTGGCGCGGCGCAGGCCAAGGCGCCGCCGATCATCCAGATGGCCAGGGCCGGCGCGATTGACAGCGACGCGGCAAGCCGCGTGGGTTTCTTGAAGCTCATCATATTTTTCATCCTCTTCCTTAGGTTTCTATGAGAAGCGCACATCCCCGGACTCAGCGGCGGGCGTCCGGCCGCGCCGAATTCGAGGGTGGACAGGATCAGCCCGCAGTAGCGCCTCCTCTTCGCGGCGTCCATATGCCGCGCGAGCTGCTCGTCGCAGGAATTCTCGCATAGGCCGTCGGCGCAGCCGCTTATGAGGTAGGCGAATGGATTGAACCAATGCAGCGCGTTCGCAAGCAGCAGGAGCATTTTCACGGCCGCGTCCCCCCGCCTTAAATGCACGAGCTCGTGGGATAGCGCCATTTCAAGCTCGCATTCATCGTACCGCCTGTCCGGCAGCACGATTACGGGCCTGAGCGCGCCCATGAGCATCGGCGTCGCTGCGGCGGCGCTCACCACCGCCCGCGCAGGGATCCCCGAGGCGGCAAGCGGGCGGGCGCCACGCAGGATCCTGCGCCTGAACCTCGCGTACGGGATGCATTTCACCGCCAGGAAGGCGGCGGCCCCGGCAAGCCACGCCATCAGCGCGATCGCCGCCAGCGCCTCGGGATCCGCGCCCGATTCCGCCAGGGCCCTCCCCGCCCTTTCAATCGCGGCTCCGGGCGCGACGACGCCGAATTCCGCCGCGGCGGGCCCGTAAGCCCGCGCCGCGCCCATGATCGGCCCGGACGCCGCGACGACCGGCGCGCCGGGCCTTTGGAGCAAGCCGAGCGCGAATTCCGCCGCGGGCGGCGCCGCGCTCGACGCTCCGAGCAGGAACGCGGCCGGAATCAGGCCCGCGTAGTAATGCCACGTCTGGGAGAAAACCCGCTCCGTCGCCGGCCTGAGGCAGAGGAGCAGCAGCCAGAGGGCGGCTCCGATCGCGGACGCCTTGGCGAGCTCAATCAAGAAGCTCATTGGCCGCCGCCCCCCTCGAACCATTCGCGCAGCTCGGCGATTTCGCCGGCGTCCATGCCGGCTCCGTCCGCCAGCGCGGAGATGAAGCTCTTCATGCTCCCGCTGTGCACGGCGGACAGGAACGCCCGCGTTTCGCGGCTCTTGTACTCGTCCGCCTGAATGGCGGGCGCGTAGAGGTTCGCCCTGCCCCCGGCCGCTTTGACGAGGAACCCCTTCGCGATCAGCCTCGAAAGGATCGTAGACATCGTGGACGTTTTCCAGTTGCGGCTCCCCGCGAAGACGTCAAGCATCTGCTGAACCGTGACGGGGCCGCTGAAGCTCCATATCGCCTTCATCACCTCCATCTCCGCCTTCGAGAGCCTTCCCAATTCATGCGGGTTCATTTACTTGCCTCCTCCCATAAATTCACTGCAGCTTATCGCAATCACATTCTACTACAAGTTGTAGCAATTGTCAATATAGCAATTAGAATATTTTTCCTCAGGTTGAAGGCCGCCCCTGCCGAGCTCATTCTCCGACATTCACTAGTGCGCATTCTGCAGCTTCAGCTTCGAGAGCTTACTTCCCTGCGGTTTTATTGCAATTAGAAGGCTGGCTCAGATTTTTTCATCTTCAAGATAAACTGAATTCCTTGCCTTGATCTTAGTTGGGCGGAGGTCGATTTCTAGCTTCGAAGGCATTGCATCCAGAAACCAAGAGTCAGGGAAATTCCCGCAGCCGCAATCAAGATTTATTAGTTGCAGGCAATATCAATCAGTTCAGCAGACTAGAAAACTCTAGAAGTACTGCAGCTAAAGACAGGAAATTCATAAATATTATTGTTGAGAGCGCTTGAGATTTCAGGTGTGTTGCAGGAAGCATCCGCTACGCATTATATGTCGCAAATGTGGCGTGGCCATGCTGAAGGAAGTTGCACTACAATCGCCTCCACGAACTGGCCAGATGCGCCGCAACTGGAGAAGCAGATGAATTAAGTGCGCGTGGATCTGCAGTTTATCGAATAATCCTCCTGGTAGTTCGTGGTTTGGCAGTCCGAAAACCTGGAGAGCAGTTTTCTTTGATATGCATATCTGGAGTAAATGCACCGATTCTATAGTTTCTTCGCTAAATAGCTTAAAGTAATGCAATACTATATTAATGTCTAAATAGGGATAATAGCGGAAGGGGATTAGTTCGGAAGCGGAATAGAGGAAAAGGGATCAAAGTTCACAATTTTTTCATTTTTAGAATATTCATGATGTCCAATCAGTCATTTTTGAGCATATCCTTCAACAAGCAATGAAAATTAAAATTCGCTTTTCTTGCGTGGAGCAGTAAAACGATCATACAATATAATGAAAAATTCGTAAATATGCTTATAAATCCATGAATCATAAGATGTACTCCATATTTTTCAGCTCTTGCATTGGTGCAGCATCATCACTTATCATATTGAATCAAAGAGTATAGCATGATCAGTAGAGCAAAGGGAAATCCTTGACTATTATCAATGAAGATTCGCATTTGAAATTTCTTATTTTGGAGCTTGATTATACAGAGCGTTATAAAGCTCCAAAATAGGTGCATTGACTGCAAATCTGTATATTCATAAATGGAAAGATGCGATTCTCATCGTCATATATTAGATTGCAAGGCATGCCGCAATGCATAGGCTCGCTTAGCGGAAATCACCGTCAATAATTTAGAAGGGGCGTTTATATGAATGAAATTAAAGAGACTTTTCTAAAGATTACTAAGTCAGTCACCAGAACATCCAGCGAACTGGTGAAGAGTACTAAGCTTTCTATGGCGCTTGCGTCAGAGGAGGACAATCTGAAGAAGATCTATATGGAGATTGGCAAGAAAGTCCATGAAATCTATGCTTACGGAGGAAGCCTGGGAAAATTTTTCGATGATAAATTCAAGGAGATAGTTGAGGCGGAAAACCGCGTCAAAGACATACAATCTCAGTTGGATGCAGCCAAGGGGCTTAAAAGCTGCCCGAAATGCGGGAAATCGATTGACAGAAATGCCGAGTTCTGCCCCAAGTGCGGAACAAAGGTAGATTTGTCCCATGGAGTCAATGACGGAGCAGTATCTGAACCTCAATCCACTCTTCCTAGAACCTCAGAAATTGCGAGCGGGCAATCTGCGGCAAAGCAAACGCCGCCTCTCCCCCGCATATGCAGCGCATGCCACGCCGAGAACGAAGCCAATACAAAATTCTGCCTGAATTGCGGCAGAATGCTTTAGATGTCTTTGAAAGAAACCCATTAAGCCGAGGAACCGGTTTTGGAGATGAATTATCCTGTGCGCTAAATAATCCATCTCCAAGACCTTAAAGAATTAAGAGCATCAGTATATGCCCTTGCATGCAAGCTCCGGCTTTGGAGCAGGATTAGAGGCCATGCGCAATCCCGCCCCAGAAGTCAGCGCATTTGACTGCGAGCCAGTATGGCCTGCGGCCTTAAGAGCGCATGAAAGTCATCTGTAAGCGATTTTGCGGGTGAATGCGCTTTCCGCCTTGTAATCAATGGCTTTAAAGTCATCGGAAAGGAAGTATGGCGAAAAGCTGTAGCCGTCTTTATCATACACAGCGAACCTGAGATGCTTAGGCAGCGTGCTGTCTCCTGCGGAGTTTACATTGCTGATTGCGCCTAAAACAGATCCCTTTTCCACAAGCTGCCCGATTTTGAGCCCATTTGCCAAGCTCATCCGGGCATACCCTGAATACCATGAGACATCGCCGCTTGAATTGTAGAGATGGTTTACAAGCCCTGGCACTCCTGTCGAAGACGGCAGTGAATGCCTTATTTCCACAAAGCCGTCTGCGGCTGACAGATTTGAAATGACGCCAGATTCAATTGCGCAGACATTTCTTCCCTCATCCAGGTTGTAGCTAGGCACATTTAAATTTAGCAGCAGGGCGAATTGGCCGTGCTTCAGATTGGATTTTGCGCTTAAGGAAGATTCCGCGCTAGAAGCCGTCCAAATTTCGCTTGAGAATTTGGTGTATGGGAGGCCTGGCGGATCTGCGACAGATAGTATGCTTGCGCTCTGAGTTTGCCTGAACCCGACTGCAAAACCCAGCGCTTCCGCAGCGTGCCTAATCAAGACGTAAGCCTTGCCCTCGTATATGTAAGGGGAAACTTCCATCCTGACTTCCTTCCCGTTGGCTATGCATATTTTGGAGCCTATGATGAATTTGACATTTTTTCCGCCTAAACTGGCTGTAACCATATTAGCCGATCTGTTCCAGGTGACTCTGGCACCCATGAGTTCAAGGCTTTCCCTAAGAGGAAATACGCACAGGCTTGCATCTGTGGAAATCGGCATTTGAAACTGGTACTGAGCGCCGTTTATTTCCAGCAAGCTGGCAATTTCCGTTTGCACAGTTACGATGCTGCTCGCTTCTGCGGATAAGCTTGCGTTAAGCCGCGCTGAAGTTGAAGGCTCCATGAAGGCTGAGGCGCTTGTTGCGCTTATAGCTAAGCAGAAGAGAAATATCGCAGAAGCTGTTGCTGTCGATAAATATCGCATTTTCCCCTCCTTTTCCTAAGGCTTTGCTGCATAAAGCATGCAATTGCCGGGAAGGCAGGCTTGTTGCCATGCCGCCCTGCCTGGAGGATGACGGCGAAGCCCTTATTATGTGCTTAGCGCCAACGGATTATAGCCGATGGCGCCAATTAACAGTTGCAAATCGCTATTCCTGGTTTTGAGCCTGCTCAGGCTCAAAATGCTGCATTCGGTTTCGGCATCGGCAGCTGTTTTCTCGTCTGGGGCACGCGCAAGGCGCGTCGGCGGAAAATTTGCGCTTGAAGAGGCTGTTGCAAAACTGCTTCTGCATTCAACTTAAATATCCGCAAGCCGTTCAGGCTCGCGGCCTTCAAGAGTCCTGCGCCGCTTGGCGTGCGATAGAGCGGCGAGAACCGTTGACGCTACGTATTTATATTACTATGCAATATGCTATTTTGCAATAGAAACATGGCTAAGCGGAGTATAGTTTGTCGATTGCCTTCAGAAAATATCTGGTTAATGGTTTATTTTGCGCGATTATGGCTGGATGGGATGCCCTCTGGTAGATTATAAAGCTTTGCCAGTCATTAAGCCAATTTTTTTGCTTATTATCCCAAAGGCGCTGTATGATAAAGTTCCAAAATTGGCATCCACAGCATTTATACCCCTTGAAAATTAAAACAGTTTAGCCTAAAATTGCATTATTGGCAATAATCAGAGTTAACTGAAAATCAAAGCATAAATTAGTTTTTGAGAGATAATCGGAGGCAATAGATGTTTTTCCGGTTTAAGTTAGCACTCATTAGGCTTGATGGCTAACAGCCTTTATGATATACTTTCTTAAATGATTTTTTGCTCCGCCCATTAATCAAACTTATGCCGTCCGCTTAAGAGAAAGGCTTGCCATCTAGCCTGAAGCTGTATGAAACATGTCCCTGAGGGAATGATATAAAGGAGTTTGGAGGGGATTTCATGCTTTGTGAAAAGTGTCATCAGAAGCAAGCGACAGTTCATATGCAACAAATCATCAACGGCCAGAAGACAGAGATGCACCTATGCCAGGACTGCGTAGAGCAGACTGAAAAGCCCTTGACATTTGATCAGTTTTTCTCAGGCCTGCTTGATTTCTTCGGAGGCATGCCTGAAAGCGTGTCGCCTGCTCAAAATAGCAAGGAATGCATTTGCAAGTGCCCAAGATGCGGCCTTTCCTACGAAGATTTCAAGAAGACGGGGAGGCTAGGCTGCTCAGACTGCTATCAGACCTTCCAGCGCGAGCTGGAATCGGTTCTTAAGAATATCCAAGGCGGCAACAGGCACGAGGGCAAGTATCCGCAGAAATCTGGGGTAGAGCTTCTCAACAGGCGAAAGCTTAGCCGACTCAAGCTTGAGCTGGCAAAGGCCATTGAAGAGGAGCAGTACGAAAATGCCGCGAAGCTTCGCGATCAGATTAGAGAACTGGAGGGGAGCGTAACATGAAAACTTGGCATTCTGAAGCAAAAGCTGATGAAACCCCCATCATATCCTCACGCGTAAGGCTTGCCAGAAACATCAAGAAATATCCGTTTCTAAGCCGCATAACCCCTGAGCAGTCGAAGATGATGATTAGAGAGACTACAGATCGCCTTTCAAATCATTTTGAGTTCATAGCATTCGATCAAAAGAGCGACGCTGAAAAGCGCTTTCTTCTGGAGAGGCATATAATCAGCCCGGAATTCTTAAAGATTACAAAGCCCAAGGGGCTTCTGATGCAGCGGGATGAAAAGATAAGCATCATGATCAATGAGGAGGATCATATCCGCATACAGGCAATATGCGCCGGCGACGATATTGACTCAGTATGGGACACTGCCAATAAAGTCGACGACCTTCTGGAAGAAAATACGGAGTACGCTTTCGACAAAGACTATGGATACCTGACAAGCTGCCCGACCAATACGGGAACGGGACTCAGGGCATCCTTCATGGTTCATTTGCCGATGCTTGAAAGAACCGGCCAGTTCAAGTCAGTTCTGACAGCAGTAAGCAAATTCGGAATGACAATCAGGGGGATATACGGCGAGGGTTCAGAGCCCATGGGGCATATCTTCCAAATCTCCAACCAGATAACTATGGGAAAATCTGAAGAGGACATCATTTCAAGCCTCAAGAGGATTACATCGCAGGTCATAGAGAGCGAAACCAGGTTTCAGGAGAAAGCTCTATCGGAAAGGAGAATTTCAACAGCCGACAGAATCTACCGTTCATTCGGAACCCTGCGCTACGCCAGAAGCCTATCCGGCAAAGAGGCGATGGAGCATCTTTCCTCCATAAGAATGGGATACATGATGAAGATTTTAGACGCACCCAAGCCCGATCTCACCCTCTATCAGATAATGATGGACATTCAGCCTGGGAATCTCCAGCTCATCAAAGGAAGGGAGCTCAATGAGATAGAGCGGGACATTGCGCGCGCAGAGTATCTGCGAGGCATTTTCAAAGACTGAAGCGGGTGAGCCGTCAGCATTTAATGGAAATCAGCATTGCATGAGGAGGAATACATACATGCAGGGTAAATTCACGGAAAAGGCCAAAATGGCTATAGACAACGCCCAGAGCGCAGCTGTTGAGCTGGGCCACAACTATGTAGGAACTGAGCATCTGCTAATAGGGCTTTTAGGAGTAGAAGACGGCATAGCCGCCAAGGCTCTTGAAGAACAGGGCGTTACAGACGACGATGTCATAGACAAGATAGAAGATCTCATAGGCTCGCAAAGCAACGGGCTTATGATGCCTAGGGATTTCACCCCCAGAACCAAGAGGATACTGGAGATAAGCCTCCAAGAAGCAATCCGCATGGGAACGGGATACATCGGCACAGAGCATCTGCTTCTGGCGCTGCTTCGAGATTCTGACAGCATTGCGGTAAAGATTTTGACCTCTCTAAGCGTGAACATTCAAAAGCTTTACGACGACATCATGAACATGCTGGGAGAAGGCGACAAGCAGCCTGTCTCCGCAGCGCCTATGGGCGCCAAGGGCATCCGCAGGAATAGGAATACAAACACTCCAACCTTGGATAAATACAGCAGGGATTTGACGCAGCTTGCCGTGGAGCAGAAATTCGACCCAATAATAGGCAGGGACAAGGAAATCCAGAGAGTGATTCAAATATTGAGCAGGCGGACTAAAAACAATCCTTGCTTGGTAGGGGATCCTGGAGTTGGCAAGACCGCCATTGTAGAGGGATTGGCTCAAAAGATCATTGAAGGCAATGTTCCTGAAACGCTGAGGGACAAGAGAGTCATAGCGCTTGATCTTTCCGCCATGGTTGCGGGCAGCAAGTACAGGGGAGAGTTTGAAGAGAGGATCAAAAAAGCGATACAGGAAGTAAAATCTGCGAACAATGTGATATTATTTATTGACGAGCTTCATACAATAATCGGCGCCGGAGGCGCTGAAGGCGCACTAGACGCGTCAAACATCCTCAAGCCGTCTCTGGCCAGGGGAGAAATGCAAGTGGTTGGCGCAACTACTTTAAACGAATACCGCAAGTACGTTGAAAAAGACGCCGCTTTAGAAAGGCGGTTCCAACCGGTAAATGTCGATGAGCCTTCTGAGGAGGAAGCTATCGAGATGCTCAGGGGGATACGGGACAAGTATGAAGCTCACCACAGCGTTTCGATAACCGACAAGGCGATAGAAGCTGCGGTAAAGCTGTCAGCAAGGTATATCTCAGACAGATTTCTTCCTGATAAGGCAATAGATCTTGTGGATGAAGCGTCATCGAAGATGAAGCTTCAAGGCTATACCGCGCCTCCCAAGGTCAAGGAGCTCGAGGAGCAGTATTCGGAGCTTGAGAAGGAAAAAGAGTCCGCCATAAAAACTGAGGAGTTTGAAAAGGCTGGAATCCTCAAAAGGCAGCAGAATGAACTCAGAAAAAAGCTTGAGAACGCGAAGAATGATTGGCGCACAAAGACCACTAAATTCAGCCAGGTGGTGGATGAAGAGGAGATTGCGGATGTCGTTTCGCTTTGGACCGGAATTCCGGTAAGACGCCTTCAGCAGGAGGAGTCCCAAAAGCTTGTGCATCTGGAGGATGCTCTTCATAAACGCATCGTTGGCCAGGAGGAAGCGGTTAAGACTGTTTCTAAGGCCATTCGCAGAGGCAGGGTAGGGCTTAAGAATCCAAAGAGGCCGATTGGCTCATTCCTGTTCCTGGGACCCACTGGCGTCGGAAAAACCGAGCTGTCCCGAGCTTTGGCAGAAATTCTCTTCGGCGACGAAAATGCCATCATCCGCATAGATATGTCTGAATATATGGAGAAGCACACAGTCTCCAAGCTAATCGGCTCTCCTCCGGGATATGTCGGCTACGATGAAGGCGGTCAGCTTACCGAGAAGGTCAGAAGGAAGCCGTATTCCGTCATTCTCTTTGACGAGATAGAGAAGGCGCACCCGGATGTCTTCAACATTCTGCTCCAGGTTCTTGATGACGGACATATCACGGACGCGCAGGGCAGGAGAGTGAACTTCAAGAATTCAGTCATCATCATGACATCAAACGCGGGAGCTAGAAACATCATAGAGCCCAAGCGGCTGGGCTTCATATCCAACGAGGATAAGGAGCGCACCTATGAAAGCATGAAGAAAGTGGTCATGGATGAAGTAAAGCAGACATTCCGCCCGGAGTTCCTAAATCGCATAGATGACATCATAGTCTTCCATCCTCATGACAAGGGAAACATCAGAGCCATCACGAAGATGATGCTGCAGGAAACTACTAAGCGCGTGAAGGACAGCATGGGCATTGACATAAATGTAACCGAAGAAGCCATAGATTTCATATCTGAACAAGGGTACGACACTCTTTTTGGAGCGAGGCCGTTGCGCCGAGCCATACAGAATCTCATAGAGGATGCGCTGGCTGACTCCATTTTGCAGGATGAGTTCAAAGAAGGGGATAAAGTCAATGTCGGTTGCGCCGACAAGAAAATCACCCTGGCTCTTGAAGCTCAAGAACAGCCGGTTGTCGAAACCGAGTGAACGCAGGAATGAAGGCGTCCCTTATGCTGGGATGCATTAAAAGGAGCAACGCATCGGATTGCGCTGCTCCTTTTTCGTTAATTTGCAGTTATGCCGATTTTCATTCAATGTTCCTTTTGGAGCTTGAATATACAGGGAGCGTGAAATTCCGCAATCGGGCTTTCGCGCGCCCAGTTTATTGAAGCTCCCACAAAGTAATGTGAAA
>JAISZB010000193.1 GCA_031269465.1 Clostridiales bacterium | reverse complement strand
ATATATACTGCTTTTCATATAAAATTACCTTTTTTGGAGCTTGATTATACAGGTAGTGCGAAATGCCGATTCGGCATTTCGCACCCTCAATGGATAATCAAGCTCCAAAAAAGGAACATTTGATGAAAAGCGGTATAGCAACAGTATATATCGAAGCTTATCGTCTGAATTTACAGGATATCGGCGTTCAATGGCTGATTTTATCAAGCCCTGCGGCTGCTTTCGCTCTAGCCACTATGACGCTGCGCTTCACCGCCAAGACTGACAATATACAATGATATTCATAGAGAACTGCCTTTTTTAGAGCTTGTTTATACAGCGAGCGCGAAATGCCGATATCAATCGCACCACTCAATGGACAGTCAAGCTCCAAAATAGGAACATTTGATGAAAAGCGGTATATCTAAGTTAAGCGTTTATCAAGAATCAGCGTTTAATGGCTGATTTTATCAAGCCTCGCTGATACTTGCTCACGAAAGCTCATATTGGATCTTTAGCATGCAGCGAACGCGATTGACAACGGCGTTTCGCGCAATTCAGCGCCAGTGGAAAGTCAAGATTCAAAATCGGCGCGTTTGACTGCAAATCGCATTATATTAATTTTCCGCTCCGCCAAAAGAGAGGTGCGCTTGATGCCTGAAATAATAAATCCGATTAATCCTTCACGCATATATCAGGCCGATTTCAAAAACCCGCTCAACAAAAAGGGGAACCTGATCTACCCCGTGCAGAGGCTGGACTGGATGAAGGATTGGCCCGAGAGCCTCTGCATCAAAAGAATCCGCCTATCCGAAAAGAGCGGCCTGTCAAACCCCGCCAGATTCAGAAACGAGTGCGACGCCTGCGACAAGCTTCCTGAGAGCCCTTACCTGGTCAAGCCCTTGGATCATTTCGTATGCGAAGAAAGCGGCAAGCGCGTCGGCTATATAGTGATGGAACGCTTCGACATGGATCTGCGCAAGTTCCTTGCAGAGATGCACAATGGCGAGAGGAGCGTTTCTCCCGAAACGCTGAAGAAAATCTTCCTTGACATACTGCTGGGACTCAAGGAGCTTTCGAAATCGAATATAATCCACAGAGATGTAAAAGCCGGCAACGTCTTCCTTACGCTCACCCCAAATTCCGGAAGCTTTCTTGGAGCTAAGATAGGCGATTTCGACACCATCAAGGATCTCTCCAATATGATGACGCCCCCCGAAGCGCTGTTTGGAACCGTCTATGAGAACATGCCCCCGGAAGTTTTCTCCGCGCGAAGCGCCAAGGCCAGTCTTCAATATGATATGTACGGAGCCGGGATGATCTGGCTGTATATGTTTGATATAAACAAAATGATGCACTTCGAGGAGTACATGCTGCCCGCAAAGCGCTTCATGTCCCCTTCCCGCCTTTACGAGTCAATGGACTGGAAAACCGGCAAAATATCGGACTTCGAATTTATGAGGCGCTTTTTTTCAGACGCAGCTTTAAGCGCGGAGCCGTGGCCCAAGCTTCACCACTTCAAATGCCCGCTTGAAGGATTGCCGGGCTCCGGCGCAAGCGCTGAAGAGTTTGCGGCGAAGCTCCTGGCATTCGACCCGAAAGACCGCTTCAATAAGTTCGATGATGCCATTTCATACCTGAACAAGCTTAATGCGGCTTCTCCCGCCACGGATGCCCCTCCAGCCAAGCGACGGCATGCCGGAAGAATTCTCGCTGCCATAGACGGATGCTTTCTGTCCCAGAAAAAATACGCAAAAACTGCTTTCGGCACTCTTTCCGCCGTTTTTGACCGCCTGACGCCTGATGAGGTTACTGGATTCTTCTTCCTCTATGAAAATTGCAGGGACGATTGGCGCCCCTGGGATATTTTCTGCACGAAACTTGGCTATGAAGCCTTCGAAAACTGGTGCAAGGCCGGACTTTTAAAGACCGGATTCGGCAAAGGCAAAGAGCAGAGCGCCCTCTACGCCATTTCCCACCTGCTGGATTCCTGCGGCGAGCCTGATAGAGACGCGGCGGTCATTCTCTTTGCCTCAGGAAAGCCTCTTCTTCCCGATGGCTTCGACGGGGAGATAAACTTCCATGATATACGCGCAAAGCTTCATGCTAGCAGAGCCTTCCGCACGATAGTCTGCATTCCCGACGAAAAAGCTGCCATTGCGGCATATAAGCGCGGCTTTTCAGACTTAGGACGTGATCTGGCCTTCATGTCGCTGGACGAAATGAAGGCTTCAAGCTTTGAAGATAACGCCCAGAATCTTCTGTCTTTAATTTACGGCTGACAGCATTTCCTGGAAGCCTTTCTATATACTGCTTTTCATATAAAACTGACTTTTTTGAAACTTGATTATACACCGAGTGCGAAATGCCGAATCGGCATTTCGCACCACTCAATGGATAATCAAGCTCAAAAAGTAACATTTGATGAAAAGCGGTATATTCCGCTTTGCGCTGGCAGAAGCAGGCGTCGGAGGTGAATAATGATGGCGCATAGAGAATTCAGCTCTTTCAATGACCTCATAAATGTAAATTTTGATGATATGGAGCCTGATGTCTCCGGCGGCAGCTCAAAGATATATTTCCTCACCATATCAGGAAAAGACTGCTGCCTTAAAAAGCAGTCCGATATAGACAAGCACGAGCGCGAGTGGAAGCTTCTAAACTCCTTGAAAGGCGATCCTATGACGCCGGAGCCAATCGGAGCCTTCACGCAAACGCTCCCGACGGCAAACCCCTACGGCATTCTCATGGGCAGGCTGCCAGGGATTAGGCTGGCAGATTTCCTCTTGGCGCAAAGCCGCTTCGCAAGATCTGAAATGCCTTCAAGAAAACACGCGGTCTTCGCCGAATCCTTGATTAAAAAGCTTGATGACTTTCTGGAAAGGCTTCACAGCCTCGGATACTCCCACAACGATTTTTACCTGCACAATATCATCATAGACTTTTTTGAAGGGGAATGTCGCCCCGCAGTTCTGGATTTTGGGAACGCGACCGCGCTCGGAACGCCCAGAACCGATTTGAAAGTTCCGAACATAGCTCACGCGGGGGTTGCGGGCAAGAAGAGATTTGACTTGTACACGCTCTCAGTGATGGCATATTGGATTTTCACAGCGCTTTCCGCGCATCTTGAGGATGCGAACGACATGGACGACAGCTTTGTCCTGAACCCATGCTGGGACATTGATATGATTCCCGAAGGAAGCTTTGCCTTTTTAACCATAAAAAACAATTTAAATCCTTCCTCCACCGATTTGGAAAGATTCTCAAAGACGACTGCTGCGGCGGCTGTTTTGCTCAAGGCGCGCAAGCCTTTGAAGCTTCGCGAGTTTACCAAGCCCGACATGGAGCCCGCGCAACCCGACTCAAAGCTAGAAGAAGCAAAAACCGCGGCCGCTAAAGACGCGGCGCCCGAAAAACGCGAAAAATCCGAGACGCCTACATCCAGAGACAGCAAATTTTCGCTGATGCCCGAACCCCTGAGGATCATTCGCTACCCCAAAGCTTTCTTCATCCTGGATGCATGCTGGCTTGCGCTATTTTTCTTTCAGAGCTTCGCTTCAAGCAAGATTTCCGCTATTCAGATAATAAATGGAAGGGTTATCGCCTTTGCCGCAATCGGGGCGGCCATTCTGGCTTTTAGCCTGCTTGCGCCAGTTTACTTATCCATGAGAGGCAAACTGGAAAAGATCATACTTACAAGCAGATCCAACTGGCTGGTTCATTTAAGCTGGCTTCCTCCCGCCGCTTTAATTGCTCTTGCACTCCTCAGAACCAGCGTCCCGCCTTCCGTCCGATTCTTGATGAACGCTCAAATCTATTGGCTTGCCTATATCGAAGCCTTGTGGCTTCTGCTTGCCGCCGCGGAGTGGAAGGCGTGCGGCGAACTGGAAGATTCATTCCCAGGCTCAATGGCCTTGCTCAGCGAAGCGGCAGCTTTAGCCAATGTCGTTCTAATTGCTTTTCTGTAGGCATTCCACGGCCACTTTTAAAACATGCCAATGTCCATTAATTCGCATAGATTTTAGGGCTGGATTATCCACTTAACCTCTGGGCTGGGCAGCTCTAAAATCTGCTAAGCACTTGATGCCCATTGGCTTTGCTTCTTTATACTGATTTGCACTAAAGCTTGACCGTACAGCCAAGCTGATTTTCATTGAAAACAGCCTTTTTTGGAGCTTGATTATACAGCAAGTGCGAAATGCCTATATTTGTCGGGCCGCTCAATGGACAGTCAAGCTCCAAAGTAGTCGCATTTGACGGCAAATCAGTTTAACATCAAGGAGGCTAGACATGCGTCGATTTCTTATGTTTGCTGCAGCCGCAATTCTTATTTCCTGCCAGGCGCAAGCTCAGGAAAGTCCAGGAAAGCGCCATGTAGTCATTAGCATTGACGGCTCTGGCAATAAGAAGAATTTGCAAGGCTTCGGCAATTTGGCTGGGATGCCCGGCCAGCTTTCCGAGGTCGTGTTTGAACTCCAGGAAAGCGGCTCTGGAGTAACATTTCAAGTGCCCGCCGGCAATGGCAGCGATTACGTTCTGGAAAAGGCGTTTCCAAATCTGGCTGAAAGCGACTCTGAACTCAGCGAGGCTTTGGAGACGGCTTCCTCAATGTGGGAAGAAGGCGGAATGCAGGATGACAGCTATGGAAATCAGCTGCTTCAGGCCCTTGACGCCGCCAACGCATACAAAGGCAGCGCTGATCTGGCAGTCGTGCTTATCACTGCCAGCAGCGACTATGATCCAGTTTTCAGCGCCGCGCATGAAAGCGAGATAATTGAAAGGGGCATTCCAATAGTAGTGTCGGCTTTCTGTGAAAGCCCGAACGGATTGACTGTAGGAAATTCAGTAATCAAAGGCGTGGCTGTCACGCCTGAAGACGCGGAGTATCTTACTCGCGTCGCGCGAGCCACTGGGGGAGCTTTTTATTCGGTGGAAGACTGCTTGAACGTATCATACGAAATAAGCGAAGGGCTTCAAATAAGCTTTAGCAGAGCTTCCTTCTCGGTGGATGCCGAGCCTTCCGCCTCCCCGATCGCGTCTGCCTCCCCCTTGCCGCAACAGGAGGATCCGCATGAGAAAGTGGAGCCGCTCTTTGACATAAATTCAGCGAATCAAGTCATATACGCTTTAATGGCGGCAGTCGCCGCGTTAATGCTTGCCATTACCGCCGTTTTTTTGATAAACCGCAAAAAATCCAAGCCTGCAAGCGGCGTCGCCGCTCCTTCCACAAAGATGAAGCTGCAGGTCATGCCGAATTTCTCCAAGATACCTGAAAGCCTTTTTTATGTTGATATTCCAGAAAACTTCCAAACAATCGGGATTAAGCAGATTCTAGCCGTAAACCGCAAGGAATGGGCCAGGCATATTGAATTCGATGACATCAAGATGCGCCGCGGCAAGGATGGAGTTTTGGAAATCAGAGAGCTGAGCGGCTCCGGTTCTTGGCTTTGGCGGGAATGGCTTCCCATGACAGCGGTGCAAAGAAGCGTTAATGCGCAAGGGGAATCCGGCGTCATACAATTCATATTCGTAAAGGGGGATGCCTGATGGAACCCATTTTCAAAAAGGGCATCATAGGCTGCATGTACTGCATGAAAGAAGTTGAGCGCACGATGCTTCGGATCCAAGATGATGAAAACTCCGCAAAGCAAATATCCGAGCTCATCTCCTATGTCCAAAACCACCAAAAGCAATACGCCGATACCGCTCAAGCCATCTCGGAGCAGCTGAGCGGCGCTGTAGCCGCGCCAGAGGCGTATTTTACATATATTTATGATCCAGACTCCACTCCGCTATCCGTCCCTGACGAAGGCCTCCCTGCTGAAATCCCCCTAGGGCCTCTTGCGCAGTACAGCTCGCCTGACTCCACATCGGTGCACATGAGGTACAAGGACGACGCTGGAATCACCCAGACCCTGGTCTACGACACGAAGGTATGCCCCTATTGCCGCAAGCGCCTTTACAGCCAGGCGGGAAAGATTGACATGTATGCCGTGTCCATATTCGGAGTAAGAAACATAGGCAAGACTCAGTTCATCAAGACTCTTATTAGAATGGCGTCCGAGGACGATGTATTTTCGGGGAGCGGCTTTTCTCTGTCCCTCGACGGCTTCAGTTCGAACCAGATGGCATTTATAGACACGTATGGAACCGTGCCGCCTACTCCTGATCGCCTTGAAAATGAAGACAACTACTACTATTTCATCCTTTCATGGACGACTGAAGGAAAAACTGAAAAAGCATGCATAGCATTCATTGACACCCCTGGCGAGCGCATGCTCAAAGCGGCTACGGCCGCAAGGCGCGTGGAGCTGATAAAGAAGCTGGTCAAGACCAACATCGTGCTTTTTTTCAGCGATCCGACTCTGACAAGCAATTTCATCAAAAGGCTGAATGCCCTAATCGACAGGGACGCCGATTTGAATAAGAAGCCTGAATGCATGTTCTACTTTAATCCGCAAACGCTAGTGGACTTGAAGGTCGCCAAACTTAACGCAAGGCGCGGCCGCCAGGAGAACTCCTTCGAAGAGACGGTAAGCCTGTTCGCTGAAGGGCTGGGCAAGGTTAGGGTCTCCAAGTCTCTTAATGTCGCGGTAGTCTATACAAAGCTGGACTATATCGAATTCTTCCAGAAAAACTACAGCTTTTATTCTGGAGCGGACTTTGACGGCGGAGTTAAGATCTTCGCTGAAAATGATCGCATATTCGCCTGTGATCCGCCAAAGGCTGGCTCTGCTCCTTTAAATCAGGATTGGCTGGACATAATCTCCAGGGGGCAAATCTTTTTTAGAAACGAAGACGGTAAATCCCTCTCAAAGCTCTCTGGGGTGCTTGATCGAAATGAATCAGAGATTCCGTGCTTTCTCATCTCAAACGGAACTCTTCAGCTGACAGGAAAAAGCCCTGAGGAGGATCTGCTGAGAATTTCAGGGATTTCCACCCAAATAGCCGGCATTATTGCAAGCGTCTCCGAAAATGACGGGAAGATTGCGGACTTGAAGGGTCAGATAAAAAAGCGGCAGGAAGAGCTCCGCGAGCTCATGCCGTTTAGGAATATGAAGTCCAAGTCATGCCTGCCCCTCATTCTCTGGATACTGAAAACGCTCAACCCGTCGCATATAGTGCAAGCTCTGGCCCCGCATCCGCCAACCCCGGCTCAAAAAGGCATGTTCAGGCGGTTTGTGGACTTTGTAGACAAACTTTAGGAGGGAGGCCGCCTTATGGCTCTGATAATGCAGCATGTCTTCACAACCAATCAAGGCGCGCAGACTCTCCTCATGTCCGAAGGCTTGATTAATCTTCAAGCCCAGCTCGAGGATCTCAGCCTGTTCCATGCGCTCAACTTCGAAGAAAAAGGCTTTGTCTTCTACCCTATGCAGAGCGAAGGCCTTTACATTTTAGGCCAAGCCTCGCGATTCCCTTCATCCGAGCGCGCCGCTTACATCCAGCACAACTACGTTTTGGACAAAGATGCGTTTTCATTCGTCAAGGCCAACGCCTACAGCATAATCAGCCGGATCAAGTTCTTTGAATCTCCTGACGCGGTTGGAGGAAGCCTTAAGCTTCTTAAAGAACTCCCCCTTTTCGGCAGCCAGCAGTTCCCGACTTATCTTCCTGACTTCAACTGGGAAGCCATGGTGAACTCCGCGCTTTCCGGATACATATCAAACTGGTGCTTCTCAAACTCCTATCCAGACAGGGAGAGGCTCGCCAGGATGATACTTACAAGGTTCATAAATGTTCTGCCGTTTGAATATCTGTCCAGAATGCCTGGCATGCACACCTCAACCAGCCGCCTTGTAAGCGGAAGCATCGCCATTCGGTTCCCCTTCGGGGAAACCGATTTCAGCCGATCGCTTTTCATCGACAAATTGGAGGGCGCCGCCAGGCCGCATTACCAGCCTCTTCTTATTTCCCACATGGCAAAAAGCCTGAAAGCGAACCTGCCGATGACCTGCCCGGACGCTCTTTCGGATCTTCTCGAAAAATCCGGGGGAGCTTTCTCAAAGCTCTCTTCGATGAAGGATATTTTAGCGCTGTTTACCGCCATATCACTCCAGGATGATAAAGAAACACTCAAATGCTTTTTGCTCCTTGCCGCAGACAAACGCTACGCCTCCAGCTTGCTGGATCTTGAAAAAGCCGTAGCGTCCGCATTTGTCGCCGCTTTAAACGACGGACGCCGGGTGGATGAGCACTTGATGGCTGTGAAGACGGAGGCCACGGAAAGCTTTTTCCGCCTGATAGAGAGATTTCCCCAGCTTGCGGGAATCATTGAAGACGATAGAACGCCCGCCGCTTCTAAATCACTTGACGAGCCTGAGGCGCAACCCAAGAAACGCGGCAGAAAAACCGCTCTTTCAACGAAGACTCAGCTTTCATACGATTTGGCTCGGGATCTCTCAAATGCCAATGATTTTGCAGCCCTTGACAACCTGATAGGCGCATACTACAAGGAAAACCCGAATAATTTAAATAGCCCCGCATTCATCCTCGCCGTCTCTGAGAGGTATAGGATCATAACAGACTCTGAGGCTTCATCCGGAAAAAACGTCCTGGAAATAGCGGACTCTGAGTCATCTTGCGTAAATTTGAGCTATATACTGAAGACTCGAAAGGACATCCATATGGATGTATGGGCCGAAGCGCTATTCTGGAAAACAGAGCGCGACTCTCTTAAGGAAGGCGGCGATGAAGCCCTTCACAGATGGTACTTGATGCACCGCTCTGTTTTGCGCGAGAGCAGGGCTGAACACGTCTTCCTCCGAAATTCACCCCCAGAGCAGACAGCCCGGGCCATATATGATCACATTGCCTCCATATGGCAAGATTCAGCCGCTAAAGGGCGTCTCAGAAGTTTGTCCAGGGAATTGCGCAGCGACGAATCTCCCTACTGGCGCGAGGCGGCAAAGCAGCTTCAGCTTCTCAGCATGCCTGCAGACCGTGCGCGAAAGAAGATAAAAGAGGCGGCAAATGTACGAAACTACCTCAAAGCTTATAAAAGCAGCTTTTTCGTCCGCCTCATTTCTTCTGCTCTTGTTCTGGTTTTTATCTACGCGTTCGTAATCTCGCTGCTCTACTTCAGCGGCCTTGGAGAGATTCCTGCTTACACAGGCCCTTCTCAAAGCCAAACTTCAGGTTCGTCTCTTTATCCTGAGATTGAGCCTTGACGCTCCATAATGAGCCAAGTGCATTAGGAATTTGGCGTATATGCCGATTTTCATCAAATGTTCCTTTTTTGGAGCTTGACTGTCCATTGGACGGTGCGATTGATGTCGGCATTTCACACTCGCTGTATAACCAAGCTCTAAAAAGGCAGTTTTCATTGAAAATCAGTATTCGTAGCCACTGTGCTTCTCAAAATACCCTCTTTTACGTCAAAGACTAGTTCATCAACAATGCAAGGGGCTTTGCCAAGCCAGCGAGTGCTGATTATTTTATCGCCAAGCATTTTGTCAAAGATACTCCGCCTAAGTCTTAATTGACTGCGCTGTCCAAGAATATATAGGCGGAGCGGCCGAGCAAGGCCGCACTTATTAGCGGATGGAAACCCCGTCCGGCAGGGTGCAGCCATGCCGCTGGCAGCGAGCCGCGGCCTTGTTCCGGCAGCGGAGCATTTTAAGCGTCGGCAGCTGGGCGCTGGGTCTGACAGCTGTTGAGTCCCGAAATTATTCATAATGGAGTGTGCCGGCGGCGGCGCCCAGCCGGGCCAGTGGGGGGGATTAATCATGAAATTGGCTGAAGCATTGATGCAACGTTCAGAGTATCAGAAAAAGATTGAAAATATGCAGAGCCGCATTCTTGCCAACATTAAGGTTCAAGATGACGACAAACCACTTGAAGACCCAGGCGCTCTGACTAAAGAAGCATTAGACTTGATTGCTCACCTTGGCGAATTGATTAATAAAATCAATAAGAAAAACAACATTGCATTATTGCCCAGCGGGAAAACAATTTCAGAAGCTATCGTGGAGCGGGATATGCTGATGAGGCAGCGCAATCTTCTGGCGGCCATCACGGGAAAGGCGCAGGAAAAGGATTATAGGCTTACACATTCCGAAGTGAAAATGAATGTAGTCGTGTCCCTAAGTGAAACGCAAAGGCAGATAGATGAGCTGTCCCGGAAGTTCAGAGAATTGGACGCGCAGATTCAGGGCGTCAACTGGACAACAGATTTGTAAAAGATGACGAGTTGGTAGTCTGTTTGATAGAGGCGGGCATAAAAGCTGAATCCACCACATAAGGGTTCATGGCGGTGGAGCGAGGGACAACTCCGAAGGTTCGATTCCTTCACTAACACATTAAGTCCAATACGAATGACACTCGTATAGCTCAAATGTTACTCTTTATAACCAAATGCCGGTTTATCGCAGACGAGGGCGGGTTCGGGGCAGCCTATCAGTTTTACAAATCATAGTTTACCTATACTGATTTTCATTGAAAATTACCTTTTTTGGAGCTAGATTATACAGCGAGTGCGAAATGCCGATATCAATCGCACCACTCAATGGACAGTCAAGCTCCAAAAAAGGAACATTTGATAAAAATCGGTATAGCAAAAGCGGATACCCATTTTGAATCATCCGCTTTCTTAAGCCGTTATATTCAGCCGCTTCGCGTTCCGACTCCTCATCCTAGTGCAGACAGTCTTAATTGCGCTACAGTCCTATTTGGCTATAACTAAGCGTTTTATAGGCTAAAAGCATGTCGCGCAATTAAGAGCGACAGCACTAGGACAGCGCATTGATGATATAGCGCTCGTCATCGGCCAGTTCAGCCAGCGCCGCAATCAGCATTTCCAGCAACAGCTTGTCCTCAACGAAAGAGCATTGCTGGACGGGACGTCGAATCCAGCGTACATGAACGCATCCAGCGACCGCTCGTTCTCGGAGCGATCTTCACGGTGCTTGCGCTCCGTCCAGAGCGGGCGATTGAAGGCGCAATACACGTGCCGTCAAGGATCAGCCAATTTATATTTCTTCTTAAACAGCTTAAAATTTTCGGTAAATTCAGGGTTATCGCCGCTTTTTATTCCCGACATATACATATGCCCTTCTATAGAACCTTCGGAAGTTTGAATTAGTGAACTGGCAAGGTTTGAACAATGGTCGGATACTCGCTCGTAATTTATCATCAGGTCTGACCAGATAAACCCCGGCAATATTGAACACTTCCCATTTTGCAGGCGAATGATGTGACGCGAGCGCAGAGACATAACCAGCTCGTCAATAACTTGCTCAAGCGGCTCAACCAGCTTCGCCAAGGAGACGTCCTCGGTGGCGATGGCGCGAACGGTTAGGTCGATAACTTCCTCCAGAGCTGCGTGAAGAACCTTTAAGTCCTCCTGCGCCGCCTCCGAAAAGCCGATGCCCTTTTCCTTCAATTCTTCCGCGCTTTCCATAATGTTCAGGGCGTGGTCGCCCATTCGCTCAAAATCGCCAATAGCGTGCAAAAGGCGTGAAACTTCCAAGTTGTCCGATGTTGATAGTTCCTTTGCTGAAAGTTTCACAAGATAAGCGCCTAGGTTGTCCTCGTACATATCAAGCAGCGCCTCGTCGTCTCGTACTACGGGGACGATTTTCTCGTCGTATTTGCTTACGAGAGAAATCGCGCAAAATACGGATTCCTTTGCAATGCCGCACATTTTTACAGCCATTGCTTGGCATTGGGCGATAGCGAAGGACGGAGCGTTCAAAAGCCGCTCGTCCAAAAATTCGTATGTTTGCGGCTCACTTGTTTTGTCTCGTATCGTCCACTGCGCGAGTTTTTCAAGCGCGAGTCCAAACGGCAGCAGAACAGCCGTTACAGTTATGTTGAAAATGCTGTGCACCAACGCTATTTCGAGCGGGCTTATCGACTTGTCCATAAATGTAAAGCCGATTAATGCGTTCAGGCCGTAAAGCGCAGTAAGACAGAGTATCGTACCTATCAGGTTAAAATAAATATGCACAACTGCTACCCTTTTCGCGTTTTTGTTGACCCCTACGCTAGACAGCAGCGCCGTGACGCAAGTGCCGATGTTTTGTCCCATTACAATCGGCATCGCTACGCCGTAACTCATTCCAACCGTAGAGGCGAATGTCTGCAAAAGCCCGATGGATGCGGCGGAACTTTGAATTACTCCGGTAAAAACCATTCCCGCAAGTACGCCCAATATCGGATTTTTAAAGGCCGTTAAAATCATTGCGAACCTCTCGTTGCCTTCTAAGCTCGCGACGGATTCCTTCATTAAAACCATTCCGAACATCAGCACCGCGAAGCCTATAAGCGCGTTGCCGACATCACGCCTTTTCTTGTTATCGGAAGTCATCATCAGGATAATGCCGGCGACCGCAAAGAGCGGCGCGAAATTTTCGGGACTCAGCATTTTCAGGAATACATTTTCGCTTTCGATGCCAGCCAGCGCCAATACCCACACGGTAAGCGTCGTACCGATATTCGACCCCATGATAACGCCAACCGTCTGGTGAAGCTGCATTAACCCAGAGTTGACAAGGCCCACAAGCATAACTGTCATCGTGGACGACGACTGAATCGCGACAGTTATACCCATACCCAGAATAAGACTTTTCGCCTTGCTTGACGTGGCGCTATTGAGCGTCCTTTCAAGCCTCCCGCCGGACATTTTTTCAAGGCTCGCCGACATTACATTCATGCCGTACAAGAAAAATGCCACGCCGCCCATTAGTTTTAATGCCGCGAATACATCCATCCGACTCCTTTCTCCTTCCCGCTAAGACAGATGAGCCGGCTATTCCTGCACGGTATGCTCCACGAGATAATTCATAACGCTATTGCCGAGAACCACTTGCTTCAAGTAAGGCAGTCCATAGCTTTCCTCATACTCGGAATAATCGTCCGTCCCCATCGCTTCCTTGAAATACAGTGCAACGTCCTCCGCGCTGACCGTGATTTTCGCGTCCTCGGCTATGGCTTGAATGGCAAGGCTGTATTTTGCCGATTGCACATTATCCTCAGAACTGGATTCAAGCAGTTCCTCTAATGACGCAAAGCCGGCAAAGGTACTGAGAAATTCTTCAAGCTCCATACCGTAACTGTCCGCATAGCCCTGATAGTAATCTATCATAAAGTTCTTCTGATACTCCACCAACTTATTAGGCACCGACTTTACCGCCACGCTATTGACTAAATACTCCTGAATGTAGCTTTGAACAGCTGTTTTTTGCAAATCGGCGTATACGCCGTTTCTCGCTTCGCTGACAGTTATCCACCCATTCTCTGCCGACAGATTATCGGCGACAAAATCATCTGTCAATTCAGGCTTAACCGGGCTGGAAATATAGTTTATGGTGGTGACAAATACGGCTTCCTTCCCGTTGAGATTGTCCTGCCCATAATCTTCGGGGAAAGTGACATTGATGTCAAAGGTTTCTCCCGGATTATGCCCGATTAACTGTTCAAGAAAGTTGTCAATATAGCTCGTCACGCCAATGGTGACTTCCGTGCCCGCGCCACCCGTGCTTCCGCCGTCGAACTCCACGCCGTCAACGCTGCCCACATAATCAATATTGACGGTATCGCCGTCTACAACGGCGCGGTCGGTAATCTGTTCGCTAGAGGCATAGTATTCCAAAATGGCGTCGAGTTCACTTTGAACCGCGTCGTCTGATATGCTATGAACCTCTCTCGGAATAGCAAACGAGTTGTAGTCGTACAGCTCGACATAATCGAGTGCGGTCACATCTTGCCAAAATCCGTTTTCATCAATGCCGTTGCTGTATGAAAACGCGATGCCGTTGTTTTCGCCGCTTTCCTCAACGACGCTATTGTTGGTTAGCGAATTATCCTCTGCCTTTTCACCACAGCCGGTAAACGCCGCCGCCATTGTAAGAAAAATAATCCCGATTAGGATATTTCTTCCTTTTAACCTTGCTCCGCCTCTTAGGGCATTGAACACAGCCATCATAAAATCTCCTTTTTATCAGCCGTAGATACGGCATAGCGAGTATTTGAAACAGGTAAAGCCGTGCGGTTTTGCAGTTGGAGCAAGCCAGTGATATAGGACGGTATAAAAGCATCGTATTTCACTTCAATAAAAACTATCTCGTCACCCGACGCGACGGTCGGCAAGTTATCGTTTAGACAATCCGTAGAGAGCAAGCCCGTTCGGATATTCCCGTCAAGCGTTATCCTGACATTTCCCGCCCGACACACAAACGGTTCCCGAATATATACCGCTCTGCAGTCAAATGTACCGATTTTGATGCCTGATTATCCATTGGATCATTGTATAATCCGACATCAAAATCGGAACTATCCAATGCAAAGCAGTATAGTCCACAATGGTTTTCGGGCGGAGTCGCCGTCCCGACATTTTGCTGTAAAGATCGAATATGAGCGGTCGCTTGTCTGTCGGCATCCACCGCAAGTCTCCATTATGCTAACGGAGCAGTTCCTCGGCGGTATTCGGGCCGTTTGTTTGTTGCACAGGCCGTTTACTTGGCTTTTCTTTTCAAGCCATAAAAACTCCGAATCATCATTGCAGCGCCGCATTCGGGATTTTTCCTGCTTGTCCACCCCGTCGATGTTCTCTCTTAGAGCCTTTTCACTCGGCGCGTCAAAATACATGCTTCGGACGTTGTACTCTCACTTTGAATTGTCGCAGCATCGTGTGGCTGTACCGCACCCCAGTCTATTTAGTAAAGCTTAGTCCGCACAGTTCAGACTGCGCTTGATTTCGCGGCGTCTTTCAAAATTTTGCCCTCCCCGTAATTTGATTGCATCTCTCATTTTACGCCGAAACCTTTAATCCACCTTTAATGGCTAAAACCTTTTTATGAGTGAAGCTTCGCAAATGCAAAATGCCGATTTCGGCATTTCGTACCATTCAATGGATAATCAACAAAAAAAGGAACATTTGATGAAAAGCGGTATATACGAGACGGAGCAAAGCACGGGGCGCTGTCCGCAGATAAGCGGCAGGATAACAACGCCTCCTGCGAGTGGATATAAACATATATACTGATTTTCATAGATAATTACCTTTTTTGGAGCTTGATTATACAGCAAGTGCAAAATGCCGGTATCAATCGCACCATTCGATGGATAATCAAGCTCCAAAAAAGTAGCATTTGGTGAAAATCGGTATAGTCCACATAAAGATAAAGGGCTTCTTGTCCATAAACCGCGTAAACATTTGTAATGACAACACACAGAACGCTCACACCCAAATAGACCGAAGCCGCTTTCTAAGGAATTACCGTTTATTCGAATTCGATTTAGACAATGCCTCTCACCTCACTTTCAGACTTATTACTGCAGCTTGTTGTGGGATTGTTAATGGGATGTTTCCGTTATGACAGGCGTTGCAGTTCTGGATTTTCCGTTTATCCATTTGCTCTATTTTCACTGCCTTCCATACTCTCGTCCAATCAATCGGGTCTCTGAAGCGGCAGGAATTTCGGGTCTTTAAACTTAAGCGGTCAATTCTGCAAAATGGAATAAAATGCCTTTGATCGTAAAGTTAAATATTATATTGTATACTTTGTCAACCATTCAGATGATTGTTTGTGAAGTATGACTAAGCAACAATCGTCTGTAAGTTTACTCAAAACCATATCCTTTATTTGATAGAAGCTTTGCTCATCATGAGTTGGCCGTAATGGATTGATTGACGAAATCTATTGATTTTCTAATTCATTCAAAGCCCTGGAAACAAACTTAACATGGACGGGATCGATGCAGACATCTGCGTTTGGAATAGCGGAGTTTGTAGCGCTTTTATACGGCTCCCGCATGTCGATGCCTGCAGCGTCCAACTCCAAATCAGGCGGCTTGCCCGAATGAAGCGCGACATCTTCATCAATATTTGGCGAAGGAGACTCCCGCCGCAAAACCCATTATGGCGTTTCACAATCCATGAGGCTTCATTCTCAGAACAACCGAAGCATGGCTTCAAAACTTGGATTGGAGGTGATTTTATGCAGTTGCCCCTCGAAAAAACCTTGTATGTCGGGTTTCCGGCATGGCATCCTTGCAGCGGGCAATTCAGCTGCATATGAGAATCGGCAGAATTCGATTTGAATGATGGTGAACAGGATTCTGCAGCCATTGATTTCACTGGCTTAGAAGCAATTAGGAAAATTCAGCTGCAAAGCGCCGCCAGGAACCGCCGTTGAGGAATTTAATTGTTTTTGAAGAAAAGAATTACGTATCAGTCCTAAAAAGAATTATCAATGATCATCTCGCGTCTACCGCATGATCTTCTTCCAAGCCGTTTCTGATTCTTGTGTTCTTTGCGGTATAGCCGTATGCCGTGCCAGCATTCGGATGCTCTTCCTTCAACCTGTTGTAGAACGCCCAGCGCATGATCCCCTTGAACGCGGCGCCTCTGAAAGATCGCCCTCTTTTTAGATCCAGCTTAAGCTTTCCCGCATGGTGCCGCTTTCGGCATCCCGATAGCTGTCGTGGCAATCCCTGCGCAGAGTTACTGGATTATTCGGTGCATCGCCTCCTATTCTGCGGGATTCAATGCGGTGGATAGCCGATATACGATTCTTGCAGCTTTTCCTCCCATGGCATGCATGCCCGTCTCTAAACAATTTTCCACCGTTTTGATATGGGTTTTAATCTTGTTTTCTATAGACGGAGCGAGCCATCTTTATGCTTTGCACGGACGCGATTGTTGAACCTAGGCTTGCGATGCCTTGTTTTACGATTGCGCCTGGCACGCCTGAAAGCTCTTCTCGTTGAGATCAGGTCTGCCATATCAGTCCTCAATTTCACTTCAGAAGCGTACAGCCCTTCTTTTTCCGTCGTCGCGGAAATGCCTATAGTTTTGCTCCCCGCATCTACGCCCAATGCTATCAGCTGGGGTGTATTCCGAACTGTCGTACAACAGCTGAATTGCAGAAGGCTCCAGTTTTGCAGCCTCAGCCCTGCCATCCTTCAGCAAGCGCCTTGCCTTCCCATGGCGCTTCGTCGGCATCAGGGCTTTCCGCCCTTGCTTAAAACATAAACCATGTTTTCCGCCTTCCTTTGCGCCGCTGTCGCGCAATGCCCCATTTCTGGGGCTGGCTGCCCTTCGCCAATGCTGTTCCAAGGTTTTATACGCCTGAAGCACTGTCCCTTCCCCTCAGGACTGTTCAGCCGCAAGCCGCAGAGTCCGGAGCTGGAGCAAACGCCCCGGAGTGCCTATAGGATATTCTTGGACAGCGCAGCTTCCCAGTGGAAACTTAGGCTAGTCAATCAGGACGTGCAACTGCAAGCCCCCGCCTCAAATATCAAAAGGTTTTAACCTTGAGATATCGGGCGGTGGGTTATTGACCTTATAGGTGAATTTAGGCTTATTATACAATAATTTCAACTTATCGGTCAACGTGCTGCATGAGATTAAAACCAGGTATTTATCCACAAAAACTGTTAGAAAAATGAGATTATTCATAGCTATTCCGACGGTTTGCAAAGTGACTGTCATTTTGAGTAATTTTGTCATTAATTCTGCCATATTTATCCATATAATTTATCAAAACAAATACATCATCTAAGAATTATATGAGTGAGTTGATAAGTTTTGCAAAATTAAACATATACTCTCATCAATTTTGAACTTTTCTGCAAGAATTTTATGCTCTTTTGACTGGTTAATAATGTAAATAGAGTTGTCGGAACAGTTCCGATTATTCTACATCGTATCAGTATTGCAGATAGATTACCCTCATAAGTTTTCGAGTGCGATTAACCTGTATGCTTTGAGTATCACGAAAGCATGCGGCAGCGCAAATGTAAACGCACATATTCTGATATACCGATTTTCATCAAATGTTCCTTTTTTGGAGCTTGACTGTTCATTGAGTGGTAACCACGATATCGTCATTGAGCACCGCTGTATAATCAAGCTTCCAAAAAGAGGACTTGATTAAACCAGCCATTAAACGCTGATATCAGATAAATTCAGATTAAGTTTCTTTATAGGACTGATGTTTTCGGCTGCTATAATCGGTTGCTTTCATCCTAAGCGGTGAAGCGAAGCAGGGAATCTCAAAAAGTCACACTCTCTTTTGCCATCTGCAAAAGCATATTCATTTCGCAATCGAACCGCTCACCGGGCATTCGCCTGCATTTCTCCGCATATTTGCACGGCATTCCCCGCAGTCCGGTTTGTGCGTATAAATCCTGAATGCCTGTATGCATGCCAAAGACAGCAGATGCCGATTGCCTCATTTGCTTTTACCCAGCGCATCACGACCGTCAAATGTCCTGACGCCCAACGCCAAGCTGTCGGGGGTTTCTTTAAGCGTTTGCGCCACATGTCGAATATCTTCCGGCGCGCGCTGAAGACCTGCGTCTGCCGTCTCATAGGCGAGAGCCTTCGGGTACGCACTCACGACATGCTTCGCCTCAGTTTTATGCGCCGCGCCTTTGCCTATGTTTCAGGATTGCCGAAGCGCATCACAGGCATAGTCCGTTTCCAGCTTTTCAAAAATCCGTTTCACCTCCGGCTTGCTTTCGTCATCAGCTATGATAAAACGGGTATTTAACAGCGAAAGCATTTTACTGACAAGCTCCGCAAGCCGGTCGTAGGGATGGTATGCCGGTATCACAACAATCAGTTTACCGCTAATGCTTTCCTCCGGCATCCGTTCACCCCCTTGCCGTTTAAATGCAATGTAAAAATTTATGCTTCAGGAGTACCCGCATCAGTCGGAGGCGCGGTTCTGCCACGACCGCCGGGAGTAAATCCTTCTGGAGGAGTTTCACCATCCCATTCGGGCATCTCGCCGTTCCAGTCTCCCTGCGGTCTGCCGCCTGCGGGTCGGGTTCCACCGCCCGTCGCACCGCCCCAATCGCCGCGCCCCATTCCTCTGCCGCCGTTGTATTCGCCGCCATCATCGCCAATACTCGTTGCAATGCTCTCTAATTTGACTTCGACGCGTTTTTCACTGTTAATGAAAAGCGAGTAAGTTTCGCCAATCGCAAACGATTTCGAGGTAAAGCCGGATAAAGTAAACGACGTTTTGGCGGTGTATTCAAGCAGTGAATTTCCGTCGGCATCCTTTATCGCAATCAGGCTGCCGGAGGGCTGTTGCTCCGCGTAGGAAACGAGCAGCAGCGGTTGAGTGGAATCCTGCGAGGCGTTCAAAACGCTGCCCGCCGTAATGAGTTCGCCACCCGTGACGAACATACTGCCGTCAAGGTCGATTGCACCCTCCATGCCCTGTGACGGCCCGCTTATTTTAATTGTACCGCCTTCTAAGAAAATATTTCCATTCGCGTCAAGACCATCTCGCGTCGCGTACAAGTCGAGAGTTCCGCCTGAAACGCGAATGAAAATATCGCCGTCCACCGCGAACCTGTCCTGCCCCATAGGCCCGAAGCCTTGCTGTTCGCCCGTCGCGCCACCCGCCGCGTTAATCGCGTCGTCGCTTGCGGCAACGCTTATCTCGCCGCCGCTGATTGTGACGGATAGCCCCTCGATTCCCTCGTAGCATGTAGGAATATTTATCTCGCCATCGGAAATTTCGAGCGCTCCGTTTGCATGGAACCCGTCGTCGCCCGTTTTGATCGCAAACGATCCGCCCCGAATTCTAGCGCCGTCGTTGGAGTGAACCGCATCGTCCTCCGCGTCAATTGTGAAATTACCGTCTGTGATGGTCAGCAGTTTTCCGGCTTTCAACGCCTTCATACTGACGCTCTCGTCCTCCGCAGCAGCGGTTGCGCTATTTTGGCCGCCCCGAACTCCGCGAAAATCTTCTTCGTGAGTGGGCGCGTTTGAGCTGCCGCCGCCAGTTGCTATTCGGAATGTTCCGCCGTAAACGGTCAAAGCGCTCTGCGCCTGAATGCCGTCACTCCCCGCTTGAATTACGAAGTCGCCGCCATCAATAACGACGAAGCCCTTCGCGTCGTCCTCATTGTTGTTCGACTGAATCCCGTCGCCTCCGGCGTTCAGCGTGAGTGAAACACCCCTAACCGCAACGCCGTCGCGGCCGCGCAGCGCATCGCCCGCAGAGGTTACGCTTATCGCGCCGCCTGTAATGACAAGCGTGTCTTGCGTTCGGATTCCGTGATGTTTCGTACCGGTTACATTAAGCATACCGCCGCCCGTAATACTTAAGCAGTCCTGCGCGAAAATCGCCGCATCCGGCGCGTCGTCGCTATCAACAACAGAGTAATCGCCGTCCGAAACTGCGTTTTCAGTTCCGTCAGCGAGTATAAACACAACTGTTGCCGCCTGTGGCGCATAAATCGCCGGAGCAGTTTCGCAGTGCAGCGTGACGCCGTTCAGCACCAACCTAACAACATCGTCTTTTCCCGCGTCTACCAATACTTGACCGTCGTTCATCGTCCCGGACAGAACGTAGGTTCCCGCGCTTGAAATTGTCAGTATTTTTTCGAGAACGCCGCTCCTGAGCCGGATACGTTCGCGTCAGAGCCGGTAAAAGTTATCATTGTCGCGCTGTCCGCGCTCCAATCGGCGTTTGCATCCTCGCCTTTGTACTCATATGAAACGGTGAATGCACCCCCAACGGCAGTATTTGCAGCAGTGTCATCAGCAGTATCGGCGGTTATCGCGTCAACCTCATTAGAAGGTGACGGCGCCGTTTCTACGCCGCACCCGGTCGCAAGAACCGCGAGCAAAACTGCGGCCAGTATTAGAGACAATGATTTTTTCATAATATTCCTCATAAAGTTCCGCGATTGCGGGAACGTCGAGCAAGGGAGTTAAAGGGAGATTTCCGTTGCGTCGCCGCAACTCGGCGATAAAGTCTTTTTCAGATAATTCGCCGCGAGTGATGAACGAGCAGCTTAGCTCATGCAATCTGCCGAGGCCGGCGGTCTTGACCCTGTTCAGTTTCGCGTACAGAGAGTACCTTTGCATCATTCAGTAGTATGCGTTTTGTTATTAGAGGTTTTCCGGGATTGTTATTTTCAGCGTTTTCTCCGTGCCGTGGGTTTTCCCGTATTTTAAAGCTTGAAGTATACTGCTTTTCATATAAACCCCTATGAAGCTTCGCTTCACCACTAAGGATGAAAATATTAAGCCATTTGTGTGTTTGAGGCATGGACAAATGTCCATAAAATGTATTTTCATACTA
>JAISZB010000063.1 GCA_031269465.1 Clostridiales bacterium | reverse complement strand
AAATGCCGATATCGGCATTTCGCACCATTCAATGTATAATCATCGGTACATTTGACTGTGCATCGGCATAATTGACCCTGAGACGCGTTTTTGCCGGCGATGAGCGATGTAGAGCCTGCGGGGAGGGAAGTTAGCCGTTTTCCCCGCAGGCAGTCTCTATTAGGGCAGATACTGTTCTGCAATCTGTCGCGCTGCGCCGCCGCCAAGCGCAACTCGCCAAAGTGAACCTCCCTCTTCACGCCCGTCCACGATTGCCGCGAACTCCGCTAAGTCAATCGTTTTATACGTTTGGCCGTTGTTGTTCCAATCAAGGGCAAAAATGAGCGTATTCGGGCTAATGCCGTAACTTTTTACTCCCAAGCCCAAGTTGTGGAGATAAAATCCATTCGGCAGGCTGCCAGGGTCAACTCCAAGTTCACTTAGCTCGTCCGCGTCGCGTTCCGCCGACAGCCACTTGACCTGCTCAGCATTAAATGTCCCTGCGGCAATATTGACATCTGAGATAAAGTAACAGATGCCTGAGGCCATATCCTCGTCGGGGATTATGCCAATCTTCGACACGGCTTCGGATTTTGCCTGTGAGACTTCAAATGTTGCGTAAGCGTGGCCGGTTCTATCGGCAGACGCTTTTGCTCTGACTGTCGTTGCGTTGTATCCGCTGACAGCAAAGGTGTGCGTTTCGCCGACTTTAATCAGCTTTTCCTCAATTCCCGTACCTTCGTTGCTTACAGAAATCATATATTCGGTAATAAATCCTGTGGCTTCTGAGAACTTGACTGTAACATCGGCGTAATCAGATGAAGCCAGCGCTCCAAAGGACGCAATTACGCGCTCTTCTCCGCTAGTGAAGAAAATTTTGCTGTTTTTCCCGGACTGTCCAGAGCCAAGCGCGCACGCGATCAGCACGGCGGCGGCAATCAGCGCTGCCGAAAGTAAAATCGAGGAGCGAGTGTATTTCTTGCTTTTCATAATCGCTCCAAGCCTTTCTTTTAAATCTTCCTTGCCCTCAACCATAGTCGTTGACACGACCGCTCGCGGCAGACGGCTTTGAGCGGCAAGCGAGAGCAGAGTGTTGCCATATTCCTTTCTGCCGCGATCATCCAGCTTGCGGATAACGGCCTCGTCACAGGACAATTCACAGGCGCGGGCAAGCTCGCGCCGGGCGATATAGACAAGTGGATTGAACCAATGCGCCGCTCCCGCGAGCACCGACAGCCATTTGATGAACACGTCGCGTCGCCGAAGGTGCGTCAGCTCGTGGGAGAGCACGCAGCGGAGCTGATCATAAGCATAATCGCGGTCAGGCAGAACAATCACCGGGCGAAATAAACCTATAAGCATAGGCATCGCGGCAGCCCCGCTCCTGTAAACCCGCACGGGCGCGGCAATGTCCGTAAGCGTTCGAGTCCGGCGCAATTTGCCGATAAACATCTCGTAGCCCATAACGTGGCAAAACAGAAAAAACAATGCCCCGAATGGATAGAATAGGGAGAAAAATGTGAACGCTGCCGTCACCGGCGATGTGTAAAACGTTATACTTTTTCCCGTATTTTCTTCTTGAAGGGGCGAAGCGACGATGTCAGTGTTGTAGCCTTTTTCTTCCTCGCTGGTCTTGAGATTTTGCTCGACTGCAACGCTCAACGGCCTGAACTCCACCGGATTTGCCGGAATCGTCACCAATTTCGACACAGGCACAAGCAGCGCCGCCAGCACAACGAGCCACAGCGCGTATTGCGCCGACTTCGGCAGCCTGTCCTTGATCAGCGGCTTGACGATCAAAATCAACAGCGTCAATGCGCCGCCCGTAATAGACATTACGATTATTGTGCGAACGGCGTCAGCCATTGCCGTCACCTCCCGCGTTAAAATAATCGCGCAGTTCCGCTATGTCCTGTTCGGTCAACTGCCCGTTTTGACAGAGCGCGGCTACAAGGTTTCTTGCGCTGCCGTCAAATAGCTTGTCGATAAAGCTCTGCCCCTCGGAGCGCAGATACTCTGCTTTCGGCACGTCTGTCACATACCGCGCCATACTCCCCGGTATTGAATGTATCACGCCCTTATCGCGCAATCTGTAGACAAGAGTCTGTATCGTAGACGTTTTCCATTTCTTAGTCTCTTCCAGTTCGAGCCGAATGTCAGTGAACAGCACGGGTCGGTTCTCGCGCCAGAGTACCTTCATTACCTCTAATTCCGCGTCAGTTATCGTCGCGTTCATTTTCATCGCCTCCATTCATCACTAAGGATGTAGTTAATTATACTACATTGGTAACGATGCGTCAATAGAATAATGGACGGATACAGTAAAATACTAGGCGTGCGAGGTATTCAGAAAGCTGTGCCCGGATATGGAGATGTCTGAAAAAGCGCCAATGCCGCGCCCGCCCATTGGACGAGCGGCTCAAAATTGGGGTCTTTAAATTCTAGCGGGTACTGCCCTGTGTCCAATGACTCAAGCGCTGATTTTACAAGGTTCTTACATGACGCATTCTTGCTTGTTGCCCAGCTAAGTTTAAAGACCCAAAAATTGGAGCGGCTCTAAACGTTCTAAGTTTTGAATCAACTGTCATATAATCATGAAGATGTAACAAAAATATTACATTTTGACTGTCGAATACATTTTCGAGTAGAGGGTCATATGAAACGTATTTTGCTTTATGGAGCCGTAAACAGCGACAGAAAGTTTTTGCAAGAATTACTATACCAGCAAAGCATAATTACACCTCCAAATAAATCCTGTTTCGAGGTGATTGGATTTGTTGACAAAAATCCTGCTCTTCAGGAAGCTGATATTATTGGTGTGCGCTGCTATGCTCCTGAAGAGCTCAATTTGCTTACATACGATAAGATTATGATAACGACTGCATTTCAGTCAGAAGACAAGCTGATATTTTACACAAGAGAAATATTGCTGGAAGCGTTGCAGAGTGAGGAGTTTTTGAGGGGTATTTTGCGCGTCAGCTAAATCGGTGTTTCCCAGAAAGAACTCTGTATTTATTTGATACTTTTGAGGGATTCTATAACCGCAGTTTAGAGTCTGATCCAAAAATCAGCAGTAACTATGATCAAAATTTTTTAATTACACAACTTTCGACATAAATGGGTTCACTCATCCTGAATATATAATATCAAGAAAGGTTTTTTCCCTGAAACTGCAATTGGAATAGACGATGCATTTGTTTTTGTTAATTTAGATTTTGATTTGTATCAGCCCACTCTAGACGATTAAGGTTTTTCTATCCAAAGCTTGTACTAGGAGGAGTGATTTTAGTTTTTTCAATGAAGATTTTGGTTCAGTCGCTGATGCGGTAAATGAATTCTGTGACTATGAGCAAACATATTATACCGCAATAGGTGATAATATCAGCATTTGCATTACCAAATGAAGAGGATTTAGACATGAGCAAGGTTTCTGTCGCTAAATGCAAACTAAAGATCCGCAGGATGTGATAGAGGATATTGCCAATCATCCGTTGGTTTTGATTCAGGTGAATCTCGAGGAGAGTCGTTACTTACAAAGGAATCTCGTCACTTTTCAGAGTTATCTTTAACGAACGTAAGGATTAAGGGGGCAAGTCGCTAAAAGGCCGGAATTAAAGAAATATGTAGTGATTTTGCAGCGGCATCCATGCTGCTAAGCAGGCTTTACACCGCATTTCAGGCCTTAGCAGTCTCACTTATTCCGGCAAATGTTTCAATTGCTTTTATTTCTATATGCTAAGTCATCATGCATTTAGCACTGCAGCTTTCCTGACTTTTTGAAGCGTGATACGCATGAAAACAGGGTCCTGACATTCTCAAGGCCCTGTTTATTATCTATAATTATGCGCATTGGAAAGTCCCTATTTTGATGCTTGATTATTCAATGACTCATTTGAAAGCAAGATCTAGCATCTGGACTTTTGACTGATTATCAGCATGTCTTAGGCTTTTACATTTAAGAAAAGAACTTACCAAGCCTCCTCGAACTCTTTCTCAAAGAATTGAGTTTGGACATATCCATCCCAAATGCCATATCTGACATGAGGAAAGTACTGCTCGAAAAGAATCCCCCTTCCCTTTGGCGCTTTGCTATCAAGAGCGCCTACATACAGGCTCATGTCAGACTTCTTGAAGTAAGCGCCTTTTCCAGTGACTTTATTCGATTTCATCTGGCCAGCATACAAATCCGAGTAGTCAAGTACAGCTCCCGCTTTTCCATTAAAGCCGTCATAGCAACTGTCGCTTGCCAGCTCGCCTAAATACATTTCCCTGGATTTTTCATTTATGCGCGCGGAGATCCGGTTCTGATTCGCGTCGTAAAGATAGACGAAGTCGCCGCAGGTTCCTCCCATCGCGGAGGCGAGCTTAGCGCCGAAGCTGTCGCCAGAGGAGTTGAGAATCTCCACTGTCCCGTATTTATCCGCTTTCAATTCATAATCAAGGGATTTAAGCTCTATCATGCCATCATGGTAAATGGATACAGTGTACTTCATAAGCTTGTTTTCAAGCGTGACATCGCCGAAAGCGTTCTTTTGAATTGAAAACTTCTTGCTGGAGGCTAAATTTACAGAAGCCCAGTCGCCTGAAGGAACGCCTTTTCTATATGTCAGCTCCCTGACCGTGCCGGCAACTGCCATTTCAGCGCGAGGACCTTCAAGCACTCCGCCTTGGTAAGTGCTGAAAACTATTTTTCCGTCGTTTTGGCTGAAAACCGCCGATTCACCCTTTAGTTTTCCCTCTGAATAGGATAAGAGGCTGATAGTCAGAGGATCGCTTTTTACTTCAATGGCATATCCGCTTTTCAGGTGATTCTCCATCTCATATCGGGCATGCTCTATGATCTTGGCGCTGCCCTCACTGGCATAGCTTATGGAGTCTCCTGTGCTGAAGCGGGCGTACGGCTTAGAGTCGTAGCTGTAACCGGAAAATTCGCCGTATGTGTAGATATTGCCGTCGTATTCATGGATCAAGCCCCAGAAGGAATCCTGGCTTATGTAATCATCGCCGCTGGAGACGGCTTCGCTTTCATCAAGAGAATCTGAATCCATTTCAGAGGCTTTCCAGTAGTTAAAGTTGAAGATGCTTTCGCTTTCAGCCTGCTTTGCTATGTATATCCCCGCTGGAGCGTCATAGAGGGTGTAGCTGTACGGCTCGGAGTAGAGGAACGCTGGAGCTGTCTCTGAAATTGAGCCTTCTGATATGCGTCCGAACGCAAATCCAGGCTTTCCGGTTTCCAGCACTCCATAAACGGCATTGTCATTCGCCATCCTTACCGACAGGCTAAGGTCGTAGGCAAGGAGAGGCTTCAAGTAATTTATCGGTATTCCGCTTACAAAACCGGTGCTGTCGTCGTACTTCGCCGATGTGATTCCCACAGCCTCCTGGGCGCCGTTGATTATCGGACCTCCGCTGTTTCCGCTAAAAGCGGTTATATTGCAGAGCACTTCCTTTGAACCGTATCTGGAGATGATGCTTGTGATATTGCCCGCAGTGATGCTTTCTCTGAAGTCTTCAAGGCCGAGCGGAGTGCCAATCAGCTTTATCGTCTGCCCAGCCTTCAAGCTGTCGGAGTTTCCCAGCTTAAGCGTTGGAATATTCGAAGCGTCGATGCGCAGTATGGCCAGATCGAGGGTCTGAGAGTAGTTGTATACGCTTGCGACTCGGTACTCCTTAACTGCCCCGCTCGATCCCTTGAATGATACCTTTGCGCTATTGCCGCCGTTTCCAATGACGCAGTGGAAATTGGTGGCGACAAGGCCGGAGTCTGATATGGCAAAAGCGCTTCCTCTCGAAATTTCCATCCCATATTCATCATAAAGAATAACCATGCCGACTGCGTCTTCGGGATTTTCAGCAAAGGTGCTTCCTTGCTGGAAGGCAGCCGAACCAGCATTAGCAATTGGCGCCGCGTCTAAAATGCCTGAGGCGAATCCTACGTTCGCCCTTGATTCTGAAACGTCTGAATCCGCCGAGGCGGAAAGGCAGCCTGGAAAGGCCAGAAGAGCCAGAACCGCGATGAGGCTTGGAAATCTTCTAGATAGATTGCGCATTTAAGTCACCCCCGTTTTTAATACGCCGCACAGCGAAAGAAAATCCTGAGCGGCAAAAGATTTAGCCATTAATCAGTTTAAGTACTTGATAATGCATACATTAAACTGCTTCAATTGAAATGCCTTGTGATGCCATTTATGTAAACAAATTTGTAGAAATACTAATGCCACCCTCATATATATACGAGAAAGACAGGGATTTGACTCAAGTAAAGATATTAATTTAAAAAAACCCTACAGAGATGGATATGTATGCTTTAGAGTATAATTTCTTTTATCTATGTCTATTAGAAGGTATTATATGGAATAAATGCAGTTATATTCCACAAAAAGCAAGACGATTTATTAACCTCCTGTGATTAAACCCAGAAAGGGCATTTATCGCGTTAAACGGCTTATTGTCATACATCACTGCATTATAGCACTTTCTATTGACTTTGTGCAATAAAAACTATAAAATTAAAATAGGATGCCGATAAATGGCGAAAAATAATATCAATAAAATCACCGGAATCTTTGGGGGGGTTAAGGAAATGAGAGGTTATAAAAAAGTTTTGGCACCGCTGATTCTGATAATGGCGTTGCTGTTGAGCAGAATAGCCGTCTACATGGCTGCGGACACAAGCATTTACCCTGATGTGGAGGAGCACTGGGCGAGAAGATTCATTGACAGGCTGGAGACGCTCGGTTTAGGAAATCAATCGCGGGCATCCGGAAAAAGCTTCTCCCCGGATGAATTGCTGACGAGGGCGGAAGCTGCGGAGCTGGTGTTGAGGGCTAACATGCCCAAGGCGCTCATCGACGCCGCGGCAAAGAATATATCGGCCTCCGCATTTTCAGACACCAGAGGCCACAGTTTATATGCCTGCGTTGAAATATCAAGGAAGAGCGGCATAATTGCGGGCTATGCTGACGGCACTTTCCATCCTGACGAAACTATAACCAGGGAGGAATTCGCCTCAATGCTGACCAGAGCCAGCTCAGCCTTGCAAAGCGCCGGAGATCCGACGCTTAT
Source organism: Clostridiales bacterium (assembly GCA_031269465.1). Classification (GTDB taxonomy): domain Bacteria; phylum Bacillota; class Clostridia; order Lachnospirales; family WQUN01; genus JAISWZ01. The sequence goes on along the minus strand of JAISZB010000063.1, from coordinate 33,099 downwards.
CGCTTCTTTTCCTGATGTCAGCGAATATCGCTGGTCTTACTCAAGCATTGCAGAATCTGTAAGAGCGGGAGTTATAGCTGGTTATCCAGATAAAGAATTCAAACCCCTGAACAAAATAACAAGGGCGGAAGCCTACACCATTATGGCAAATTACTTTGACGCGGTTTTTTCCAAGAACGAGGGAATCAAAGGATTCGCTTCAATTGACGGGCAAGCAGCCGCAGAGGCTCAGGCAACCCTCATCCGCAATTCCGACGGAAAAACCCTGGCATCTGAAAAGCTGGACAAGTATGGAAGCTACTCATTCGAAGCGATAGAAGGCGAGGTCATACTTTTAATTGAAAGCGGCGACAATGCGGCGTCAACCTTCGCCTACAGGTCTCAGAATCCTTTGGCGGATGAACCGTTGGCCTTGGAGAAGGCGATATACGTATCGGGTTCTGCGTATAAAGCTTCTGATACTCCGCTTGAAGCTGGAATCTTGAGGTTTGAATCAGAAAAGGCCGCCTTTTTCGGGCGCACTGATCAAAACGGCTCATTTGAAGTGAAAATCTTGCCAAACCGTAAATATAATGTCTGGATTGTCGGAGAGGAAATAAAAATAGGCGAGATAGAAGCTAACGAATCTGAGTCCGGACTGTTTCTGAAGCCAGATGCGCAAGCGCCTGATTCAGAAGATCCGCTGGATGACGGCGTTCCCGCAATCATTTTTGAAACTGCTGGACTTACGCTTCTTGAAACGGGAATTTATGCCTCGGAAATCGAGCTGGATTCCATAAGCGGCAGGATCATCGGCGATTTTACCCCGGTGTCGCTAAGCTACGAGATAAAATCGGGCAACCTCCCTCTTGACAAAGGCTCTATTGAGCCTGGCTCCAGATGGTCCATAGAAAATCCTCAGCTGCTTTTCGGAGTGAATAAAATTACTGTGGCTGCAATCGGCCCCAATGGGGAGTCTGTCAAAGGTTTCATTGAAATTGATCACTCGAGCGGACAATTTGTAGATGATTCGAGGCTGGATTCCACAGATTCCGACTTTGACGGCCTGCCCGCATGGTATGAAGCAATGCGCGGCACCTCCGACTTGAAATTGGACTCTGACGAGGACGGATTGACAGACTTCGAGGAAATCATGATAACCTTCACCGATCCTGCGCTGGCTGACACCGGAGGCACAGGCGTCCTTGACGGATTGAAGGATCCAGATATTGACGGGTTGAACAATATGGAGGAAATAAAGGCTAAAACAGATCCTCTGAGCTTTGATACCGACAAAGACGGGCTCTCTGACTATGCAGAGCTGTACAGTTATCTCACAGATCCTTTGAATCCTGATACGAATGGCAACGGGTTCTCGGACGGAGAGGACATCCTCAGATACCAGCCTGGATATTATCAGGCGAATTGAATCTTTGACTCTTTGGCCTAATAAGCATATAATTGGTTTTTGGAGGCGACAGACGGCTCCCCTGGCCCTGAAGGGCAGGGGAGCCGCTGGAGAGTTCTTCAAGCATAGCCTAAAATAGGAGCCCGATATGAAAGAATATGAAAGAAACGGGCGCAGGATTGCATCTTTAGCGACTTTCAAAAAAAGATGGTGGGTAGTTTTCGCAGCTCTGCCATTCTTTCTGCTTCTTCCGGTGTTTTGGCTTGGGCCTATAGTGGCTTTTCGCATGATTCTTCACGGAAGCATCGAAGCTGGAGCACGCTCGGCAGTTGAATATGCGACGATTTTTGCGCTTTGCTTTCCTGTAGCGTACATATGGCATCTGCCAGTCAAGCACCTGGCGTATACATTTGTGCTGGAGCTTCCGGGAAAGAGGGAGCGGATAATGCAACTTCGCGCCAAAGCCAGATTTTGGAGCCGGCTTGGGGTATTTTTGTACGCACTTTTGTCTCTGCTGGGTGCATACGCTATAATCCAATATTTAAGCTGACGGCGCACCAAAATCAGATCCAGGGGAATATTCCGCGAAGCCCAGCTTAGCTGGGCTTTTTGCCTTTGGATTTAGGGTTCTTTATGGGCTGAAGAAGCGAAAACGGATGAATGCATTCCCGCTTGATATCCACCCCGCAATCAGCGTCTGCCATACTTTTTCCCGTAATCAACCCCAAAAATCCCAGCGGATTTTTTAAAGATGGTGGATTTCAATGCGGCTTATCAAAAAACAGGCCGCATTGATCAGAATTCAGCATCGCCAGGATTCCGCAGCGTTCCATCTCCTACTAATTTCACACTCCCTTTAAATTATTTCCAATTCTTTGAGCCGCTTGTAGACTTGAGCGCCTATTACTGTATATCCAGCAGCATTGAAATGAACGGCGCCTGCCGCCATAGCATTCAAATCATCATTTGCAGGAGAAATATTGGCGTCATATATACACCATAATAGGAAAATACGCATCATCTCCAGCGCTTGTGGTTCTCGAAATATCTGTTGGTTCTATGACGAAATCTCCAGATGCTGCGATGTAAAACTTGGTGTTCAAGCTCACGCCCAAGCCTGGAATCTTGTTGCTGTCAATGATTCTGTTGTGGAATTCCTCTGCCAAGCTAATGCCAACCTTTCTGCCGTCATCGCGACCAAAACAAGATTAATGGTTCTAAAAAACAAGAGTCCCGCTTTCTATAAGGGCAATTAAATCTGCCATTCATCCCCTTTCTGCATTGTATAATTTGTTGAAAATTCTCTAATTTGCATCTTTTTGGTTATTTTTTACACGACGCTCGGATTCTGTCTTAAATATCCTTTTAGTTTAGTATTTTGTGCCGTTATGCGATAAATAGGAGGGCGAATGCCAGACGGAAAGATGCCCGTAAGGAGAGGTTGCGCGACGAGTACCGCAGCAAAAGTGTCAGCACGTAAAAGCACATGAGAGCGTCATGCTGTATCTATTATAAAATGGTGGGAGGGATGACGATCATACTGATCGGCAGCCTTCACCGCCCAGCCTGAAAGCGCCGACCGAAAAAAAGCAGCCCGGAATCTAAAATTCGGGCTGTTTTGAAAATTTGAGAATGAGCCTCAAAATGGCAGCTTGTGTAAAGATTTTGCTTAGGGGCTTATCATAAAGATGGCCTTTTGCATATGCCAAAGACTTATTATCATCAGTTCAATCATCAAAATCCTAATGTCTTCAGAGTTCCTCTGAGTCAATTGATGATAATCGTTACTGATGATAAAGGACGATGAGGTTATGCAGGGAAATGCGCTTGGCAATGCCTGGCGGCTTCTGCAGCTTCACGGCGCGGATCATGAAAAAACAGGTGGCGCTACCATGGGCATAGGCAGTTTGGAAGGCGCGAAAGCCTGAAAGCGCTCTGCGAGCCAGGCTTTTTTTCATGTCAACCCATCCACACAGCAGCAATCGCACAGAGCTTTGGAAGGTGCTTCAAATCGCGCTTAATCCTTGATTCTTATCAAAAATCCTGGAAATAACCTCATCATGCTCAAGTAGCTCATTGGGGATCTCAGCGGGAAGGTCAACCTCACCAATTTTAACGCCATTCGCAATCTTATCCAGCTTTTAAGACTCATAATAGCCATGCATCCATGGCCTTTTTTTGTCAGCGGCGGCTATCATTCGCTTGCTTCTTTGCCTGCAAAAAAAGAGGAGATTGCATAGCCATGCCTAAAACGAATACAGGGCTTGTCGCTTATTGTGAAAAAGATTTGTCCGAGAATTGGCATTATGCATGGAGGCGTAGGGGCAGGGTTGAAATCCGAAAGCTTCTTATAATTTTGGGGAGCTGAGAATTCCAAGTTTCCGCAGCATTCACAAATGATCGGAATTACGTAGCCTTACGGGAAACACTCGAAATTTTGGGGTATGCAGTGGAAGCCGACCCATATGAAAATATTCCTGTAGTTTATCCTGCATCAGTTCCTTGAATGGGCGAGCTCTCCAAGATAATTTCCGCTGAAGTCGGTGGAGGGGACGACATAGGCATATACTTGTCGGCAACATGATTTTCAATCGCATTTCCAGCGCCCAATTTCCGAATAGCTGCCTTTTATATTTCATTTGGAGCGCAATTGCAATCAACTCCATTTCTTCATCTCTTCTTGTAAGGAAAAAGCCGGATAATCCAATTAGGATTGTCCGGCTCTTTTTGTTGTGCAAGCTGACTACATTATGACTAAATTATTTCAGAACTTGATTCCAATGCCTTAAGACTTGTTCATGCTTGTCCAAAAAATGGCTTAAAATCTACTTTTTCAACTAGGCTGGTAGGATTCGAACCTACGGATGATGGAGTCAGAGTCCATTGCCTTACCGCTTGGCGACAGCCCAATACTCTAAAAAGAGTGAGAGGAAGGAAATTCCCTTAGCAAACAATGAAATTATACTAGGGATTTAATAGCTTGTCAAGCAGAAATTTTCAGATTTCACTTTATATTTTTCTGGGTTCATTGTAAAATGAAATGCAACAGAGACAGCCATTGAAAATCCATAGGGAGAAGCGGCATCATTAAGTTTGCCAACGCATCAACGAAAGGGGCGCTCCCTGTGGATCAATGCAAGCGCAACGCGGAAGGCCGTACGTTTCAACGCCTGCCGCCGTTCGAGCGCGGGGAGATCAAGGTGCCTGCGACAGTCGAGAGTGCGATGCGCAGCCAGATCGCCGCAGGCTGCGGCGGCACCGTGGACGCGGCTGCGTGGGAGATCGTCGGGGCCTTCGGCGAGGCGGCCGGGGACGCCTTCTAAAGCAGCGCCGCCGGCGACAACGGTCGAGAGTTCGCGGAGGAGGGGGGCGTGGTGGATTGCGCCGTCTATTTCCGCCATCCCCATTCCAGCTTCGAGAAGGGGGCCGACGAACGCCACAGCGGGCTTCCGCGCCGCTTTGCGGAAAAAGGGAGAGGCGCGGGCGGCATGCCCGTGCCTCTTTACGCCAAGCCAGGGGACTTGAACAGCAATCTCCCAAGAAAAATATTGGGTTGCAGGACGCCTGCGGAGATGTTTGAGAGAGAGCCTCAAAATAGCGCAATGGGCGGCATGACGACTTCGTCTCCACCCGGCCCCATCGACTTCCGCAAGCTTGGGAAATGCAAAACATCCCTATGGCATCTGTTGCATTTAACACTGCAATTTATATTACATTTTTCAGATTAGGAAGAGCTGCATTTAACGCGTGTGCTTGACGGCGGCCAAAGGCAGGAATTTACTTCAGCAGGAGGCCTGCAAGGAATTGCTGTTGGATCAGCAAAAGCGAAGCTTTTCCCAAGTTATACATATTTGCAGTCATATGTACCTTTTTGAAGTATAACCGTCCACTTTCACGATGAGAAATGTCTTAATTGGCACTTCGCACTCCCTGTGCAGTCCAGCTAAGATAGGAGCTTTCATATGCTAATCAGCATATGCAATCTCACGCATTCAGGTAAAAAATCGGCTTCTCCAGCTTGTCCGCCGTTTCAATCTCCATTTTCATGCCTCTTGTAATCGTTTTCCCGCACACAACCACAGCGTCGCAAGTCGCCAGAAAATTAAGCCCGAAATCTATTCCGAGCTTTCTTTCAGCTGGATCGAAATCGTCTAAAAAAAGGCTCATGTACGCATGAGGGGCTACCGCCCTGCAGTTGTATCTTAAGGAGATCTGCCTCATATACTCCTCCGCTCTCTTGCGATTGCTTTCCAGCCCGATTTTGCTGGGCGCGCTAAGAGGCGAGCATACATAGACTTTCTTCCAATCATCGTTCCAAGTGATAGCAATCATTTTCCATTCCTCCCTGCAAAGGGCAACGCAGCTTTTTTGAGGATGAAGCCTGGACAGAATCAGCTTTTTCAGCAATATATACTGATTTGCATAGTTTTGAAGCTTGGCTGTACAGCGAGTGCAATTGATATCGGCATTTAGCGCCTTAAAAATGAACAGTCAAGCTCCAAAATAGGTGCATATGACTGCAAATCAGTAAGCCTGCGAGCATCCTAAAGATTTGCCATGCTGATGCGCATCGGCATAGTCAATTATAAACCGGCTTTAAGGTTTATTCAAGAGCTTTAGCTAAAGCTGGGGGCTCACTTGAAAAGCATGCAGCGTTCGAGTCGTTGGCATGCGAATCCAGGCGGCTGACTGTGTTTGGCAGCGCGATGCTGAGATAGAGAAATAACTTTACTCTTAAAGCGATTGCCTCCTTGACACCTTGTCCAATGATATTATACAATTATTTCAGTATTCTACATGCTTATTTCCCCGATTTGGCGCGGCTTGCCTGACGAGGAGAAGCAAAAATTCCGCTTTTAAAATGATTGTTGCAATTTGAAGCATTATACTGATGCGCAATTGATGCAATATGAAGCATTAGTTTATGTGATCCAAATAAACGCCCATCATTTTAAAGCATTGGATGAATAGTCCCAGGACTCGCCAGGCAAAGCTTGAGCCACAGGAAATCAAGGAAAGCATATGCTCAGGTTTTCGCCTGCACGGCGAAATCCCCTATAAAGGAAGGTGTGATTTTTTATGTCAGATGATGTACTCAATCAATTTACTCCTCCGAATGAAGAGACAAGCCATGACGACGGCAGAATTCTGAATTTTGCGATCATAGGAACCGGATGGATAGCAGAGTCCTATATTCAGTGCATCAAAGCTCTTCCTAACATAAAGGTCGTTGCCGCTGCGGATCTCATTCCGGGCAAAGCCGAGAAATTCTTCAAGAAGTTCGGAGTGGATGGCGTAAGGCTGTATCCTGATCACAAAGCGCTTCTTGAAGCGGAAAATGAACTTGATGCGGTTTGCGTCTGCACATATAACGTCCAGCACGCCTCATGCGCTATTGACTCTTTAAATAAAGGCCTGAACGTGCTTCTTGAGAAGCCGATGACAGTAACCATAGAAGAGGCTGCAGAAGTTTTGCGCGCTGAGAAGAAGTCAGGAAAAATCTTGTCCATCGGCTTCCAGCCGCGCATGGATGAGAATATGAAGATGATAAAAAAGATTGTAGATTCAGGCGAACTTGGAAAGATCTACTACATTCAGACAGGCGGCGGCCGTCGGCGCGGAATACCGAACAGTACATTCATTGAGAAGAAGACGGCGGGAATCGGAGCAATCGGAGACATCGGATGCTACGCTCTAGATGTCGTCTTAAATGCAATCGGATATCCGAAGCCGCTTACGGCTACTGGGTATACATCCAACTTTTTTGGGACAAGCCCTATATACAACAATCCAGCGGACGCCGCCAGATTTGACGTTGATGATTTCGCAGCTGGATTTGTCCGCCTGGAAGGCGGCATCATCCTAGACTTTCGCATTTCCTGGGCCATGAACATGGATACCTCTGGAGACACGCTGATTCTGGGGACGGAAGGCGGGCTTAGAATCCCATCCACCGAGTGCTGGAACGGAAATGCGGGAGGCCCTCTGAAGATCTACCGCGAAACAGCGGGCGCCCAGGTTGAATACGAGATTCCTATGTTCCCGCTGGACGACAGCTTTGGAGGACTCTTTACGAAAAAGATAAAATCGTTCGCGGACGCCATCAAATCCAATGGCGAGGCGCCTGTTCCGGCAAGCCAGATTTTCCTCAACCAGGCTATCATAGACGGCATAGTAAAGTCTGCGGCAGTCGGCCATGAAATAGAAATAATACTGCCTGAGATTTAAATTAGCGTAAGCCTTAATCGGTTTTTGCCGATCAAAAAATGGTTGCTCTATTGGAAACCATTAAATAGTTCCTCTATTGGGAGCCATTGAAAGGGATCCTTCAAAAAAGGCCGCGCTCTGACGCTAGAAAAGAGGCGGCTATATTCAGCCGCCTCTTTTCTAGCGTCAAGGGAGCGTTCAAAACCAACTTTCGGGAATTTAATCATGCAGGCCGTTCTCATGGCTTGATATTCTTAAATTCTTGAAGAGACGAAATTTATCTGCTATGAGCATCAGGGATATCAGCGCTTCCAGATGTCTCGCTATATTTGAAAGCGCGTCCCAATCAATAAATCGATTAGAGGTTTTATATGGATAAGACGAGAATAGCTATAATAGGCGCTGGCGGCATCGCAAACTCACATGCAAAGAGCTATCTTCAGATGGAGGATGTTGAGATCGTTGCGGCGGCAGACATCTGCGAAGGAAAAGCCAGGCAATTCCTTGACACGCACGGTCTAGAGGCCGCCAAAGACTATGTCGACGCGAGAGAACTGCTGGACGATGCGAAGCCAGACGCCGTTAGCGTGTGCACATACAATTCCACTCATGCGGAATGCGCCATTGCATCTTTGGAGCATGGATGCCATGTACTTCTTGAAAAGCCGATGACAGTCACTCTGGAAGAGGCGCTGGCTGTGCGTTCGGCTGAAAAGAAGTCAGGGAAAATAGTAAGCGTGGGGTTTCAGCCGCGATATGATGACAGGATGAAAAAAATAAAGGAGATTGCACAAGGCGGATCTTTGGGGAAAATCTATTATGTGCAGACAGGCGGGGGCAGGCGGAGGGGCATACCTGGCAGAACTTTCATCGAAAAGAGCCTTGCCGGGGCAGGGGCGCTTGCTGATATAGGATGCTATGGACTGGATTTGGCTCTAAACTCGATAGGCCATCCCAAGCCTCTTACAGTTTCAGCCTCTGCGTACGGCCTTTTCGGGCGGAATCCCAAATACACGAAGCCTGAAGATGCAGCCAGGTTTACAGTTGATGACTTCAGTTGCGCCATGATTAGGCTTGAAGGCGGCATAACTTTGGATTTCAGGATGTCTTGGGCCATGCATATGGATACGATGGGCGCCACTATTTTTCTTGGAACCGAAGCGGGGCTTAAAGTCGAGCCTACGCCCGGCCTTTGGGGCGGCGCTTGGGATGGCAGCTGCGGCGATGCGACGCTGTTTCATGATTATATGGGCATGCCCACATACACTCCGATTCCCCTTCCAGATCTGAAGCAAGACAGATTCTTCTTAAAATGCCGGGATTTTGTGGATGCAGTGCGTCAGAATCTCCCCGCGCCGATACCGACATCTGAGATTATATACAACCAGGCTATAATAGATGGAATAATCCGTTCCTCGGCGCTTGGGCGCGAGGTTTCTGTGGAGTTTAATGAGCAGTGAGGAGAAAATCGTCAATCACCACTAGCTAAAGCTATGGGCTTAGCAATAAGTCCTGATTGACTAGCCTAAGCTTCCATCGAGAAGCTACGCTGTCCAAGAATATATAGGCACTCCGGGGCGTTTGCTCCAGCTCCGGACACTACGGCTTGCGGCTGAACAGTCCTCTAGGGGAAGAGATAGTGCTGCAGGCATACAAAACCTTGGAACAGCAGTGGCGACGAGACGCATCAGCGGTAATCCGAAGTCCATTCCTTTGGGCGCAGTTTATATGCAGAAAGCAACGGGAAAGCGCAATCGCCAGATCCATAAGGCTGCTATCAACAAAGGCGGAAAGAGGAAATTGAATCAATCTCCAAAATATGCATTTGGCTATCAGCTGTTCGGTAGAGTCCAAATGCCAGGAGGGCGAAAAGGCTTCATCTTCGGAAGGCGATCGTGCGGGAGCTTCGACGTTCGCACGCTGGGCGGAACAAAGCTGTCTGCGGGAATCAGCTGTAAGAAGCTCAACCTCTTGTCCAGGAGAACTGCCATTCTAACTGAAAAGGAGGACATGCGGCTTCCTCCCCATGCCTAAAGGCAGGGATATCCGCCGCATAACAACTGTGATGACTGCATACATCTTCGGGGCGGGAGAGCTCAATGGACCTGCTCCGTCTCCTCAAGCAGGCGACATGGTTTTGGCTGCTGATGGCGGATGGCGGCATGTAAAAAGGTTGGGGCTTTCGGCCGGCGTTGTTATAGGGGACTTCGATTCCTTGGAGTTTTCTTCCGGCTTCGACTGCGAAGCCATTCGCCTGCCTCGCGAGAAGGACGTCACTGATATGGCTGCGGCAATTGAGATTGCGCTCGCCAGAGGGTTCAAGCGTTTTGTGCTTTACGGAGGCGCCGGAGGGCGATTGGATCATACCATGGCAAACATCCAAAGCTTGGTCTGGCTTTCCCGCAGAGGCGCGAAAGGTTTCCTCTGGTGCGGGGGGAGGGTTGCAACTGCCCTGACAAACGGCCAGATAGCTTTTGCGGAATGCGAGACTGGCTATATTTCAGTATTTGCGCACTCAGGCAAAGCATATGGCGTTTCATTGGAGGGACTGAAATATGAGCTTAAGGATGCCGTTCTAAGCGATGAATCTCCAATCGGAGTGAGCAATGAATTCTTGGGAAGGAGATCCATCGTGGCAGTTTGCAGAGGGACTCTTGTTATTATGTATGAAAAGGAGACTCCGATTTGAAGAAAACGCCGGGCGCGCCGGAGGAAAGGAGCTGATTGAAAGGCTCATCTATCCTTCGGCGGCACCTGCGGACTGTCTTGCATAATTCGCATGTCCGAAACGCACTCAGCTGGTTTTTTGTCATATCTAAGCCCCTTGAAGACAGGCTGCCTCATAGACCCGCTTTTTGTATATTCCATGAACTGTACAGTGCAGACTAAGGCAGGCTCTAGCCATACTGCCGATTTGAAGTCTGGAAAACCCTTGTACAAATCTTCGCTTGCGTGCTTTGCTGACTGCAAAGCTTTAAGATCAACCGATGAAACGCCCATGACCACATGGCCTCTGTATGCCAGCTCGCCGCTTGAAGTAAAGCTTGCAAGTATTACGCTGGCTAAAGCCTTCGACTTCCTCCAAAAGCCAGCGGCGATGAAGTCTTCATCCAGCATCGCTTTGCATTTGATCCAGTTCTTCGTGCGCTTTCCGAAAACATATGAGCTGTCTTTTCTCTTTGCTACAATGCCTTCCAGCCCTCTTGCGGCGGCGGCGGCATAAAGAGCCAGACCCTGGTTTTCGATTGTCTTCGATAAAGCGCCTCTGGCGCTTTCTGAGAAGCTTTCGCTCAGGATTTCTTTTCTTTCAACAAGCGTGCGGTTTGTGAGAAGGCTGTTCCCAGCATAGACTGCGTCGAAAGCCACGAAGGACGCGGGAAGCTTTTCGGAGGCAAGCTTGATTTTAAGTTCGCTTGACATCAAGGTGCGCGGCTGGAGGGCAGAGAAATCAGGCTTGCCCCCATTCATGACAATGATTTCACCATCCAGGATAAGACGTTTGTTTGCTTGTTCATGGATTTTTGACAGTTCAGGAAATGAAGCGGCTAAAGATTTGTTTCTCTTATTCCTGAAATCCGTTTCTTTTTCATTCACATAAGCAAGGCAGCGGCAGCCGTCGAGCTTCAATTCGTACAGGTAGTCAGAACTGTCGAAGGCCGGCTTGTTTTCGGCTATGAGCATAGGCGACGCCCCTCTTTCTTCGAATACGCCCGTCAAGCCCCCGCCGCCTTTTTAGAGCGCGGCTTTCTTTTAGCGACCGCCTTCTTTGGCTCCTCGACTTGAGATATGCTTTGCTGCAGAGCTTCCATAAGATCAATGACATTGTTTGAGGATGAAGGGGAAGACGGCGCGCTGATTTCATTGCCCGCTATCTTGCCTTCTATCAGCTGCCTTAGCCTGGACTGGTATTCGTCTTTATAGTCTGCCGCCTCAAATGGCTTGGCCATGCTAGCCACAAGGGTTTTCGCCATCTTGAGCTCTTCTTCGCTAACCTGGCCTTTGACCTTTGTTATCGGCTGCTCCTTGACTTCATCCTGAAAGAACATAGTTTGACATATAATTCCGGTTTCAGTCGGCATCAAGGCCATGAGCGCCTCCCTGGCGCCGAGGACGGTCTTTGCTATAGCCACTTTCTTTTCATCCATCATCACCCGGCGCAAAAGCTCAAACGCCTTCTCGCCGCCTGCGTCGACTGAAGCATAGTACGCTTTATCCAGGTATATGGGATTTATCTCGATAAGAGAGGTAAAGTGAATGATTTGCAATGTTTTGTCTTTTTCGGTCTTTATCCTTTCGATGTCCTCATCTGAAATGATTACATACCGGCCCTTCTCGTATTCATATCCCTTTGCGATGCCATCCGCCTTGACTTCCTTGCCGCAGCGCTCGCATACTTTCTTATAGCGGATGCGGGCGTTGTCCTCCTTGTGCAATTGGTTGAAGTGAACATCGACATCCTTGACGGTTGTATGGAGAGACACTGGTATGTGCACAAGACCGAATGATATAGCGCTTTTAATAGCCATATAATCAACTCCTGTCAATAGGATTTCTTTGTTGAAGATTTTTATACTGCTTTAATTAAGTTCTGCATTATTCTTTGTGAAAAAATAATGATTTTATCGAATATTCAGTTTTTGTGGCGGCATGTCAACTTTTTTCACATTCTAGTTTTATCATGCTGTTATGAAAGTTCCTGATTGGATTTCGAAAGTACAGTAAGTGCGATTGATATCGGCATTTCGCACCTAGTAAGTGGACGGTCAAAACTAAAAAGTGCATTTGATTAATGAATGGGAGAAAAAGAAATGAAATGGTCATTTACTTTTCCGCAGGGATTCAACAAAGCGCTGGCTTTAAGCTATGATGACGGACAAATCCATGATCGCAGGCTTGTCGAGATACTGAACCGGCATGGGCTTAAGGGTACATTTCACTTGAATTCAGGTTCGCTTTCAAGCAAGGGCTTCGTCGAAAGGGAAGAGGTGGCTTCTCTGTACAAAGGCCACGAGATCTCCGCCCATGGAGTGAGCCATGCGTGGCTTTCCCATCTGTCGGATGATTTGGCTGTTAGCGAGATATTGGAAGACAGGCGCGCTTTGGAGAGCTTGGCAGGATATCCTGTTCGCGGGATGTCATACGCTTTCGGAAGCTATGCCTTGGATGCTCCTAAAAAGCTCAAGATTCTTGGAATTGAATATGCGCGTACAGTCGCAGCCACTCATAGCTTTGCGGTTCCAGCGAACTTCTTGACATGGCATCCGACTTGCCATCATAACGACAGGCTTATGGAGATGGCTGAAAACTTCATCAACCTTCCGGCTTACGCGAGGTTGGCGATATTCTATGTTTGGGGCCACAGCTATGAGTTCAATGGCGATGGAAATTGGGATCTTATAGAAGGATTCGCTTCTAAGATGGAGGGCGCCCAAGGCGTATGGAAAGCCACGTCAATTGAAATAGCAAGGTATATAGCGGCCGCCAGGAGCCTTGTCACAAGCGTTAATGGGGATATTGCCCACAATCCGGCGGGAATTTCTCTTTGGATTGAAGCGGCCGGAGAAATAAGGTGCATTGCGCCAGGCGGGACGATAATATTATGAGAAGATATCATTTGGCTATAGACATCGGAGCATCCAGCGGCCGTCATCTGCTGGGCTCAATCGAAAATGGCAAAATTGCCTGCGAGGAGATCCACCGCTTCAAGAACGCGATGATTCATAAGAACGGCGCCTTGTGCTGGGACATAGACTCTTTATTCAAAGAAATGCTTGTCGGGATGAAAAAATGCGCCGAGGCCGGCAAATTTCCGGAAAGCGCAGGAGTGGATACATGGGGCGTGGATTTTGCCCTAATTGATTCATCCGGAAAGATCATAGGAGATTCAGTTGCCTACCGCGACAGCCGAACCATTGGCATGGAAAGTGAAGTTTACAAGATGGTGCCGGAAAAAGAGCTGTATGCAAGAACCGGCATAGCAAAACAGCAGTTCAATACTGTCTTTCAGCTTGCAGCTCTTAAGATTTCTCATCCTGAGGTTCTGGAAAAGGCCGAGAGATTGCTTTTTATGCCTGATTTCTTTCACTTCCTCCTAAGCGGCGCTATGTCCTGCGAGTATACAATCGCCTCGACGTCAGGCCTTCTAGAGGCGCGCAAGAAAGACTGGGACTGGGAGGTCATTGACAGGCTAGGCTTGCCGAGAAAGATCTTCGGGAGCATTTCCATGCCGGGCGCACGCATAGGGGCGTTTTCGAAGGAAATCGCGGCTGAGGCCGGTTTCAGCGCCGATATCACTCTCCCGGCAACCCACGACACAGGCTCTGCATATGCGGCCGCCCCGGATATGAAAGGAGATTCAATTTGCATCAGTTCAGGCACGTGGAGCCTAATAGGCGTATGCCGAAGCGAGCCGGACTGCTCGGAAGAAGCGAGAGTATGCGGGTTTACAAATGAAGGCGCTTGCGACGGGAAAATCAGGTTCTTGAAAAACATTATGGGTCTATGGATGATACAGGAAATATCGCGCGAATTCGGCGGCAGGCATTCCTACGCCGCTCTTTGCGAAATGGCGGAGGCAGAATGCATAAGATCCATTGTAAACTGCAACGACAACAGATTTTTGGCGCCTGAGAGCATGATATCGGAGATTAAGTCGGCTTGCCTTGAAGCAGGCGATGAAGTTCCTGAAACGCCAGGACAGCTTGCGGCGGTTGTTTACAACTCGCTGGCTGATTGCTACAGAAAAAGCGCGCTTGAGTTGGATAGGCTGCATGGAAGGAAAAGCGACGTCATCCATGTCGTAGGCGGAGGGGCCAATGCGGGCTATTTGAACCGCCTGACAGCCAAATATACCGGAAAGACTGTAATAGCAGGCCCGGTCGAAGCAACCGCCATTGGAAATCTAGCAGTGCAAATGGCTGCTTCGTCTGAGCTTGAAAATTTGAATGATGCGAAAGAGCTGATAGTTTCATCATTTGATCTGCTGACATATTCGCCTTTAGATTAGGTCGGCTATTTAAGGAGGAGAAGAAATGAGCAGTTTCACTTTAGCCGCTGAGGCTTACGCCGAATGCGGGGTGGACGTCGAACAAGCATTGGCTAGACTTGCCAAAATACCGATCAGTCTGCACTGCTGGCAGGGCGACGACGTAAATGGGTTTGAAAATGGAGGCTCGCCTCTGAGCGGCGGAATCCAGACAACCGGAAACTATCCTGGGAAAGCCAGGAACAGCCGTGAAGTCATGGACGATCTGGATGTGGTGTACTCGCTGATTCCTGGCGCAAAGAGGCTGAGCCTTCACGCCATATATGCCATTGCGGACGGCTCTGTTGAGAGGGATCGCCTGGAGCCGGAGCATTTCGAAGCGTGGCTTCAATGGGGCAAAGCCAGGAGCATTCATCTGGATTTCAACCCGACTCTCTTCTCGCACCCCATGCACAAGGATGGGATGACCCTGGCGCATCCCGACAAAGAAGTCAGGCAGTACTGGATAAGGCACGTCAAAGCCTGCAGAAAGATATCCGCTTATCTGGGAGAGCAGCAAGGCACGCCTTGCTTGCACAACATCTGGCTCCCTGATGGACTGAAGGATTTGCCTGCTGATAGATTGGGACCCAGGCAAAGGCTTGTTGAGGCGTTGGATGAGATCCTTTCTGTCAAGTACGATAAAGATTTCATCCTGGACGCAGTTGAGAGCAAGGTTTTCGGTATCGGGCTTGAGAGCTACACAGTCGGTTCCAACGAGTTCTACCTTCTCTATGCCGCCACAAGAGGAATAAACGCCTTGCTTGACAGCGGTCACTACCACCCTACGGAAACTGTAGCGGACAAGATACCGTCTATTCTCGCATTTTTTGATAAAGTAGCCTTGCATGTGACCAGAGCGGTTCGATGGGACAGCGATCATGTGGTTCTGCTGGATGACGAGACAAAGGAGATAGCGAAGGAAATAATAAGAAACGATGCGGATGGCAGGGTTTTAATAGGCCTTGATTATTTCGACGCCAGCATCAACCGCGTCGCGGCATGGATTGTTGGCGCCAGAAGCATGCAGAAGGCTCTTCTTTCGGCTTTGCTAATCCCTTATAAGCGGTTGAAAGAGCTTCAGGATTCCCAAAATTTCACCAAGCTCATGGTACTGAATGAAGAGATTAAAACTATGCCCCTAGGCGCTGTCTGGGACGAGTACTGCCGGAGGCAAGGGGTTCTGGGTGCGGACTGGTTTGCAAAGGTTCAGGAATATGAGAAAAATGTTTTAAGCAAGAGAAGCTGAATAAAAGAATCCGGCCAAAATTCAACGCTCTGAAGTTCGTTCAGGTTTTAGAGCGTGAATATGCAGAATTTGATATGCTGATTTGCAGTTATATACCTATTTTGGAGCTTGACCGTCCGCTTTCAAGGTGCGAATTGCTCAACCGCACTCGCTGTACAGTCAAGCTTCAAAATAGACATGTGAATCAGAAATTTCAATTTGAATGCCCTAGCTTTATGATTGCCGATGCTCAGTCATATGCGACTGTCATACCGATTTGCAGTCAAATGCACCGATTTTGGAGCTTGATTATCCTTTGATGCCTGTATAATCAAGCTCCAAAATCGGATCTTACAATGCAAATTAGCATATGAAGCTTGACTGTCCGCCTTCAAGGAGCGAAATGCCGATATCAATCGCACTCGCTGTATAGCCAAAAGACGATATGCGCATAGGTTCGTTTGGCTTTTTTCGCGCTCATTTTACATTCGCGCTTGCAGTAGTAAGCCAAACGCTCCCTACGCCTCTGTAGACATTTACAAGCCCTTCCCCGCTTACAGCGGAGCCAAGCAAGGTTTTGCTGGAACGCTCTACCGACATGACCAGATTTTCATCCCACATAATGGCATATGGGCCGTCTACGCGGATCTCTTCGCCCTGGCTCAAATCAACCCGGATGATTTCCTCTTCGGGAAGCGGGCATTCCAGCGCCGCAACTCCGACTCCTTTGAGCAGAAGATTAAATATGCCCATGTTGCCGGCAACCGCGCCTGAGAAGGTTTTGACTGTTGATATTTTGAGTTCTACAGTGTCTTCGCAAGCTAAAAATATCCCGTCAGCTACTGCAAGCCCTCCGTGATCCGAGATTTCTTCAAGGATCAGATGCTTGTAAGTAGGTTCGCAGATTATCATGCCTGTCCCTTTGTAAAGCGGGTTTATCGCCGATTCGCCGGTAATTTTCCCTTTTATGGCCTTGCCGAAGAGATCGCCTATCCCCTTGACATCGGTGGTTGACTTGACATCTCCAGCCATCCACTGCATTGCGCCATTCTGTAGAATAACTCCTTGGTTGGACAGGTTTATAGCCAGCTGGCGCTTATGTATGCCTTGATGCTGCATATAGAAATGCATCATTGCTTGGGAAGGGTCATTCTGAGAAAGATCCGTCCTATGCTCCATTACTGAGAAAACGCCTTTTTTCTTTGTGATCGAAACGTTGCTGTCATTATGCATATTGAATATTCTCATGTCTTTTTCGCAAGGCATGCCTTGCGACTTTCCTCCTTCTAATGCTGAATAAACAGAACAGTTGCATGCGGGCGGTTCAGCAGAGTAAGATTCCGCTGGATTATGAAGTTTCTTAAACCCAATAAATCCTCAGAAACGATCACATCGACAGCACGCCCGAATATTTGGCAAGCAAAATGATTGTACCACACAGCATTGGTGAAATATGTCGTTTTAGATGTCAGACTCATAATTTCATATCCCTTCCATGCCTCTCAAAGCGAGTTGCGACATGTAGAGATATTCATTAAATCCAGAAGATAAACTTCAGCATTCGACTGAGGTATACCGATTTTCAGGAAAGCCGTTGCTTGTCAACGGCTTTATATATTTTACTGTTCAGCAACCGAATCTGAAAACCCGATTGACTATTGTCAGATAGGGTATAGCACTCTAATAGTGGTCATGCAGATCAAGAATTAGAGCGTCATGATCGACAAACCGTTGAAAACTCAACGTTTTCAACGGTTTATTTTTAGTCTTAACTATGGGATGATTGACCTACTCATACCTAAGAGCCTCTATAGGATCCAGCTTTGAGGCTTTCTCTGCGGGATAATAGCCGAAAAAGACGCCGATTCCCATGGAAAACAAGACGCATAGCGTAAGAACCGGTATGTTTACAGTCATTTTTGTGCCGATAATCGGCGCGGCAATCGTAGCTGAGATCAATCCCACGATTACCCCCAATACACCCCCAATCAATGAAAGGAACATTGCTTCTATTATAAATTGAGAGCGAATGTTTACCCTCCTGGCGCCGAGCGCTTTTCTGGTGCCGATTTCCTTTGTGCGTTCAGTTACCGACACTAGCATGATATTCATTACGCCCACGCCGCCGACGATTAGCGAGATTGCCGCCAGCAGAGCCAGTCCCCCGGAAACGGTGTCTACAATCTGAATCATCGTGGCAAGCTCATTTTCCATGTTTACTGTTGTAACAGTCCAGTCAGAGCCCCTATTCAGCTTTTTGAAGTACTCCTCAGTCGTCTCCGCAAAACGCAGCGTATTTACTCCTTGGGCGGACTTTAGGGCAAAGGTCGAATAGCCTTTGGTTCCCGTGTACTGCTTAGCTGTTGAGACCGGAATGAAAAGCTGCGTCTGAAGATCCTTCTCGGCGACTGAGGTCCTGCCAGAGCTTGTGAGGATGCCCGCCTTTGAGTACTTGTATACGCCGACGATGGTATATGTGTAGATGCCGCTGTTGTTATATACTTTGATTTCCTTCAGCAAAGGATCCTGGGTGTAAAAGATGCTGCTTGCCAGCCTGTCCGAGACGACGGCAATGTTTTTATAGCCGTCTATGTCCTTTTGAGATATGAACCTGCCGGTTTCCATCTTAACATTGTTCACGTCAAGATATCCTGTATTTACGCCCAATACACTGACATTGGCATAGTTTTTTCCGTCTCTGACGGTGCCGCTGGTTACGGGCAGGCTGAAGCTAATGCTTTCTATGCTATTGGAATAGAGCTTCCCGAACTTTTCGATTTCTTCGTCTGTGAAAAGATCATCTTCGCTCAAAACCGTTCCGGAGCCGCCGCCCAGCACCTCAGACGTGGAAGTCAAGCTTCCTTTGCCAACTTCAGTCAGCAGAACAAAGATGTTGGTTGTCCCGAAAGTGCTCAACTGCCTTGATATGGAAATAGTCAATGAATCCCCAATTGAAATGGTGATTATGACAGAAGCAATTCCCATTACGATTCCCAGCATAGTCAGCAAAGCTCGCAATTTATTTGCCTTAAGGCTTTCCAGCGCAAGTATGAGATTCTCTATGAACATGAGGGCTTCTCCATTCAATTTTTTCGAAGCATGATAAATAGCATCAAAGAGAGGTTATTCATGCTAACAATTGTAAATCGCGAGAACCGGGGGCTCTCGCGGCAATAAAAAGTTTTGCGCCGTGCAGCGCCGTATTTTGTACATGTATGTATATATCTAAAGCTCTACATTCTTTTGAAATTGGCGAAGTTTTGCGGCTGGCGCGGCAAGACGTCGCTAACTATGCGCCCGTCTGACAAAGTCACAATGCGGCTTGTTCGAAGCGCCAGCTCTTCGCTGTGAGTTATCAGTATTATGGTCCTTTTCTCTTTGGCGTTAATTTTAAGAAACAGCTCCATGATCATGTTTCCAGTCTTTGAATCAAGGGCTCCTGTGGGTTCATCCGCGAGAATGATTTCCGGGTTGTTTGCAAGCGCCCGCGCAATGGCTACTCTCTGCTTCTGGCCTCCAGACAATTCGCTGGGCTGGTGCTTCATCCTATCGCCCATTCCCACCAGCTCCAAAAGCTCTTTCGCCCTTTTCGTTCTCTTGCCTGGGGAAATCCCGGCATACATCATCGGAAGCTCTACGTTTCTGATGGCGTTGGTTTTTGGTATCAGGTTGAAATTTTGAAATACGAAGCCAATTTCCTTATTGCGTATCTTTGAAAGCTCGTCATCATTCATTTTGTGCACCGGCTTTTTATTTAGAAGGTACTGGCCTGAGGTCGGCTTGTCGAGGGCGCCTATCATGTTCATGAAAGTGCTTTTTCCCGATCCTGAAGGACCTATGATGGAAACGAACTCCCCTGATCTTACAGTAAGCGAGATATCCTTTAGTATGGTAAGCTCATTCTCGGTTCCGATATAAAATTTCTTTATGATGCGCTTAAGCTCAAGCATAGATTCACCTCCTTGCCGGAGCGGTTCGGAGTCGGCAAAAAAAGCGGCGCGGTGGGAACTTGCCCGGCATTGCCTGCTTGCTTGGCGCGGGAAAGACAGTGTAGCCGCTATGATATCTCACGCACAACCACCTTTGCTCCAGGCATTGTGACCGATGGATCCGTTACTATGGCCAAGCCTTCTTTTATGCCTTCGCCGAATATCTCTATGTACATGTCAGATTCTATGCCGGTGGATACTGGAATTTCCTTAACAGTTCCTCCCGCTACGGTGTATATGACATATTCGCCGTCCTTGTTTTTAATGAGGCAGTCATAAGGCACATACATCGCGTCGTCTTTCTGCTCGCGTATGATGCTTATCCTGGCATTCATGCCTATCCTGAGATTTTCATCGGCGTTTAGAATGGAGATTTTAGCCTCGAACTCAATGTTGTTGGCGGATACTACATCTTTTCTTGATGTCGGGGCGATGTAGGATACCCTTCCGGAATACTCCCTGTCCCCTGTGGCATCAGTTTTAATGATGCAGGGCTGATCAAGCCGAACGCTTTTAAGGTCGTACTCTTTTATGTAGGTTTTGACCTGAAGGCTTTCCATGTCTTCAATTGTGAAGATGACGCCTGCCGGCATCTGTCCGACCTTTATGTTTACATATGTCACAGTTCCTGAGGATGGGGACTTTATTTGAGCGTTTGATCTCTTTTCAAGCATGCTTTCAAGTTCAACTTCCTGATTGCTCTTGTTCAGCTCTGAAATGCTGGTCCCCTGGGAGTTTGCCTGCTTAAGGGCGGCTTCAGCGGACTGATAGGCGGTCTCAGCAGACTTGAGGTCTATTCCGGCTCTCTTGTAAGTCTCAACGATATTGTCTTTTATTTTTTCGATGTCGATTTCATACTGCTCATAAGTTTTTTTCAGGTTTTCCAGAAGCTTTTCGTAAGCCGAAACAGCGCTGTCATAGTTCGTCTTTGCATTGTCCGCTGCTGTCTGGGCTGCATCAAAGGCCGCCTTTGTCGCTCCACCTCCTTCATAGAGTATTTTTTGAGCGTTCAAATCGCTATTTCTCATCTGCAAAGTAGTTTCTGCTACTTCTATATCAGCCTTTGCCTTGAGAAGCTCTGCGCTGTCCTCATTTTCAAAGTTGGATTTAGCGGTCTCATAAAGAAGCTTCAGTTTTTCGAGATCCGCATTTGTTCCGCTCTCATAGTCTTTCTTGGCTTGGTTGTACGCGAGCTTTTGTTTGTCATAGGCAAGCTGTGCGGATTTCACGCTGTTTGTTGTGTTTTCGATGCTTGATTCTATGCCGGTCTTTTCTTGGCTGATTACTTCATTTGCGGACTCGACGGCAATCTGAAGCCTCTCTATGGCGCTGTTGAGCTCTTCCATATCAAGCACGCAAAGCAAAGCCCCTTCATAAACTTGCTCGCCTTCCTTGACCATCACCTCTTTTGCGGGAAAGGCCTCTTTGGAGTAAACGGAGGTTGATGAGGCGCTTTCTATCAAGCCCGATACATTAACGCTCATCGTAAGCGGGCCGACCTTCACATCATCCGTGTAAACTGCAGCGGTCTGCTCAAGCCTGTTGGCGTAGGCGTAAATGCCCGTTGCAGAAAATATCGCCGCAGCGACGACGAATGCAAAACTTTTCTTTTTCCCCTTCTTTTTCATGGTACCCTCCTGAATAAGGCGGTGCATAGATTTCTGCCAGCTTCCGCCTTGCGCCAAACGGATGGCAGGAGCATCCGTGCGCGTTTGAAGCTCTGCGGTTTGCGCGATGAAATGACACATAGGGGCAAATTGCGCGCGCTATCGCTTTATGTCATTAGCACACTGCTGTCTGAGTACGAATTACGTCACCTCCATGCGCCGAATGCACGCATAAAAATCTAGATATAGCCTGAATAATCTATTAACTGCATTATCTCTCAATGTTCACTATTAGTCAACATTATTCAGGCAATATCTATATTTATCTTTAAAAGACATTTACGAAATGCTCGAATGAGTTGAAAAAAATTTATCATCGGCATCGCCATTCAAGCTGTTTGGCGCAATAGATCGGCGTTTGCCTCTGCGCCTCCAGTTGTTTCTCTTTCCAGCATTGAATTATTCTAGCTTTTTACTAAACTATAACATCCTTATATATCACAGTCAATCTGTATATAGTGTCATATTTGGCCTTAATGTTGCAAAATCCTTGATTTCACGCCATTATCAGGAAGATTAAAAAATTTTAATCTTTGACGCTAATTATCACATTTCTACAAAAAATAGGATATGAACATATCATTTTAATTGGCCAAGTTTTTTTTGAAAAACCAGGCGGCTAAATTGAGTCAATGCCTAAGAAGATTCAAAACAGCTTTAGGTTAAAGCTAAACAAATATGGTCGTCTCAGGATGTTGGCGTCATGCAAATTGCCATCGCCTGCTCCATAAAGCGCGTCCTGTCTCTTAGTTCTCGCGATTGGAAAAAGAAGTCTTCCGCGCCCCCAGCGGAATGAAATGAGAGCAATCATTCAAAATTGCGACAGCTTCAAGTGAGACGGGACGCCGGGCGCTTGCAAGAGAGACTTTATAGCGATTAGCGAGAGTCTGGATGAAACTGCGCTCTATGATCTTTGCGGTAGAATGTAGAGCGCGATAGTAGATAACCACTCTCCAAGCTGCCAGTGCTTTTGACGGCGCGTCAGCATGGCTTCAGCAGTATATATTTATTCGCTATGATACCGCCCATATTGGAGCGGGCGCGATTGATATCGGCGTCTCGCACCTTGAAAGTGGACAGCTCCAAAATCGGAACTTTCATATGCAAATCAGTATATATGACTTCAAATCAGTATAACTGATATGCAGGGCATCCAGAGAGAAAAACTATTGCAGATTATATTGCATATTTTACACAAAATTTTAATCTTCATCTAATAATCGTCAAGTATTATTAAGCTGCAAATATATATTAATAGCTTTTCCTCTATAAAGCGAAATACAGTAAATATAAATTTTCTAAGTGGCTAGTGCTGACAGTCATAAATTCGCTGCAGTCCTATTTGGGTATAATTAAGCATTTTACAGGCTAAAAGCATATGGCGCAATTAAGAGCGGAAGCACTGTCTGCAATCCTTTCTTCCTAAAAGAAGCAAGCAAATACTTTAGGCGGTATTTTATGACAGTTAAAGCATGAGCTAAGTTGTCTAATAACATCTGACATAATGATGTATAATCGGCACATAAAGTTAGATAAAGATTATAAAATTAAGAAATTCATCCTCTTTTTTTACATTTATATTACAAATTGCAGATATATTACCATTTACTGACAAGTGTGGTATAATTGATTAATGTTTTTTCTGAGAAACAGCCAGTCAAAGGATGCGCCTAAAGATAACTGGAGCCGGTCGTATATGATTTAGCTTGACTGTGCAGGGGAGGCCGAAATCTGATCAAGTGCAAAAACCTCTGCATTTGACTGCTCATAGGCGAATGTTGAGAGATGAAGCGATGCTCTCATTATGCAGGCAAAGTATTTTGTTGGCGTATAAAGCATTGCTTTCCGGTTTTTGCATTCTCACTCAATCCTCAGATATTATAAGCGGCTTAGAATATATGCTTTCAAGGGAGTCAACTTAGCTTTTTCGGCTTAAATCATGCTGATTTGCGGTCATATGCGTATTTTAGGGCTTGCTGTCCAAAGATTAGCTGTATAATCAAGCTCCAAACGGGGTGGTTCATATGCTAATTATACTGCTTTTCATATAAACCCCTATAAAGCTTCGCTTCACCACTAAGGATGAAAATATCAAGCCATTTGTGTGTTTGAGGCATGGACAAATGTCCATAAAATGTATTTTCGTACTAAATTACCTTTTTTGGAGCTTGATTATACAGGTAGTGCGAAATGCCGAATCGGCATTTCGCACCCTCAATGGATAATCAAGCTCCAAAAAAGGAACATTTGATGAAAAGCGGTATAGTATGTTTGGCTTTGTTAATCTGAGCTTGACAGCTTTCAGTGAAAAGTTTATATTTGTAACCGTTGCGATTTTAGAAAATCCTAATTCAACGCCGCTTTGCTTTATTTGAGGATAAGCTTTTGGACTTCATGAAATGACCGGGGATTCTCGTCGATAGAGGCCTGCTGACAGAAGCGTTTATGAACTGGCATGCGCATAGGTGTTGCTCGCTGCATGCGTACGGAACAAGGTTTGTGGGTTAGAATTAGCCTATGTGCAAAGTAAATGAAGCTCCAGAAAAAATGAAAAGCAAGCCGATTTGCACCGTTTTTCAGTCAAATGCACCTATTTTGAAGCTTGATTATCCGCGTTCAAGGTGCGGCTGATATCGGGCATTTCGCATTCGCTGTACAATCAAGTTAAAAAAGGAGCTTTCACAAGCAAATCAGACTCTTCAAGCGGATTTAAGAGTTTAAGGAGGCCCTGAAAGGCTGTAAAGAGCATAATCCCAATGCTTGCCTTCAGGCTCACTGAAAGACGCATTGCCACTTGCAATCGCAGCATGCCCGGTTGCTCGCTCTGGGTATCCGCCGAGGAGAAACAGAAGATGAAGCGGGCTGGCCTCTAGTTTCGCCGGCCGTACGAAAGACATAGGAGGTACTCATGAACCGCAAGATTTTTTTTCTTAGGCTAGTAGGATTGGCAGTTGCAGCTGCGATCTTTGGATCCTGCTTTACATCTGCGCTCGCCGCGAGCGGCGAAATTGAAGACGAATCAATGGAAAGCTCCATCAGCCTGCTTCCGTCATTATCGGAATTCGGCACAAATTTGGCCAGGGATGTTTCAGAACAAATGCTTACATCTGAGAATAATCCTCGAGCCAGCATCAATCAACTGATTTTGCCAGCTGATGAAACAACGCATGAGTATGTTATCAAGGCTGAATCTCCGATAACGAGGGTTTCAAAGCAGCTTTTGGATGACAATAGGCTAGTTCTGGACTTCCACAACTCCATTTGGGGGCTGGATGAGGTATATCAATTGAGTGATCCTGTGATTAGCCGCATTAGGACGGGGAAGATGAATGATGATGAGGGCGAGCTGACCAGAGTCGTCTTCGATTTAAAAAAAGGCGTGAGCTACAGCGTGGGCATGTCTGCAGACAGGCGGTCTGTTACCGTTCGAATTGAAAGAAACGTCATTACTAGCGTCAAGTTCCGTCCTGAGGGCAATGCCGACGCCATTGTGATAGAGGGGCGCTACATACCTGTGCTCTCGGTATTCCCCCTTTCTTCTCCGGAGAGGATAGTAATAGACATTCCCATCGCCGTCATGGGGCTTTCCGCTACATACATGACAGCTTCTCAAATGAAGCATGTAAGGTCTGTGACAACAGAGCAGCTTGACAATGACACTGCAAGGATAACCTTGAAGATGAACCGCGTGGTTTCCATAAAGGCGGAATATGAAGGAACCTCCGCCAAACTCTTGCTGGAAGCGGCTTCATATAAAAACATCTACTATGATAGCGACAATAAGACTATAAGCATAAGAAAAGACTCCGGATCTCTCATATCGTCCAGCTCTACTTCCATGGACGACAAATACAATGAATACAGATGCACATTCACTTTAAGCTCAGACTTATCGTTTTGGCTTGGATACGGAGAGCTTGTGGCTAACGACTCACTTCTTAAAAGCATCTCTATCAGCCAGTCTCAGAGCGGAAAAACGCAGCTTGTCTTTCAGGAGAAGCAAGTGCTCGCTTTTTCAATGACTGAGGACAACGAGTTTTTGTATATAAAGGCAATGGCTCCTAAAGAAAAATATCCTAAAATAGTAGTAATAGATCCAGGGCACGGAGCTTCTGATCCTGGCGCTAGAGCCAATGGACTGGTTGAGAAGGACTTGAACCTTGATGTATCAAGGAGGCTTATGCAACTGATTGAAGCTGATGGAAAGATCAAAGCGTACGCAACCAGGACGACTGACGTGAAGCCTGATCTTTATGATCGCCCGGCATGGGCGAACAAAATAGGAGATCTTTTCGTATCAATACATATGAACGCAATGGGTTCAAACAATGTGGCGGCAAATGGCACGGAAGTCTACTACTACCCTCACTCCAATGATTCACAGCTCGGCTTTTCAAGCAGAGAGTTCGCTTCCATAATGCAGAGCAGCCTGCTAAACGGACTGGGATCTTACGACCGAAAAATCCATTCAAACCGGTTCGTGGTGATACGCTATACAACAATTCCCGCCGTGCTTTGCGAAATAGGATTTCTAACCAACGCTGCCGAAGCGGCGAAGCTTGCGACTGAAGAGTATCGGCAAATGTCCGCCCAGTCTCTTTATAATGGGATACTCAGAGCATTTGAATCCTACACGCCAAAAAGATAAATGACTCAGAATGGCTGGCAATCGCTTGATGCCAATGCCTATACGCTTAAGCATCAGGCGGAGGGTCCGGAGCTGATATGAAGGCGAATGCCTCTTCTTCGTCAGCTTCGGGCCTTTTAACGTTGCTATAGCAGCCTTTTACTTGCGCATCCGGATATTCAAAGGCTCCGATTTTAGCTCTATTCGTCAAGATCAAAAATCTGAGCTTTTATTTTCCAGACGGCATGTACCGTCGATTTGCAGTCATATATTCGAGGTTTCCATCCTCTTGCAAGGCGCGAAATGCCGGTATCGGCAATTCGCGCTTGATGCACAGTCAATCGCCAAAACAGCCCATTTTACATGCAAATCACTGCAGCAGGGCCAATTCGCAAGCTTCGGATGTACTTCGGGCGACGAACATTTTCTTCAGCAATTATCGCTCGATGCAGTCAAGTATTTCCGCCGCAGCGCATATAATACTGCAGGGCAATTCGGACATGGCTTTCTCAGGGCGCATACGCCGCGCCTGATGCAAGTGTCCTCTGCGTTTTTATCATGCTCGGGCAAAGCATCCGCTGCGCTAAGGATTGATGCTTGGAATGCCAAAATGGATTATACAGATTTGCATATGAAAATTACTATTTTGGAGCTTGACGCTGCAACGAGCGCGAAATGCAGATATCGGCATTTCGCGCCTAGGAAGCGCTGAATTCTGCATTTAAGATTATCAGCGTCAGTGGACAGTCAGCTCCAAAATAGGTATGTTGACTGCAAATCTGCATATCTCAATAGCCATTCTGCTCTGCGTCAAGAATTCCCGTCTGAAGAGGAAAATGAATTTATGCTCTTCTAAAGCATGTTAAAAAAGCGCGGCAATGTATCGCCTGCGATAAAGACAGCCGCTTTTAAGGCGCAGCTTAAAAAGCGGAGGAGTAGCGCTTGACGGTATCGATAAGAATTCAGAAGGTGGATTGAAATGATTAAAAAACTGGTTATAGGTTTGACATTAGCCTGTTTGCCGCTTTTTACGGCAAATGTCTTCGCGGCTCAAATGAGCGTAGAAACTATAACGCCCAACAAACTGACAATCGTATGGGAAGACGACAGGCAACCCGAGACGACCATTGATACATTCCGCATCGTTGGCTACAATGTTGCTCAGCTTCGCACATTGGTTGAAGCCTGCGGCGGCAGCGTCATTAAATCCGGAGAAGCGTACCGGGTGGTTCCCGGAGGCGAGAAAACCCCTTTTTCAGACATCGCTTTTTCAGGCGTGACAGACGTTAGGGTTCAGTACAACATTACCAAGATCATGGACGCGAACGGAAGCCTTACCGCGCCTGCGCAGCCGGGATGGGTGTTTCTATCAGACTACAGCTACAACTGGGGTTCCATACGCGATGTTTTAAGCGCCTTGAATCTCGAACTCAAAAGTGTCGACGATGATCCTAAAAACGCCTCGACTACCGTTGTAATAGGAAACAAGCCGGGCGAGGTCGGAACGCTTGCGCCTGCCGGCTACATTGACTATAAGCCGTTCTATGTCAATTACGCCGTAGAAATCAAGCCTTACATCGCTGCGACAAAAAGCGTAAAGCGCTATGTCGATAGAAGTGGAGACGAACAGATATGGATCTATTCTCCAACTGGAATCAGTGAGATCAGGATTTACGAAGTCGAGTATGAGATGTCCGGAGAGAACTTCACTTTCAAGGCAAAGGGAGAGTATCATAAAGAAAGCCTAATGAAAAATGAAGTCTTGGAGCTTCTCACAACCGTGCCGGAAGGAATTCCCTTTACCGCGCTGGGATTTACCGACTCAGCGGGAAAGCTTCATACCTATCTGGTCGGATATAACGGCAGAACCGGCGGGGTGAATCTCAGTCCGGTAGAGCTGGAATAAGGCCGCCTCTGACTGAAACTTGCAGCAACGAAGTCGTGCGAGGAATAATCAAATAAAGTGAAGCGCCCGTAACAGCCGGGCGCTTTTCTTGCACTGATTTTCCTGAATTTCCAAATATTTTCTTCTCTTGCTGCTTTGCTTATGCGCCTAAGAGTCAGCTTCTGAAATCCCAGAGCATCATAAAATCTATTGTCGAATAGGATAATATATTAATTTACACCTAGTATAGACATTTTATTGATCATTTTACTTTATTGTGATATACTGATTTAGGACGGAAGCATCTTCTGGCGCACTTGGTAAAAAATACTATGACCGAGATTTGGACTGAGGAAGAAAGGTGGTGATTCGCCGCAACCGACTTAAAAAACAAGACAGCTTTGGCCAAGCACAAGAGTAGGTCAATTCATGCATAGGCCCTATCCTGCAAGAGCAAGCGGATGGACATGGGAAAACCTAAAAGATTGTCGTTTCGTCAATAACCCACCGCCTAATATCTCAAGGTTAAAACCTTTTGGTATTTGAGGCAGGGGCTTGCAATTGCAAGTCCTGATCGGCTAGCCTAAGTTTCCATTAGGAAGCTGCGCTGTCCAAGAATATATAGGTACTTCGGAGCGTTTGCTCCAGCTTCGAACTCTACGGTTTATGGCTGAACAGTCCTGATGGGCAGGTACAGCGCCGCAAGCATGCAAAACCTTGGAACGGCATTGGCGAAGGGCAGCCAGCTGCAGCAATGCAGAATTAAAGGGGCGCATTCCTCTCCCGCCTAATGGAATTTGAGGCGGGAGTCTCCTGCGCCAAATCTGAGGAAATAATTCCAATACTTGAAGGGAGGTTGCCGGGAGCTTTCAGGCGCCAATCGCTTTCACGCGACATGCGCCATTCCATTCCATCAGGAATTAATGGAATGCGCTGGCCCGCAAAGCGGATCCCGGCAATTGAGAAAATGAAAAAAATCTTATTTGCTGCGGCTGTCGCCGCAACGCTTTTTTTCGGCGCTGCAAACGCTGCAGCCGCCGACACGTACAATGAAGTCATAACTCCAAATAAGCTGACAATAACGTGGCTGAACTCGTCGCGTTCAAGCGTCGTCATCGACACTTTCCGCATACGCGGATACAATGTAGCGCAGCTTCGCACATTGGTCGGAGCTTGCGGCGGAACAGTGAGCAATAGGATGGCTGACGGCTCATACCAAATTAACAAGTCAAACGCGTCCATCGTACAATTCACGCCAATAGCCTTTTCAGGAACTACCACAGTAAAAACCCAGTTCAACATAACTCCGATAAGGGACTCTTCTGGCCGCCTTATGACGCCTGAGCAACCTGGCTGGGTTTATTTGCCAGATTACCAATATAATTGGGGGAGCCTGCGAGACATACTCCGCGCTCTTGATCTTGAGATCGCTTCCTACACAGACGAACCGGCAAATGCCAGAACAAGCGTAATTATTGCTCCGGTGGGATCGACGCCTTCATCGACGCCGACTCCGACTCCGACTCCGACAAAGACAGGAACGCCCACTCCTACGCCGGTTAGAATAAACTATGATTTGGCAAGCAAGCCGTTTAATCAAGTCAGCAGAGATCTCTACAGCCTCTTGGACAACTACGGAACGTCCGCGGATTCTCAAGGCAGGCCGATTGTGTACGGAGTGACAAGAGCGGATTCGACTTTCACTTTCTACTATTTGACATGGGACGTTGCAGTTGGGCGGCCTCTGGTAAGGATCAACTCCGGCACAGCCGTTCCAGAGGACAGGTACATTCAGTTTACGTACATTGGCCCAACCCCGACGCCAACACCGCCTGCGCCGTCGTCAACGCCGACTCCGACGGCGACTCCGACGCCTCCCGCCGCGACGCCGACTCCGACGCCTCCTGCGGAAACTCCAACCTCGACGCCGACTCCGACGCCTCCTGCAGAAACTCCAACCTTGGCTCCGACGCCGAGCGCAGAGCCTACACCTGAACCTACGCCATCGCCCGCACCGGAGGCGACGCCTTCAACAGCTCCGCCGGATGAGGGTGAATAAGCCTTTATAATCTTTTAAGATATAGTTATCTTGAAGATTCTTGACCTTGCGGGGATCATAAACGTTATGAACTGCTCAGGAAACCATGGAATTCTTCTTTCTCCATGGTTTCTTGTTTTTTGAGCTTCAGTTGATCGGATCAGATTTTGAATCTGGTCAATCACCCCATAGCTAAAGCTAGGGGCTTGCATTAGCAAGCCCTGATCGGCTAGCCTAAGCCTCCATCGAGAGACTGCGCTGTCCAAGAATATATAGGCGGAGCGACCGAGCAATGCCGCACACATTAACGGGCGGGAACCCCGTCCAGGAAGGCAGAGGCATGCCACTGGCGGCGAGCCGTGGAGGCGCTTCAGCAATGGAGCATTTTAAGCGTCGGCGGCTGGGCGTTGGGCCTGAAAGTGATGGAGCCCCGAAAAAATTGAGTGCGGAGCGCGCCGGCGGCTTTGCCTGACCGGAAGGCGATGCGCCGCAAAGCGACAAGGCAGGCGGGCCGCGGCAGCCCGGGGCCGGAGAGCCAGGCATGATGTACAATGCGCGGGTGGCGGCTCGGGAGGCCCAAATTGCTCTTCCGCAATTGGAAGCATGGCGTACAGCGCTGCAAGCGGAGGAGGCCAAAAGATGATTTGGGAGCCGGATGCCGCCATGGCGCCGATGATGCCGGGCAATGCCAGAGCAGGAAAGGGCGGCGCGCAAATGGGCCCCGGCCAAGGGACGCATCCGCCATGCCCGGGGATGGGCGGCTGAATGGCGGCGAAACTGGACGGGACAAGTGAATTGCCGGCTCAAAATCCCCAAATGGCGTCCGCGCCGCTGCGCCGCCTCATAAACATAGGCTTGCTTGGAGAGCGCCATCAGGAACTCGGCGGCGAGAAGGCGGCTGGCGCGGATCATGCTGCAAAAGCCGGGTGCGGGGCCGGCCTAGGCGAAAACTTAAACAGCTTGGCGGAGCGCCTCAAGCGCAAGAGCTATAAGCCGCAGCCCCCGCTGCGGGCCTGCATGCCGAAGGCCGATGGAAAGCCAAGGCCGCCGGGAATGGCCGCATGCGAAGGCAAACTCGCGCAATTCGCGCCCGAGCGGGTTTTAGAGGCTGCGTACGAGCCGAAGCTTCGCGGGCGCATGTTCGGATTCCGGCCTAGACTGGGATGCCGCGGCGCCTTGAAGGAGCCAAGCCGGCTGATAGGATATGGCAGGGCCGGCTGCATCGCCGACGCCGGCGCCGAGGGCTTTTTCAGCAATATGGAGCGCGGGCGCATTCTCGAGCCAATGCGATTTAGGATTTCCGGCCCGAATATTCTCCGGCCCATCAAGAAGACGCCCGCCGCCGGCGCCGTGGAAGGCGGGAAATGGCGCGCAAGCGGGAAAGGCTCAGAGCAAGGAAGCTTAGCTCCGCCAACAGTCGCGAATATCTGCATGCGCTGCGCCCTGGCTCAATGGTTCGATATTGCGTTCAAGAGGCAACCTTGCGGAGGAGAATGCGGGCTGGCCGCCTGCGCAGGCGATTCCGCAGCGGCATTTCAGCGCAAAGACGGCGCCGAGCGTTTTCTTAAGGCAATTGCGGACGGATTCGCATTATTCGGACTGGAATTGGAGCGGGCAAAAACGCGGCTGGCAGAATTTGGCGGGTTCGCAGGGGAGAACCTGAAGCGGCGGCGGCAAGGAAAGCCCGAAACATTCGATTTTCTGGGTTCTGCACACTGCCGCTCAAAAAGTAAAAATGGAAAATTCAGGGCGGAACGAAAAACGGCGCGCGGAAAGCTCCGGCTTGAACTTGCGGAAATGAACATCTGGGCTGAGCGCAGCCGGCATCTTCCCCTAAAGGATCTCTTTTTTATGATCAGCCTCAAACTTCGCGGACGCTGTCAATGCTGCGGCATAGCAGACAACTGCAGGCAGCTTGGCAGCTTCGGCTATTTCGCCAAGCGGATGCTGTTTAAACGGCCCGACCGGAGAAGCCGAAAGAAAAGCTGCGCTTGGGATGGCTTTGAGCAAATGCTCAAAATATTCCCTTTAGTTTTGCCGCGCATCCATGTCAATATATACAGCTGATATTTATTAAGCTAATTGCGGGGAGCCGTGCGCGCGAATCGTGCATGCACGGATCTGCGGGGGCGGATGTCGCGAGGCGTCCGCCTGCTCGACCTCCGGGGCGTTTGCTCCAGCCCTGGACACTACGGCCTGCGGCTGAACAGTCATCTAGGGGAAGGGGCGGTGCTATAGGCATACAAAACCTTGGAACAGCATTGGCGAAGGGCAGCCTGCCCTAGAGATAGGGATTTATGCGCGCTATGCGCTAAAAGCGCGGAGGAAGATGTATGGTTTATGTTCTGAACAAGAATGGAAAGCCCTTGATGCCTACAAAGCGCCGTGGGAAAGTGAGGCGTCTATTAGAAGACGGCAAGGCTAAGGTTGCAAAGCTTGAGCCTTCTGCAATCCAGTTGCTGTATGAAAGCACGGAGTATACTCAGCCGATTGCTTTAGGAGTAGACGCGGGAAGCAAAACAATAGGAATTTCCGCGACTGCGGAGAAAGAAGAATTGCATTTCGCTGAAGTGAAGCTGAGGACTGATATAGTTGATCTGCTTTCGACGAGAAAAGCCTTCAGGAGTGCGAGGCGCAATAGGAAAACGCGCTGCAGGAAGCCGAGATTCAACAATCGCGTCAGATCAAAGCATAAAGGTTGGCTTGCTCCTTCTATAGAGAACAAGATCCAGACACATATTAAAACAGTAAATGAGTCTCCAGTTTGATCAGTTTTTTGATTTGATAAAAATTTCACAATATTGTTTACGGAATTTTTAATGATTAAATTTAACAATTACATATAAATACAGAATATTAGCAGGATTGCTAAATATCGACTGCTCTTTGGGAGGCGTCTGGGCGCACTGGCCCCTTGTTTGAAAAAAGGCTTTTTTTTGAGAGCCGAAGCCGCATCAGGCGACGAGTACCCTGAGGATGATCGTCTTGGATGAAGCGCATGCGCTGAGAAGCCTGAAAAAGCCCTGGCCTTTAAATTTCCTTCGGTT
>JAISZB010000003.1 GCA_031269465.1 Clostridiales bacterium | reverse complement strand
ATCTTTCTCCTCCAATGCGGCTCTGGCCGCATCCCGCTCGGCCAATGCGGCATCCCGCTCCTTGACCAACTCCTCGTCTGCATATTCCAGTATGCTTGTTCTATCAATGACCATCCTCGTAAGCCTCCTCAGCTTCCTCTTCTCATCGGCGCTGATGTCCTTTGCGACGCCAAGGAAAATCAGATCCGCCATATGCTTCAGCCTTTTCCCGTCTTTTTCGATTTTCGCCAGAATGTGCAATGCTTCCATAGCTTTTTTGAAACTGGTCTTGGAGCCTCCGCTGAAGGGGTAGCAGATCAGGCTCAGCCTGTTGATTCTCCCCTCGCCCGCAAGCTTTTCGGCGAATTCGCTGTAAAGCTCGTCGCAGTCATTCTCGTACAGCCTTATTATGTTCGGCGCAAACTTGAGATCCGGGGTGTCGTACGACGAGTGCGCGGATCGGCGGGTCGTCAAGACGTAGGTGGTGAAATTGCATTTGTACGCGAACCTGAAAGCGGCGTTGTACATGCAGAACCGCAGCAGATCGTCGCTGGAGACGCTGGCTTCCATCTCCAAGTCGAGCCCGAACAGGTTCTCCATCCTCCTCTCCCCGCCGGATTCGACCTCTCTGGATGAAACCAGGGAAAACGTCAGATCCCCCGAGAAATGGATTATGTCGACTTTCGCCAGCTCGACATTCGTCGCACCCGCGATCATGGTGCCGGGAAGCTTCAGAAAATCCATGACGTCCTCCCTGAGGAAGACGAAGCCGTCCTTCACCAGCGCGTCGAAATTGTGCTTGTACTTCTCCGCGTCGTTGCCGTGCGGAGCGGGCTTGACCGCGCCTCCGGGCGCGGCGGCTTTTGAAGCGCCTTCCCCGGCGCTTCCGTCTCTGCTTGAAGCCTTGTCGTCCATTCCAGCATCTCCTTATATTAGTATTCTATCATGCCCTCAAATGAGGATCAACACGAAAAGCGCATGCAATGCTTAGCGGCCCAAATAATCAGCCTTAATCTGCAAGAGGGATTCATGAAATCCAATGCTCGGCGGAATGGAGTGAAATCAAAACGTGCTGGATCCGATTCAACTCCAAAAAGGATGAATTAGAGCTTTGCAATTGCTTAAAGTCAATTGCGCCTATCTCGCAAGCAGGAGACAGCGGAAGTCGATTATTCTCGAAAATCTCCCAAGATGTCGATAATGGCCAAATTACCATGAAGTGATTATACATCGACTTTTATATCTAGTCAATGCAATTTGATTTATATTTTTAATATTTTTATCTTCATGTTTCCAGTTTGATATTTAAAAAGAAATTTAGGAACAAATAAATCTACACATAGATATTGTGGAATAGATGTTTAAACAATTGAATTATGAGAAAATAAAGCGGATTCAACACGAGATATCCATGAATTGTTTGATTGATAGTTTGATGTGAGTTAAAAGCCCAGATGACTGCCAAATATTTGTTCAACTCCTCACCTTCACACCCGATTAATTATTCAAGCTCCAATTTCCATGCATTCTCTCTTATCGCGCGCGGCGGCTGGAAAGTAAAAGTGTACGCAAGTTTGAATTCAAGCTCTTCCGAGGGGAAGCGCAAATCGACGCAAGCGAGGATATGCCGCCTGCCAGCGCGCTTCACAAGCGCAGATTCCAGTTCTCGGCGAGTTTCCGCCATCGCCACAGGCGCTCGGTTTATGTGAGTCGACCGTGTATCATGGCTTCGTTCCGAACAAATTCAACCGCCGTATCCGCGAGCGGATTCCGTGGCTTTACAGGCGAGCCTTGTCACGGGGCCGACGGGCGGCAAGGCTATGTAGCCCTGCATGGGCCGTGCGCCATGGTGCCGGTTTGGATAAGTACAAGCGTGTGCACCGGCTATGCTTTCTTACTTAAAACCTTAGATTTTGAAGTAGGAATATGAAATGCTTCAAGGAAATTCCACTTCAAAATCGGTGCATGTGCCTGCAAATCAGCGTATTTTCAACTCTGCCCTGCCATAAGCCACCGATGCGCGGAGCGCTCGCCCAAGACGCCCTCCAGTCGGCTTGGCTTCGCCGAGAAGAGCGCTGCCATGAGCGATAATCCTCTCCACAGCGCATGGAGCTTGCGCACTTTAAGCTACGTCGCAATCAGGCTTCAGCTTAATCTCAAAGCAGGACTCAAATTGGCTCTTTTATTGATTATCATGCGCATGATGCCCAAGGCGCTTTGTCAAATCCATATCTTCAGCGCTGAGGCGTCATTTGCGCTCCGCTTCCTTCCAAAACTCATTCCTGCATGCACGGCATGCGTCGGCCTTGCTAAATGCTTGAATAGTTGCTAAAGTATTTATTCATGTATATAACCTGTATATTCAATGGCTTTTTCTTTACAAAATCCTAAATGCAGCAAAGAAAATTTAAACTAAAAATCAACCAGGAATATTGGTGATTTTGCCATGTTGAAAAACTCAGATAAATAGGAGATAATAAGGATGCGATCTTTATTCAGATTTCAATTAAGATAATTCGGCTAAAGACTGATGCCGAATTCTACTCTATGTTTTTGTATTTTGTAAAGCATTTTATTTAGCGATGACTAGAACATGAAGCATATAAATTATAATCTGATTGACGCGTCAAGCAGCGTAAAGCAACCCTAACGATTTTCGCTGGGAACACATCCCCTAACGAGGGATTGCTCTAGAGGAGAAAAAGCTCGCATTAATCCGCCGCTTTATTCGCCAAATAGCTTTTAGTCTCAAACAAGAAGGAGGAATTGATGAGGAAAAATCTCTTTACGGCAACAGAGCAGGATCTTTTTGCCTCCAGTACGACGTCTGGCCCATTCTATTATATACTTTATATGAATGGATCCGAATCCAGGCTGGATGTCCTGCCAAGGGCGTTGCGCTTTTTTGCATTGGCTTAACGCTGCGCATTAGAGTTTGCGGCGCCCGCAAGCATTTTCCTATAAAGCCCGCAAACAGCGATTAACGGAATTTCTGTTGCCAGTTCAATTGCATCCATCTTTGCGGCACCGGGCGTTAGAGCGAATCTAGCGGCCGCTTGAATATCCATGCAGCAAGGCTGATGCTGGCAAAACCTGCCTCAGGAGCTTCAAGAATCATAAGAACGCCTGAAAGGCGGATATAGCGGGCGATGTCCCCAATTAATTTATTTTATCTATTCAAAGGCAACGCATCTACTTTTTGCTTTACACTCCGATAACAAACACTCAGCCCTCCATTTCACATGGCAGGGCTTTTTTTAATATCAAATTCTGCATGTTCTAACTATTTTATTTTCTGCTAATGTGCATTTTGAAAAATCACAAAATATCTACCAATGTAAACGTGACTTTTGAAATCAGACTTAAAATTAATTGTAAAGAGTGTATAACAATCCAAGCAGCAAAGTCGAATTATAATTGCAATTCAGTTCAATATACTTGAAAAGCATAGACTATTGAAAATATTTCTGCTAAATCGAAAAATGCGCATTAGGAGTTATTTTGTAAAATTTGCCTCAATGTTTACTTGTTTTAAAGTTGACTGCATCGATCCGCAGCCATATACGCTTATTATGGAACCAGGTTATCAAGCTCAAAAAATCAAATGCATTCGCTAGTCAGCGCATTATAAATTTTTGATTTACTTGAGAATGAGACGCAAATCGCGACTTTCTTTATATGGTCTCAACGCCTTATTCAGCTCCTCTCCAAACCTTGAAATGTTAAAGCTAACATCCTGCTTTTTGCTTGTCTTTTTTTCAGCAACTGATACAATAAGAATATAGAAGTACTGCAATCACTTTTAGAATACAGAAGGTGCTAACAAATGCTAAGAGAAGACATTTTAAGCAAGATAAACTCAGGAAATTACAGTTTCCTTCAGAGCAGTCCTGAACTTCAAAGCCTCATCTATCTTGCGGCAAGCGGATCATATGGATATGGAACCCATAACGATGAAAGCGATCTTGATCTTAGGGGCGTCGCAATAGAGCCTGTAGAATGCTTGTTTGGATTAGGGGATTTCGAGCAGTTTGAATCCCAAGAAACGGATACTGTCATTTACGGCTTGAAGAAATTCACTAGGCTCTGCCTGTGCGCAAATCCCAACATGCTGGAGCTTTTGGGCCTTGATGAAGACTGCGTAGCCTTCACCAGCGAATCTTTCGAGCTTTTGAGAGCCAACTCCCATTTGTTTTTGTCAAGGGCTGTTATAAAGAGCTTTGGAAACTATGCCTTGTCCCAGCTGAGAAGGCTAAAAAACGCCTTGGCAAGATCTGAAGATAATTCGGAAGCGTTGGAAATGCATTTGCTCGAAACTATGAATTCTTTAAAGGATAAGTTTAACGAGAGATATGCTCATATGGAAGGCGGCTTTATAAATCTGCGTCTCGCCGAGTCAAAAAAGAAAGATCTATCCCAGGAGATTATCATGGATATCAGCCTAAAAAACTACCCTCTTAGGGATTTTGCCTTTGAGTATGAGAATCTTTCATCGCTCCTTCATTCGTACAATAAGCTTAGGCATCGAAACCGCAAGAAAGATGACAAACATCTTTTCAAGCATGCTATGCATTTGATTCGCTTGCTCTTGACAGGCATTGACATTTTAGACGGAAAAGGCATCATAACAAGAAGAAGCGGAGATCTTGAATTGCTTTCGAACATAAGAAACGGAAGTTTCTCCTTTGAAGAGATTTTTTTGATTGTAGACGAATGCCAAGAAAGGTTCGAGGATTCAGCCAAGAGAACGAAGCTCCCCGGCTGTCCAGATGAGCCTGCTGTAGTAAAGCTTATTAAGAAGATTTACATAGACTGCTTTAATTTTGCAGGTACTCAACCGCATCCAAGATAACATGCAGATTTGCAGTCAAATGTACCTATCTAGACTTTTATTTGCAATCAGTATAATTGCAACGTGAATAATTCTTGTTTTATTGTATATGGCAACGCTATCGTGGAAGTCCTGCGAAAAAGATTGAAATCACTGTTCAATAACCGACTAATCTGCGCGCAACTTCAGTCAATTTCACATTGTCAGCTCTACGCAAACTCAAGATCTATCTACTGGCGAACTGTTCTGCAGTGCCTGCAAAGTTGATGTTGGAGCGCTTCAGCCGCATATATAATACTACTGATATGCATATGAAAGCCGCCAGTTTCATTTGCGTCGGTGATGCCCATAGAATGATAAGGCATAATGGCTTTATGAGAGTTCTTGAAGCCGCAAAGGCGATGAGCAGTCATCATCGCCTTTGCGGCTTCATTTATCGTGATTTGCAGTCAAAGGTTCCGGTTTTGGGGCCGGATTATACAATTAGCGCGAAATGCCTATACCGGCATTTGGCACCTTGAAAGCTGATCATCCACCTCAAAATTGGTACATTGACTGCAAATCAGTATATTCAATTCAGAACAGCCTCTTAATCAACGCTTCGCCGCCATTTAAACCGAATTAATGGAAGTGTTGGCAAGGGGAGACGCCTGCCAAGGCGCTTTTCGCATCATTTCGGCATCAAGCCTATATGCTGGAAGAGTCTGAGAGTTCTTTTGCCGCAATGTTAATCAGAGCTTCGTAATCAATATTATCAAATGACGTTGCGTCGACGCAGACTGTGTTGCCTCTGACTTTGAAGCCGTCGAATATTTTATAGGCCTCCTCATATTCTTCAACGCTAAGTAATTTAAACGTTCTGTTTGCTTCATGACGCTCTTCTGTCGTATCTCTTTCAATAAAACGTTTTGCGAGCGACTTCTTTTCTCCTCCGAATAAGTAGGTCAGGCAGGGTCTGTTGTATTTTTTCAGGAGAGCATCAATCCATTCACCTTCATAAGGCCTGAAATTAGCTTCCAAAATGAGTGAAGAGCCAACAGACAAAAGGGTTTGAGCAATATTAATCATAACGCTCACAGTTGCCTTGGATAGCCTGGTGCTCTCTTCCTGATTAGAAATGGGTATATTCTCCGCTAATGATATCTTAATAAAGTCTTTGCAAAATGCCGGCACTTCCAATTCCTTTGACAGCCTTTGCGCAAAGGCGGTTTTTCCGGTAGCGGGAGATCCGGTTATGATTATCAAGAGACTCATATTTGCATCTTTAAGCATGCATTAAGGCTTTTAGTTAAGCCATGCTCTCTCCTTCCCAAAGTTAATGCTGTTGTTTAAAGATGTACCGATGCGCAGTTAAATGCACCAATATCGGAACTTTCCTATGCAATCAGTATATCTTAGATTATTCTACCCGAAACCCCAGACCCATGTCAATTGATCCTCGTCCAGAAAAGCCTGGCCTTTAAAGAAAGGAATCCGCTGTTTCCCCGCGGCGGATTCCATGCGTTTTTCCTGATTGGATGCTCCATATGCCGATTTGCAGTCAAATGCGCCTATTTGCCAATCGCCAAAATAGGAGCTTTAGTACGAAATCATATTACTTGTCTTGTTCTGGCCTTGAACTTTTTAGCGAAAATCAAGCCTCCTATCATCACCGCCAGTGAAAGCGAAACCGCGACAGCGACTTCGCCAAGATTTGAATTAGCCTGGCTCTCTGAAATATAATCAGATCTGAATCTATTAGCTGCATTCTGATTGAACTCATTTTGATTGAACCCGTTTTGATTGAATCCGTTTTGGTTTAATCCATTTTGATTAATCGGATAATTATCGCCAGAAGGGGTGTAATCGTAAGCGGAGGCTCGCTGACCAGCACTGACCGAGCCTTCTGGAGCGACGTCTCCAAGCGGCGGCGCGTTCCAGATGTCCCAGCTATCTTGCCTTTGAAAACCACGCGATCCACGCGCGCGATCGAATCCGTTGCTGTTGGAACCCATGCTTGATGAATCTATGTGAGAAGCATCCACGAAACCGGCATTTTCACTTGCTTCCTGACCTTCGACAGTCGCCTCGATAGTTCCTTCAAGCTGGCCTTTAACGCTCTTTGCGCGGAGCAGGCAGAATTCGCGAAGCGCTTCCTGGCCCGCAACAAAATCCTCGTAATTGCAAAATGATGTAGGATCGATTTCAACATAGGGAGAAATAAGCTTGATAGCATTATCATACATCTTCTCAAATTCGCCGCTGTCGAAATAGCCGCTTATGAATTCGAAAAACAGAGCATTGTATTCTCCCAGATAATTTTCATCAGATAGGATCCATCCAATCATCGGGCGGCTTTCCGCCGCGGTTCCGGAAAGAGGGGAGTCAATGGGGTAATTCACCAAGGACGTTGTTGAGCTTTCTGCGCCTCTGCCTCCCATGCCCATTCCGCCGAACCCTCCAAATGCTAAGTTGTAATCCCAGGCAATCATGGACAGCCGCCCGTCTTTTTCTCTAAGATAGTAATTATGCGTCATATTGCTGGTATAAGAGTCAAAATTCAAGACAAAGTTATGAACTACGAAGTACCTCATAACCTCTTCTACATCCACTGTCTGCTCGATATTCACACCTTCGCTCAAAGCTTTCAAGGAAGCGATCAGACGCTTTTCATCCGCTTCCGATGCGTCAGTGACGGCATTGTCAAAAATTGATGCATAGCTTTCTATCTCATCGTCAATATATACAAGCGCAGTCGCGTTGTTGCCTCCCATGCCTCCGCGAGCGGCGCTACCGCCCCACTGCTGCATATTTGCAGGATCTGGGAACTGACTGTTTTCACCCTGCGGCATTGTTTCGCGCGAAGGCGCTTCTTCGCCGCCTTGCGGAAATCCTCCCTGCACGGGCGCCTGTCCGCCTTCACCTTGAGTGATATTTCCCTGTCCGGGCAACCATCCATATGCGTTTCCTCCACGTTGCGCCATATATTCCCAGTTGCGCATCTGTCCGCCGAATTGCCCACCTGGAAGCTGGTTTTCCCCATCGCCGCCCCGATCATTCATATCCATCGAATCAGGCTTGTATATCTGCCCGAAGTCCTTGCCATACACCCGCTGCGCAAACGACTCCTCAATGCCTTCAACCGCAAGGTACAAACCCCAATCCTCTCCGTTTACAGCAATGTAAATGAAGCTGGAAAGCGGAGCGTCAGCGCCG
Organism: Clostridiales bacterium; assembly: GCA_031269465.1. Taxonomy (GTDB): domain Bacteria; phylum Bacillota; class Clostridia; order Lachnospirales; family WQUN01; genus JAISWZ01. The sequence goes on along the minus strand of JAISZB010000003.1, from coordinate 18,881 downwards.
AATGCATTCATCATTTGGTAGCTGACATAGTCCTTCATGTATGTGTTGTCTTGCGCGATGTTGTTAAGAGCAAGCTTGTCAAGGCCTAAGTAGCTTTTCCCGTCCTCATAGTGGTCAAACTCTATTTTGAAGCTGTATCTGTCTGAGGTGGATCTCATTATGGTTGAAAGCGAAGAATTCCCTTTAGGGCGTATGCCGACATTGCTGACAGAAACGCCATCGATTACAATATTGCAACTGATGTATTCCTCTTGCGCTCCTTCAATCATTTTTTCCCAATCCTGCTCATTGACTGCAATATCCAGCTTATGGACGACGTCTGTTGAAAACAGGCTGGCTTCGTAAGGCATTTGCGCATGAACTGATGCAATGCCCAGCTTATTTCCCATAGCAAACAAAATTCCGACAATCACAGAGGCAATTGATATGATGGCGCATGCGGCTGAAGTATGCTTATTCTTGGACATAAAACAGCCCCCTATCCAAGGTAGTCGCCGTTGTAGCTGACCAGAACGGCGTTTTGAACCCCTTCTTTTTTAGTCAGGGCGTTTATGAAAGATGTATCCTCCGATTTAAGCCGGACTTCATAATGAAGCTCAATGCCGTTCGCACTGACGGTCTTGCTTTTTATCACGCTCTTTTTCACATGCTCCTTTAGGCTTTCGCAAGCTTCCGTCTCAGCGGAGTCATTTGAGCAGTTGATCACAACCATATACGGATTGTCGCGTGATTTTCTATTTACGAATAAAAGAAGAACTACTCCGACTAATACGCTGCCGAAGACAGCCAGGGGTATCATGCCTGCCGCGAGCACTATGCCCACCGCTATCGACCAAAACAGAAACGCTATGTCAAGAGGCTCCTTAATTGCAGTTCTGAAACGCACAATCGAAAGCGCTCCAACCATGCCTAGAGACAGAACAACATTGCTTGTAACAGCAAGGATGACAAGCGTAGAAATCATAGCGAGCGCAATAAGAGTCACGCCGAAGCTGGAAGAGTACATCACGCCTGAAAAAGTCTTTTGGTACACGAAAAAAATGAAAACTCCAAGGCCAAATGCCAGTCCAAGCGCCAGAACCATGTCAAAAATGGAAACGCTCGCAACGTTTTCAAGAAAATTGGATTTGAAGATGTCATTGAATGTCATAAGTGGTCTCCTCTCTTAAGGCTTATCCGAAAGCAGCGAAAGGGTTGTTAAGAATCGCCAGCGGTTTAAATGAAACCATAATTTTGCCGCTTATTGCTGATAAGCTCTTTTAGCCGTAGATGCGGCTCATCGCATATTTCGAAAATGCGGCTGCGCGCCTGTTGGGCGTCTGCAGCAAATCTTGAATGAAATCAGGGATAAACTCATCATACTTGACCTCAAGCAAGATGATGTCATCGCCGACAGGTACAGTCGCAAGCGAGTCATTTAGAAAGTCTGTAGAAAAAACTCCAGTTCGGATTTTCTTGTCGAAGGTGATTCTTATATTGCCCGCTTTATAGATAAAAGGCTCGCGAATGTACTCCACTATCACCTTTGGCCGAAGCATCCGAGAGACCATGTTTGCGTGAAGATCAGCTACAAGCGGGCGCTTGTCATGGGCCATCCAATTGATGTCCCCTTCTTGAATGCTCGTCAGTTCGCTTCTAGATATCAATTCAGACTTTTTGGAGCAAAGTCCATGCGCTTTGCATTTCTTCTCCAAATTCAAAATGTCTTTTTCTGAATTGTACCGCCTTATTCTAAATTTCTCCCGGCGATCCACCCCGTCTATCTTCTCCCGAAGAGCTTGATCTCTTGGCGTGTCGAAATAAAGGCTTCTTACCTTGTACTCTCCATTTTCATCCGCATTTTGATCCCTCTGCAAAGTCGCGGCCAGCCTGCTCCTGAGGCTAAGGTAATCTAAATAGTTCAAGCTATGCTTGAATTCTCGCCTTGCTGTCATTTCAGTCTCCTTTCTTTCATGCCGGCATGCACCGCAAGCCTGACTTAGAAAGCGCTGGCTTAATGCTGGAATATAATATAATGCATCCTAATCCTGCCTCAAAATCTAGGCTTTCCAATGCGCCTCGGCATATCCATCCGCTAGGCAAGGCGCCGAAAAGCCGCAGCATATTTCCTGCGCCTGCGCCATACTGATTTGCATATGAAAGCTCCTGTTTTGGAGCTTGATCATGCAGACGGGTGCGATTGATATCATCACTTAGCACATTGCAAGCGGATGAACAAGCCCCAAAATAGGCTCATTTAACTGCAGCCGGTATAATGGGGCGCGAAAATATGAAAGAAGTTCTCCCAATTTCGCTTGATGGCATACTGATTTTCATAGGGAATTACATTTTGGTCGCTTTTTAAAAAGCGTCTCAATGGATAATCAAGCGTCAAAAAAGTATCATTTCAATCGACCCAAACGGAAGATCCGAACAGCGCGCCTATCCCCCAGACCGAAAAAGGCCTGCTTGTTTTTTTCTGTTCCGCTTCTGACCCTTGAATATGCGATTGCATAGATGATCGAATGACACAGCCATAAACAGCTGAGAGAATGAGCATATTCACTAAAAGCAACTGGCTCTCAATCTGATGGGATGCTTTAAACACAGCAGGCTTTCGCGTATACTTGAATCCACGCTCTTAACTAAGCATAATGTCTTATTTGCCTGACGCTGAGTTTAGAAAACTCTGTCTAGCACCAAATCGGCTCTGCAGCTGCCGACTGCTAATAATCACCTGCTTAAAGGCTTCTATCAAGCGCTCTTCATCTACAACCAAGAGAATTTTCTCTCAGCCATGCCTCCCATGGCAATATAGTAGCCTATCAACCTTAAATTTATCTTAAATAAATCTTCTGCCTTTCATTAAAACACTTTGCCGCTCTTAATGTATATATTGCGCCGGGCCTTCAGCGCCAAATCAATGCCCTTAATCGGCATAAGCCCCAAATCCATGCAGTTGCAGGGCGCCTTGGCGCAAAGGGCGGGCTCTCCCTCCAGCTTCGCCCTTACCGCCGCGGCGTCAGGCGGCCGCCTGTCCCTCAACTTTTCTTCAGAATGTTCAATGAAGTCCAGGCATCCGCCTATTTTCAGATAGCCCAATAGCAAGAAAGCCAGCCAGGGGGAGAGAATGCCGGGGACGGGCATGGAAGGGCGCCCGAAGGCCGCGGATGCCTGCGGGGAGTTCGGCCATTGAGAGAACGGCTCGGCCGCCAGCGGGAAATCGGACAAGGCGGCCGTACCGGCGACAGTCGATAGGGCGGCGCGCAGCCAGATCGCGGCGGCTGGACAGGTTGCCGGAGGTTTCGGCGAGTCGGCCGGGGACGCCGTGGAACGCGCCTTCTATTTTTGCCATCACCGCTCAAGCTTCGAGAAGAGGTTCAAAGAGCGCCGCAGCGGGCTTCTGAGCCGCTTAGTGAAAAAGGGACGAGCGGCGGGGGCGGCATACCCGCGCCGCTTTACGCCAAGGCGGGCTTGTGGACGGGTGGAGGCACCTTCTCCATCTACTTCCGCAAGCTTGGGGAGAGTAAGAACATCTCTATGACATCTGTTTCATTTGATACCGCAATTTATAATAAAAAGATAAGACCATTGGCAAACCACACTCCTTCCGAGGTCAAACCCTTGAACATCATTGCACTAACTCATTAGCACTCAAACGTTCCAACTTTGGCGTTGAATTTTGAACTGCAAATCAGTAGGTGCATTTGACTGCAAATCGGTATACATCAACGGGATTATAGGAGGCGGCGATGTAAAATTGCTTTCGATTCAAGGCGTTGACCCTGCAAGCAAGAATATAGCCGACGGCTCTTATCCTCTGGCAGACTTCTTTTACTCTGTCAGGATCAAAGTTGATGAAGAAAGTGAACGCGCGGAAAACGCAGGAAGGCTCATCGAATGGATTCTGTCTCTCCAAGGGCAGAAGTTAGTGAAAGCTACAGGCTATGAGCCTAGTTCTGATTCATTCTAACCACAATTGCCGAGAAGTCGCCCACCTCTTTAGGCGTCGCGATGAATCGGCAAGGCCTTCATATTTTGGGCGAATGCGCTTTTTTGCAGAATCACAATCGGCAGGCAAGAATGATTCCGCTGAACTATAATCAGCCTGTAGCCATAACCATCAAAAGCGAAGCTTTGCGCATGCTTCAGGCAGCCTGAAAATAAAAGCAAGAAGCTGTGGAACGCACGGGGCTGGCTTGTGGAATGCCTGCGCCAATAGGCGCATGGCGCGAGAATATCCCGCCTCTTTAGGCGGGGGAGTATTGTCGCCATATGGCAAAAAAGCTATTTTAAGCTCCAATGAACATTTTACAGCGAAGCTCCTAAAAAAAGTAATTTTCTATGAAAATCAGCATAAACAATCTGAAAAATCAATGGCTAACATAATGCGCATTCGCATAAGGCGTGAATTAAGATGGAGATGCGAAAAATAGGATAGGATAGCCATATATGCAGGAGGGATAAGGGATGGGAGTTTGATTTGCATATGAAAGAGCCTATTTTGAGCTTGACAGTGCATAGAATGCGAATCAGTATATACCGTTGCGCAGTCAAATGCTTGATTATACAGGCTTTAATGGATAATCAGGCTCAAAAAAGGAGCATGTGATAAAAATCGGCATAATATCGCTTAAATTAATTATTCGTATCATAAAATCGTTGCGTCAAGCTGATCGGTGAAAAAAGTCTATTTTAAAATCACCTGTTGATTGCATTTTTCGTTTTTGGGGGATAATAAAATCTCAGTCAATATGTGCGCAGCCATCGCATGCGTGCGGCTTGAAGCGTACAAAGTACTCGGGAGGCGGAGAATGAAAATCGCGCGAAGAATCACATTGCTTGCCCTTGCAACAGCGGCAGGCTTGTCAACAGGCCGCCGTACTGCATTGGCGGCGGACAACAGCGTAACTCCAGCCGTTGTCGCATACGGCGAAACTGCGACTTTCTTTATCGGTCGCAACGCGTCGACTGCTGTATGCGTCTATACAGTATATGCAGACGGCGCGTCATCCGGACTGCCGACTTACAGCCTGTTTTGGGTGAATATTGGAAATAATATGGGAGGGATTACCCGCAGCATATCGTGCGCGTTCGACCTTGGAACTTACGCCATTCGCGGGAATGGCCAGTATGGCTACTGGAATAATGACAATTGGGGCGCAAGCCTTTCAGTAGTGCAGCAAACAGAAGGAGGCTTCACAATAAATGAAATTGCTGATCAAGCATATAGCGGCAAGATTTCAGAGCCTGAGATTGTCGTCAAGGATACTCTGGGCAATATGGTTCCAGACTCGGATTACTCGATTTCATTTTCTGGAAACGAAGCCGTCGGGACGGCGTCTGTTACTGTCAGAAGCACGGGAAAGCATTACTCAGATGCATTTGCGGCGGAGAAGGCTTTTAGGATTGTAAAAGGGACTCCCTCAAGAGGAGATTTCGATTATGAAGCAGGCGGAAAAATCTACAATGGAAACCCCCAGGGAGCAATGGCAAAGGCAGCGTCAGAAGGCATGGGTAAAGTTACCATATTTTATGAAGGAATAGACGGAACGGACTATCAAAAATCCATAAAAGCCCCCGTACTTGCAGGAACATATGCAGTCACAGCAGATGTGGAAGAGGGCGAAAATTATTTGAAAAAATATGGAATTTTATTGGGAAGCTATGAAATAGCGCCGAAAAATGTTATCGCCACAGGCATTACAGCAACAAAAAAGTACGATGGAAGCAATTTGTTCACGTCAGAAGAAATCAATGCAGACAATGCTGTTTTGGAAGGAAATGTCGACGGAGAAAATCTTGCATTGGATAAAACTGAAGCAGCTGGCAAGCTCCATAGCGCAAATGCAGGATCCTTAGGAAATCTCTCACTAACTGGCCCATTTCGACTTGTCGGCTCTGCGTCCGCCAACTACGTTTTGTCCGATAATACCATTGTTGAGGCATCTATTGCAAAGGCAGACGCTCCGGATATTTTGTGGCCTGAGGCGACGAAATTGACTTACGGCTCGAGGCTCTCAGAGAGCATTCTGGCGCCCGGGTCTAATGACTGCGGCTCATTCGCTTGGACGGAAGGCAGTATCATTCCAGATGCGCCAGGCGGATATTACAGCGTTTCATTTACGCAGACGAACAGCAACTATGAAGATATAGCCGAGACCGTGAAAGATGTATGTGTTGCCGTTGACAAAGCGCCTACGATTGCAAATCTCACCGCAGGGCCTTCAGAAAGCGCAGTCTATGGCGACAGCGTTACGCTTAGTCTGACGATTTTCGGAGGGTTCAACCCTGCGGGTGAAGTCATATTCACGGACAATGGAGCTGTCATCGGAGATCCGGCGGCTCTTGTTGGCGGGACGGCCGAAATCGAAGCGATGCCTTACGCCGAATCTCACATCTTTGCAGCAGCGTACAGCGGAGACGGCAACCACGAGGGCAGCGTTGCAAGCATATACGACTACGACATAGCTAAAGCCGAGCAAAACGCGCTTGCCATCGCTGGCGTGCCGGAAAGCCCTTCATACGGCGACGGGGATTTTTCACTTTCCATAACCGGCGGAGACGGCGCAGGCGCTGTAGAGTTCTCATCTTCAGATAATTCAATCCTAGCTGTTTTGGCCAATGGCCATGCTTCTATTGCAGGCGCGGGAACTGCGGTGATTGCGATTGAAAAAGCAGCCGACGCAAATTACAATCAAGCTTCAGCCGCTCTTGAGGTAAGAGTAAGCCCGCGCGATATAGGAAAGGCAGACTTAAGCATTTCTGAAAGCCCTGTATATACAGGCAGCCAGCTTAAGCCTGACTTCAAAGTATCAGATGGAAATATAGAAATTACAGAAGACGACTATGCGGTAGAGTGGGGCGAAAACATTTCCGTGGCAAGCGGAGGCGGCATCACGCTTGCGGGCAGGAGAAACTATAAGGGCAGGAAAACGGAAGACTTCGAAATTTTTAAAGCAGTCCCTCAAAAAATCATTTTCCCGTCAGCAAGCTCGGTGACTTACTCTCCAGATCAGGTACTGGCTGACATACCGCTTGAGGGTGGAAGCGGCAACGGCTCTTTCGCATGGTCAAACGGCGATGAAGTTCCTGTTGCGGGAAATATCGGGTATAATGTTGCATTCTTCCCCTACGACGCGGTGAATTATGATTATAGCGGCGTACCGCTCACATCATCAATCAGTTTGATTGTGAATAAAGCCGCGCCGGAATGCTCTCCTCCATCCGGTTTGATAGGCAAGCTTGGAAAACCGCTCTCTAGCGTCAGTTTAACCCTATTCAAGGGGTTTTCGTGGCTGAATGGCTCTCAAATGCTTGATAAAGCGGGCAATAGATACTTCACTGCAGTTTTCACCCCGATCGATGAAGAAAATTACGAATCAGTGAATCTGCAAGCAAGCGTAGCGGTCACGGCGGTTGATGTCCCTTCAAGCGCTTACGTCGGAGACGACGGCAAAATCATCCTTCCTGAAGGCGGCGAAATAACCATGCCTGGCGGCCCTTCATTTATAGTTCCTGACGGCGCGACAATACATCCGGAGACGGGAGCCGCCAGCATCCCCAACGGCGGCTATGTAACGATTCCAGGGCTTGACGCCGTTCTTGGAACGCCAGACGACAAGACTATTTACGTGCCTAAAGGCACGAGAATAGATCCTAAAACCGGAAATCTAACTTATCCCAGCGGAACATCCATAGACTCTTCAGGCAAGGCGGTGAATTCGAGCAACGACCCGACTCAAACAGCCAATGAGGCGCCCTGGACGCTCAGCACCCCTGATCCCGTCCCTTTGTCTGCCGTCGAGGAAATCTGGGTGAATCCTTTTAAGGATGTCTCTGAATCAGCGTGGTACTGGAAAGATGTGTCGTGGGCAGTATCATCCGGGCTGTTTGCCGGCGTAAGTAAGGACATGTTCGCTCCGCAGCTGCCCATGACAAGAGGCATGGCTGTAACAGTGCTCGGCAGATACGCAAACGTTGATTCGAGCAAGTATTCTTCAAGCCGCTTCAGCGACGTAGCCGCAGATAATTACTGCATGCCGTTTGCCGCATGGGCGAAGTCAATGGGCATCGCCGAAGGAATAGGAGGAGGCTTGTTTGCGCCTGATAGCAATATCACCCGCCAGAACTTGGCGCTGCTTCTTTATAACTTCGCTGGGAGCCTGAATATAGAAATAGAGAAAAAATCCGACCCGGCTTATTTCTCGGATGACTCTGACATCGACGACTACGCTAGAGAAGCAGTGTATGCAATGAGGGGGATAGGAGTAATTAGCGGAAAGCCTGGCAATATTGCGGATCCGAAAGCAAATGCGGAAAGAGCCGAGGTAGCGGCGATGCTTTATAGATTTAGCTCCAAGGCGAAAAAGGCCTAATATTTAAGAGACTGATTGTCAATTTGATAATCAGCCTCTTAATTATGCATTTGTAAGATTCTTTCAGCGAAACCATCCAAACCTGCTTTAGCTTCCTAAGATCTGCTGTAATTCCGACTGTATTTTAAGGTTTGCCAAGGTTGATAAAGAGGTTAATAAACAGTTGCTTAATCATAACGCTTATTCGCAAATGCTCCTGCAAAGTATAAGAATGCCAACCTAAAAAATAACTGCTTTAAAATGCCCATCAGCAAACATTCTAATGTGATTGCAATTATATATGTCCAAGCGTATAATGAATATAAATATATTTAATTATGCTTATTTTGGAGGAAAACAATGGGAACAGGTTCCGGCGGCATTATTTTTCTTGGAGAAACTGACCGCATAAACTGGATCTACTCCGAAGACATACAAAATGCGCTTGAAAGAGAATCCTGCGTCAAACCAATATTGGTTAAGGGCAGAGATGAATTTTCAAAGATGAAGGGAGTCCTCTCAAATGCTGAAATCATCTTTTCCACATGGGGAATCCCTGATTTGTCAAAGGAAGAGATAGACTCCTTCCTTCCAAATCTTAAAGCTGTTTTCTACGCCGCTGGATCTGTGCAGTACTTTGCCCGCCCGTTTCTTCAAAACGGGGTGAGGGTATTCAGCGCATGGGCTGCAAATGGAGTCCCCGTAGCTGAATTCACTCTTGCGCAGATATTGCTTGCAAACAAGAAGTTCTTCAGCTTCCGCATAAAGTCTAAGGAGGCGTATGCCAAAGCGAGCAGCGAAAAGCGGCTCATCGCCGGCAACTATAAAAGCAAAGTTGGAATTCTCGGAGCCGGGGCAATCGGACGCAAGGTCATAAGCTACTTGAAGATGCATGATCTGCATGTACTTGCCTTCGATCCATTTGTTTCAGAGTCCCGCATGGCGCAATTGGGCGCCCAGAAAGCCTCCCTTGAAGAAATATTCTCCACTTGCCTGGCAGTGTCCAATCACATGGCCAACAACCCTCAGACAGTAGGAATACTTAACTATGATCTGTTTTCTAGGATGATTCCGCAGGCGTCTTTCATAAATACCGGACGCGGGGCTCAAGTATCGGAGCCGGATTTGGTTCGCATCCTAAAAGAAAGGCCTGATTTGACGGCTCTTTTGGATGTTTCATGGCCCGAGCCGCCAGAAGCCGGCAATCCCCTCTATTCTTTGGACAACTGCGTCATTACCCCTCACATTGCCGGAAGCGTGGGGAGGGAGCCCGAGCGCATGGCGCTGTATATGCTGGAGGAATACAAACGATATAAGAACCGCGAAAGCTGCCTTTATGAACTGACTCCCGACATGCTTGAAACTATGGCGTAAATTCATCTCTGATTTTCTCGCATGCAAATGGCGCCTGGCTAGCCGGGCGCCATTTATGTTTTCATGCATAATTGATGAGGCCTAGCAGGGAGGAAATAAATTCCTTCATTGTTTTTGAATATATAACATGCTATACTATTCATATGGATCCAAGCTTTTTTTTGGCATTATTTTTTCCTCAATGGTGTTATGCTGCGAGGGGTGATGTTTATGAGTACCTCATTTAAGCTTAATAGCTTCATTTCTTCATTTAAGTCGCCAATCTCATGGATGCGTAAAATTCACAAGAAAACCTTTGTACAGTTTTTCGGCACATACCTTATCCTTGTACTGGTCATGGCGTCTCCTCTATGGTCGCTTTACAGCGCCACTTTATCAAGCGTAAAGGAGAGCATAGTCAAGGAAAGCTTCTCTGCCGTTCAAAAGGGGTGCGCCCTTCTTGAAAAAGAGATCCTGAACCAGCACTCCACCGCCATTTTCTTAAGGCGCAATGACGACTTCATAAAAATCGCCAGAGCTCAGGAAAATATACCTCCAGATCAAATATCAGGCGTTTTGCGGGCCAAGAAGCTTTTCATCAATACCGGCTTCCCGTCAGACTTGATATTTGGAAGCTACTTTGCCTTTAAATACAACAACCTCGTCATATCGCGCTCAAAAATATTTACAGATATGCATAACCTCAACAAAAACTATTTGCAAACTCCATCTTTAAGTTATGATGAGTGGTTAAGCATGCTTTTTGGAAATAAAGAACAGATTTCATTCAGAGAAAGCCTTGTGGTCTATCACAGGGAAGCCATTAGCATGCCCTTTGTTGAGGCGGAAGTCATTCCGCTGATTATTTCTCTTCCTCTGGAGAATTACACTGTAAGCGACAGCGCAATGCTCGTCCTTTTTGACGCGAAGGCTCTGGTAAAGGCTCTGGCGGCAGAAGCGATCCTAGAAGGCGGCTTTTTGTATATAGTAAGAGACTCAGGGGATGTCCTTTACCGATACAACATCAACGAAGACCTGAATCCCTCCGAAATCTCAACTGGAATCAGCCAGTTGACAAGGGGAGGGGAGAACACCACTTTTTTGAAGACATCCGATTCACAGCTTGGCTTGTCGGTAATTGCAGGCATTCCAATAAGCGTCTACACAGACAGAATTTCTGAAGTTACCCGATCTTTGCTCATTACCGTATTCGGCTTCCTTCTCTTGGGTCTTCTACTCGCTCTTTTTTTCTCTTTCAGGCAGACCCGCCCCATCAGCGAGCTTATAAGAACCGTCAATGATCTGCATTCTCCTTTTGAAAAGACTTCTAATACGTTCGACTATATCAGAGACTCAATAGTGCAGCTGGACTTAAATGGAAAGCAACACGAAAAGCAACTGAGATCCTTGCGCGAAGGCATCAAGATCAGCCTGACTGAAAAAATACTCAGCGGCAGGCTTTGCGACGGCAACGATATAGAATCCTTCCTGCGCTACAATCAAATGACTGAGCCTTTTTTCATCGTTGCATGCATGACTGCCCAGGATGACTCAGCCACTCAAGTTGAAGAGAGAGCGCTTATGAGCATGGCTCTGGACGAGGCTCTGCAGAAGCGGATGCAGGGGCGCAGTTATGCCACGCACCACATAGGAACGGAGATCTGCGCTTTGATTCTCAATCTGACTGAGGAGGAAGCGCGTGACGAGATGCGCATACGCTCCGAATTTTTGCTTCTTCGCTCTGAACTGCAAAGCTCTGCGGGAATTGATGTGAGATTTGGCTCATCTCTTGCCTGCGCCAATCTAGATCATATCCCTCGTTGCTTCAGTCAAGCAAAAGAGGCCGCAAGCGCAGCTGACAACACTGGATTCGCCATTTTTTCCGGAAGCACCGAAATTCGCGCAACCAGCACATTTGATCTGGCATCTGCCCAGCAACTGAATGATTTGATTTTGCTGGCTGACGCTGAAAGAGTTGAAGCTCTTTTTGAGAAGCTGAGTTGTCGAATGTCTAATATGGGGGGGATTTCAGGCCAGGAAAAGAGCCAGATCATTTTTGCCATACGAAACGCCATATGCTGTTCAGCTGCAGCCCTAAAAAGCGATCTGGCAATCCCCGCATACAATGACGCAGACTCTATAAGCGCATCTTTGATTAAAATGAAGCAAGCAGCCCTTGATCTTGCGGCTTGCCAGAAAACCATCCAAGAAAAGAAAATTTCGAAGTTCAAGGACAGCATGGTGGAATATGTCAATCAAAGCTTCAAGGATCCCCTCCTCTGCGCGGCAAGCGTGGCGGATGCGTTCTCCGTTTCAGAAAAATACGTCTTCAATCTGTTCAGGGCGCAAACAAGCAAAAGCTTCGGAGAGTATTTGGAGGGCATTCGCCTGAAAGAGGCGGAAAATCTGCTGGAGAATTCAAGCATAGTGATAAGCTCCATATATCAGCAAGTGGGATTCAATTCATCAAACACATTTTACAAAGCTTTCAAGCGCGTCTACAACACTTCTCCAGGAGTTTGGAGAAGCGCGCGAGCCATATCTGCGGAAAATCCGCAGTAAGCATGTTTTTAAGCAGGATGTAGATTTTATAATCAATGCCTCCAATTAATCCCTTGATCACTCCTATTGACAATCGTGAAATCGCCTATGGAAAATTCGGATCAGCTTTTGCTCCGAATTTTCCATCTCATTCCGAAATTTCAATAGCTAAAATTCCCTCTTATCCAATAAGAATTCATCTTTACAATTGATATTTTAACTAAAGGATGTTATCTTTCAGATGATAGCATAGCGCATTTGCACAATGCTAAGCATTTGCCTTAATATCAAAAAACAGGAGGGAATTTAGGTATGAACGACTGGAAAAAGAGATCTGTCAGTTTCTCTTCACTCATTATTGCGATAGCTTTAGCGCTTTCATCCTGCTCAGGAGGCAGTTCAGCTCCAACAGCCTCTTCCGGCTCCACTTCTGCGGCAACCACGGCACAGTCTGCCGCGCAGGAACCGGCCGCCGCAATTGAAGATGGAGGCATTTTGAACGACCTGGGAGTGCTGCCTCTAGTCAAGGAGCCTGTTTCCGTCAGATACATGCTTCCCGTCAGCAGCAATATTGAAGACTACGAAACAAACCACTACACCGCCTTGCTGGAGGAAAAATCGGGAGTCGACCTCCAAATCGAGTTTCTGCCCGCAGTAGATTGGATTCAAAAGCTCTCAGTCATGACCGCAAGCGGCGAAAAGCTTCCCGATCTCATGTCGGTGCCATATTTAAGCGATCTTCAGGTATATACCTTCGGCTCTCAGGGATTTTTTCTTCCGCTGAACGACTACATTGAGAACTCTTCCTACTATCTGAAACAAGCAATTGAGGAGCACGAACTCGAGGGTTTGATGAACAATTTCGTCATGGCAGACGGAAACATATATACCTTGCCCCTTTATAATCCTGAACTTGGAAATGAATGGGATCACCGGGCCTGGATCAACAAAACATGGCTGGAAACACTCGGCCTTTCTATGCCGAAGACCACAGACGATTTCTACAATGTACTGAAAGCGTTTAAAGAGAAAGATCCCAATGGGAATGGCGCAGCAGATGAAATTCCCTTTATCGGCTACATAAACGGGTGGTGCGGCCAGCCGCAGGATTTCATCTTGAATGCATTCGTCTATAAGAACGATGCTCAGAATTACCTTCTAGCAGAAAGCGACGGCGGCGTCTCCATGGGAGCTGCCAAGGACGAATGGCGTGAAGGTTTGGAGTACATAAACAAGTTGTATTCTGAAGGCTTGATTTCGCCGCTCAGCTTCACGCAGGACAGAGCGCAGCTGCAGCAAGTGATTGAAAACGAAGACGCGCAGATTACAGGCGGTCTGACCAACGGAAGCATGAGCATCTATCAGACGGACAGCCTTCGCAAGCAGGATATGACGCACATTCCTCCACTGACCGGCCCTAAAGGCGTATCATGGTCCTCTAGAACATACCAGGGCGGAAACCATATGGTCGTTGTCACAAAGGACGTTGCAAATCCAGAGCTTTGCTTCAGAATCTTGGATCTTATGTGCGATGCTGAATTATCAGTCAACTCCCGCTTCGGAGAGTTTGAGAAAGACTGGATTTGGGCGACTGAAGAAGATAAAGGCAAAGGTTTGTACGAGGACATGGGAATACCTGCCACCATCCATGTAATAAACAACCATTGGGGACAGCCGCAGAACGCGGAGTGGGGCGATCAGAATGCGGCAATACGCCCTTACAAATACGGGATAGGCGGAATGACATGGGGCGGAGACCCATATGACTCCCAGTACATGACAGCGCAAGCCGTACCTGATTACATCGGCAAGGCGCCGGATAAAATCGTCCTCAAGCTGATATACACGCCTGAAGAAAGCGACTCCATCAACGAGATCGCCACCACCCTGAAAACCTTCATTGATGAGAGCACAGTCCGCTTCATCACAGGCGACATGCCATTTTCCGAATGGGACAATTATGTTAAGGAATTGGATAACATAGGGCTTCAAGCATATCTGGAAACGGCTCAAAAAGCATACGGGAGATACACCAACGTGCAATAGCATGCTTCACCGCAAAAAGCTTTGGTTTTGTGAAGGAAACAGAAAAGCGGGGATCTCTCCCCGCTTTTTAAAAAGGAAGTGTAAATAATGGACTCGAATCCGCAGGCAACAAAAAGCCATTCTGACGCTGAGAGAAAAAAATCGATCAGGCGTCGGTTTATAATGAGCATAACCTCCAGATGGCAACTGTATCTTTTCCTTCTCCTTCCGCTTGCATATCTGATTCTATTTGCCTATGTGCCGATGGCAGGGCTTCAAATCGCCTTCAAAAAATATTCCTCAGCCCTCGGAATGGGTATATGGGGCAGCCCTTGGGTCGGATTTTCTCAGTTTACAAAATTTTTCAGCTCCTACATGTTCAAAAGAGTGCTCACAAATACTGTCAGTGTATCTTTATACGCCTTGTTAGCTGGCTTCCCGATACCTATTTTATTTGCGCTTTCACTCAATTCCATCCAGCGGCGCAGATACAAAAAGACAGTCCAGATGGTCGCCTACATGCCGTATTTCATATCAACCGTGGTGCTGGTAGGAATGCTGATGCAGATGATAAACCCCCGCATCGGCATTTTTGGAGTGGCCTACACAGCCATGACAGGCAAGGACGCGCCGAATTTGATTGGACTTCCCGACGCGTTCAGGCATCTGTACGTGTGGTCCGGCATATGGCAGAGCGTGGGCTGGTCCAGCATCATCTACCTTGCAGCGCTCTCAGGCATAGACACAGAGCTTCATGAAGCCGCTCAAATTGATGGGGCCAGCCGTTTCCAACGCGTGCTGCACATCGATTTCCCAGGCATTGTACCTACGGCTATCATACTTCTCATACTGAACTCAGGCCAGATTATGAATGTTGGCTTCGAAAAGGCGTTTTTGATGCAAAACACCTTGAATTTGCGTTCAAGCGAAGTGATATCAACCTATGTCTACAAAGTAGGCTTGGCTTCAGGCATCCAGGATTTTTCCTATGCAACGGCGATTGGCCTGTTTAACTCCTTGATAAATTTTTCCATAATAATATTCGTAAATCAAATAGCCAAAAGAACTGTCGGCGAAGGATTATGGTAGAAGGGCGGGATGGTTGTGGCGAAAATGGAGGCAACCGCTCGTCGGCCTCGGCTTTCAGCGGCGGATAAAATTTACTTCGGGTCAGTGTATGCCATTCTGACTCTCATTTTTCTATTGATTCTCTTTCCTCTTGTCTTTGTGCTTTCAGCGTCTTTTTCATCTCCCTCAGCAGTTGCTGCGGGACGAGTTGTACTTTGGCCCGTCGAAATAGGATTGGAAGGCTATAGGGCTGTTTTTAGAAACAAGAGCATTATAACAGGTTACATGAACACCCTGATCTACACATTTTTCGGTACGGCTCTAAATGTAGCGATGACCCTCCTCTGCGCATACCCCCTTTCAAGAAAAGATTTGCGCGGAAGAAACGCCATTATGATGCTATTTTCCTTTACGATGATTTTCAGCGGAGGCATTATACCTTCATACATGCTGATGAAAAATCTGCATATTCTCAATACGCGCCTTGCGCTAATCATCCCCGGCGCAATTTCAGTATATAACATGATAATAACCCGGACTTTCATTCAAAACAGCATCCCCGAAGAGCTTCTGCAAGCCAGCCAAATAGATGGCTCCAGCGATGCGGGCTATTTCTTTAGAATCGTCCTTCCCCTCTCAAAGTCGGTCATCGCCACAATTACCCTTTTTTATGTAGTTGGACATTGGAATGCCTACTTCAACGCCTTTTTGTATCTAAGCGACAGATCGCTCCTGCCTCTGCAGATTATCCTGCGCGAAGTGCTTATTTCAAACACTATAGATTTCAGCCAGGTAGTGGATCCGGAAGCTGCCCAGGCCAAGCAGGGATTGGCAGATTTGCTGAAATATTCGCTCATCATTGTTTCGTCCGTTCCTGTGCTGATACTTTATCCCTTTATACAGAAGCATTTCGTATCCGGCGTGATGATCGGCGCCATCAAGGGATGATTTACTGGATCGGGGCAATAAGCTATTTATACGCATTTTGCTTGTTCGCATATGATACCTGCCTATTTTGGAGCGGCTAAACGAGAAGACCAAAATATCTTGAATATTTATACCTATTGCAGTCAAATGCGCCTAAGGCGCATTTGACTGCAATAGGTATAATTTTGAGACAAAGCTCACCAATGCACAGAATTTGAACCTGGCTTATTCATATAACTGCTGTAAAGCCAGTCCCACTCTATAAAATATGCGGGCTTCATTGGAATATGCAGAGCTGCTTGAAACGCAACAATTTTGAATCTTGCTGCCCGCTTTCGCTATACCGATTTTAATCAAATGTTCCCTTATTGGAGCTTGATTATACAGCGAGTGCGGAATGCCGATATCAATCGCACTCGCTGTATAATCAAGCTCCAATAAGGGAATCTCCTAAGCTATCAGTATGATAACCGCATTCTTTTCGCATTTTCGTATATTTACTCGTGCATGATCCCAAGCAACACATCCTCAGTCCTATGGCATGAGCTATATATCGCTCCATTCAGTATGAATGACAAAAACTCACCTTGCTCTTAGTCTCAAAATTTTGTATGCTGTAGAAGTCAAATCGGCGATCTTTACGCTACGCCTTGGAGACAGCCTGCATTCAATTGCAATATAGGCATGAAGCGAGCAATTCAAATCCGAAGCCAGACGCTATGCTCCCGGCTTTCGAAAATGCGTTCAGCATATTGCTGGAAAGGAGATAAGAATGGGGGGGCGCTTTCAGTGAATGAAGAGCTCAGTGCTCAGATTAAGTTTTTAATAGAAGTGGACAAGATGAAAGGAATTCTAAGGCAAACTCTCGTCATAGACGGCACAAGGAGAGAAAATGACGCGGAACACTCGTGGCACATAGCTTTGATGGCTCTGACCCTAAAAGGCTGCGTTGCATTTGAAGTGAATGCAAACCGAGCCATCGAGATGGCGCTCATTCATGATCTGGTTGAAATATACGCTGGAGACACCTTCGCCTATGACAAGGATGGCTATGCCGACAAGGAAATAAGGGAGAGGGAAGCGGCTCAGAAACTTTTCTCAATTCTTCCGTCTTCTCAGGCAGAAGAGTTCAAATCTCTTTGGGAAGAATTCGAGCAGATGCTTACCCCAGAAGCCCTCTATGCGGCGGCCGTTGACAGGCTTCAGCCGTTTATCAACAACTGCAACACAAACTGGCACACTTGGATGCATCACGAAGTCTCCAAAGAACAAGTGCTTGAACGTATGGCGCCAGTTGCTAAAGCTCTGCCTCAAGTATGGGGCTATGTGGAGGCAGAGTTGAAAAGGGCAGAAAATATGGGTGTTTTTTCTCACCGCATCAAGGATTTTGCAAGATAGTGAGAAAAACCTTTAAAATGACTAGCTTTGAGTAGTTAAGTCAGGGGATAGCCATTTTTAAGGTCAAAGCATGTCGCATATCGGATAAAAATACATATTTATGAATTTAGTGATCCATGTCAGGAAGAACAGCCAACACCCCAAAAAGCAATGGAGCGGGCATGAATTGATAAAACATTCATGCCCGCTCCATTGCTAAATTTGCAGGACAATAATATTTCGTTGTATTAGCGTAGGGAAGAGGCGGATCCACAATTATAAGGGACTATTATGTGACAACCGGCATTTCGCGCTCCTGCAACTCGGACAAATGGGCGGGTTTGAAATCCATTTGCATGGAGGTTGAAGCTACAGTCCGTCAAAGCGGCGAAACTGCATATTCACTCAGGCAGTTTTTGTCTTCTTCAGACGACATAGCGGAAAAGGAAATTGCAAGGTCGACAGAGCTCCACTGGGGAGTCGAAAATGGGAGCCGTTGGCATTCAGGCGCCGCATTCAAAGCCGACTCCAACAAAACGGCGTGCACCTGCGGCACGGCCCAGCTTCAAGCCTTGAAGGCGATCACCTCCAACGCCCCTGATGCGCTGCAAGATTCTGCAAGAAAAGAATTTCAATGCCAGCTTTGAGAGACAAGTTGCCGCAAAGCTTCAAAGAGATCATGTCCATGCCCGGCCTGTATAGATCCCCCTGCGTCGCCGCGTGAACCCGCAAGGTGAATATTCGCGACATTCTTTGAACAACGAGATATATTTATATCACACGTGAAAGCGCCTTTTGACGCAATGTTGGCTGGTATGCTAAACTTCATAAAGATGAATTTTGTCCCTATGTATAAATCAAAATGAGTCTCCAGTTTGATCAGTTTATTTTTCTCGTGACTTTATGAAAATAATGGTTTATAATAAAATCATTAAATAAAAATAAGAAGGCAGAATAAATGTCTTTACAGCCACAACTTAACAGAATAGAGTTCCAACAGAGGTTCTCCACCCAAGAAGCTTGAGAGCGCCCTTTTCGAGCCGAAATGGCCGGAAGGCTTCGCATGCCCGCGCTGTGGCGGAAAGCACCATTATACGATTTCCACCCGGAAGCATCCGCTTTATGAATGCTGCGGCTGCCAAGCTTCCGCGACGGCTGGCACGATATTCGAAAAGACGCACACCCCGCCGCCCAAGCGGTTTTCCGCGATATACGCCATTTCTACCGATAAAAGGGGATATTCCTCCCTTCAGC
>JAISZB010000332.1 GCA_031269465.1 Clostridiales bacterium | reverse complement strand
TACAGCAATTGGATTGCAGAAGGCTCAAGCCTTGCAACTTCAGCCATTCCATCCTTGAGCAGGCGCCTTGCTTTCCCGCGGCGCTTTGTCGGCATCAGGGGCTTTCCATTCTTGTTCAGAACACAAACCACAGCAGCGCAATCCTTCCGCTATAATCCCCTATTTCTAGGGCAGGCTGCCCTTCGCCAATGCTGTTCCAAGGTTTTGCATGCTTATAGCACCATCCCTTCCCCTAAGGACTGTTCAGCCGCAGGCCGTAGAATCCGGAGCTGGAGCAAACGCTCCGGAGTACCTATGTATTCTTGGACAGCGTAGCTTCTCGATGGAAGCTTAGGCTAGCCGATCAGGACTTATTGCCAGGCCCCTAGCTTTAGCTATGGGGTGATTGACATTAGCTCCGATTTTAGATTGGTTATGCAACGAGTGCGAAATGCCGATATCAATCGCACTGCTCAATGGACAGTCAAGCTCCAAAATGAATGCATTCGACCTCAATTCAATCCAGGTCCATAATCGGCGCGTTCATCTTCGCATCAGAATGTCCAGAGTCAAACCCAGGCGCGCCGCTTGAATCAAAGCGCCTTTTTCTCCGGTTCAGCCTGAAGCAGCCTGTTGCTCTGCTCTTCTTTGAACTGGTTGGTATAAAGATTAAAATATTCTCCTCTTCGGCGCATAAGCTGCCTATGGCTTCCCGATTCTTTTATCCTGCCCTCGCTTATGACCAGAATCCTGTCGCACGAGCGGATGGTTGAGAGCCTGTGGGCGACTATGAAGCTGGTTCTGCCCTTTAGCACTATATCAACCGCCTTTTGGATCATCCGCTCAGTTTCAGTGTCAATGGAGGATGTGGCCTCATCCAGCACAAAAATCTTCGGATCAGCTATGATGGCCCTCGCAAAGGAAATGAGCTGCTTCTGTCCGGAAGACAATCGCCCTCCGCCCTCTCCCACTTGAGTATCAAAGCCTTTTTCAAGCTCCATTATAAAGTCATAGGCGCTAACCGTCCTGGCGGCCGCCTCGACTTCTTCGTCTGTAGCGTCAAGCTTTGCGTATCTTATGTTATCGGCAACCGTCCCGCTGAAAAGATGCGGGGACTGCAAAACGTACCCCAGATTTGACTGCAGCCATATCTGAGACCTCTTCCTGTAGTCTACTCCGTCTATGAGAATGCTTCCGCTGGACGGCTCATAAAACCTGCATATAAGATTTACTATAGTGCTTTTCCCCGCCCCTGTTTCGCCGACCAAAGCTATTTTTTCGCCTGCTTGTATATGCAGGTTGAAATCCTCCAAAACCTTCTCCCCGGTCTTGTAGTTGAAGCTTACATTCTCAAAGGTTATATCTCCGTTTATCGCCGGCCAGTTCTCAGGCTTGGGGTTGACGCTGTCGCCGTATATAGCGGCGATTTCCTCGCTGTCTACAATATCCGGCTCCGTCTCAAGCAAAGTGAGAGTCCGCTCCGCTGAAGCCTGGGCTGACTGAAACTCTGACAAAACCCTGGCAATCTGCTGGATCGGCTCGAATATCTGCATTGCATATGCAATGAATACCGAATAGGTTCCGTATGTTATCAGGTTAAGCCGCACCCGGCCCCCTCCCTGCCACAATACCAGGCCGACCGCTATAGATCCTAGGGAAATGACAATGGGAAGGTAAATGGCGGATACGGTAGCCGCTTTGATGCTGGCTTTTCTCATGCCTCCGGAAAGATTCTCAAACTCTTCGAAGTTCTTGTCCTCACGAACGAGAGTCTTCGTTGTTCTGGCGCCGTTTATGCCTTCATTGTAAGCGCCGGTTATCTTTGAGTTCATCTTTCGGACCTCGCGGTGATTCTTGAGCATTATCCTCTGAAAGTGGAAGCTTGCGAGGGCGAGAAGCGGAAAAACCAGCATGGCGGCGATTGCAAGCTTCGCATCCAGTATGAACATGTTGATTGCTACCAGTATGATGATGGCCGGCCCCCAGATAAGGTCTGTGAAGCTCCACGCTATGACGTCTCCTATCCTCTGCGCGTCGGAGGTCATTCTGGACATAATCCAGCCCACTGGAGTATTGTCATAGTATGAAAAAGAGAGTTCTTGAAGCTTCTTGAAGCCGACCTTCCGTATCTGATGCACCACTTTGCATTCAAGATTTCCTGAGTTCATTAAAAAGCCGTATATCACAAGTGCCTGAACCACCACCAATCCCATGTATCCAGCGGCAAACAAGGCAAACCCGCCCATGTCTCCCTTGACGATGAAGGTGTCTATAGCGTACTTGGACATAAGGGGAAATACCGCGTCCGCTCCCGCTAGAAGCACCATCAGCGCTATCAGGAGAAAGAGCTCTTTCCTGTATGCTTTTATTATATTGAACAGTTTTATCCATAGGCTGACATCCAGCTGCTTCGTATAATCCTGCTCTTCAAAATTGCTCAAGCAAAAACCTCCACTCGAATATTGCACAGGCTCTCGCCACTGCGGCAAATATTCCCTATGCGCAGTCAAACGCGAGCCGGTTTTAAGAAATACAGACTAGGCAAATCAGTACGCCATCCAGCTTCAAAATCGCTGCTTTCCCATGCGCGTTAGCGTAGAAGCCATAAAAGCTTCAGCATTTAGGATTCCAGCTCCTCATCAAGGCTTTGGATGTTCCATATTCTGGAATACAATCCGTCTCTTCCGATGAGCTCTTTATGAGTGCCGGAATCAGATAGCCTTCCCTGCTCCATCACAAAGATTCTATCCGCTTCCATAAGCGTATTTATCCTCTGAGAAATGATAAAGGTTGTAACTCCCGCCCTTCTTTCCCTCAAGGCGGCTCGAATGCGAGAATCGGTCTCGGCGTCCACCGCGCTCAAAGAATCGTCGAAAATAAGGATGCTGCTGTTTTTTATGAGCGTCCTGGCTATCGCTACCCTCTGCTTTTGTCCGCCGGAGAGCGTTACGCCCTTTTCTCCGACAATTGTTTCGTAGCCGTGCTCGAAAGATTTTATCACATCATGGACGGCCGCCGTCTTGGCGGCGTCGAATATTTCTTCATTGTCGGCGTCAAACTTAGCCATGCGAAGGTTTTCTATTACAGTTTTGGAGTAGAGGAAGGGTTCCTGAAGAACAAGCCCGATATTCTCCCTGAGCCAGCGCTTGCTTATGTCCCTGAGTTCGACTCCGCCTATCTTCAAGCTTCCGCTCTGATAATCGTAGAGCCTCAGAAACAGGTGCATGAGAGACGACTTTCCCGAACCAGTCGACCCCAAAACGGCGATGGTCTCCCCGGCTTTCACCTCAAAGGAGAGGTCTTTCAAAACAGGAGAAGACTGTTCATAGGAGAAGTTTACATTCTCAAAGACTATGTCTCCGTCTAGGGGATGCTCCCCAGCCCCAGGGGTGTCTTCTTCCAGCTTTTCGTTAATGATTTCATAGACCCTGCCTATAGAAACGCCCATTCTGCCCATGTCTCCTATTATTCTGGCAAGCTGCCTCATCGGATATATAAGCATTGCGGCGTACGTATTAAAAACCAGAAGCGAGCCCAGGCTCATTTCCCCGGCCAGGGTGTCCCTTATTCCTAAAAGAAGGACGAGCCCTATCTGAGCCATGCACAATAAGTCCGAAACTCCCCAGAAAACAGCCATATTTCCAATGGATGCAATGGAAAGATCCCTAAAAGAAGAGTTTTTTTCCTCAAACTTGTCAACTTCCAAACGCTGCCTTCCAAAGGCGCGAACGACCCTGACCCCGCTCAAGTTCTCCTGAAGCACGGTCTGAAGCTCTCCTTCCTTCACATCGGCAAGCTTGAAAGAAGCGGTAATCTTTTTGAAAAATATGAGAGAGAATATGAATATGAATGGAATTATCGCTATCGTTACAAATGTAAGGCTCATATTCATAGATATCATGATGGAAACCGAAAAGATGAAAATGAAGACTATCTTTGCGGCCTCCACCATCTGTCCGGCAATGAAGCGCCTGATAGTATCCACATCTGAAGTGCATCGTTGAATCAAATCTCCCGTCTGCGCCTTTACATGGTAGTCATACGGAAGCCGCTGAAGGTGATCATAAAGCGTATCCTTCAAGGTCTTGGCTATATTCTCAGACCCTACGGCAGTCCATCTGCCCTTGAAATAGGATGCGACGCCATTAAGCGCCGTAACCGCGACTATGGCTAGAGAACATATCCAAATATTTGCCGAGAGCGTGGACATGCCTCCCACAGCCTCAATAAGATCATTAACGAACGCCGGCGCTTCAAGGGGAATGCCCCCCAGGATGGAGTCGACGGTCGCCTTTATAATCAAAGGCGGGATCATGGACATCAACACAGACAGTCCTGTCATTATGATTGCGCCTATATAATATATCCTATTGCCCTTAAGCATTCTAAAGAAATTTTTAAAAGTAATCAAATGAGCCTCCTGACAGGGCGCGATTTCTCAAAAGCATCCATTTTTACCGATTTTAGCGATAGACTGCGCCTTCTGTGGCATGGCCTTAACGGCGGCTTCTGAAAGCTTCATCTTCCCGAAGGGCGAAAAAAGCCGCAGAATATCTGCGGCTTTTTCACGCCTTCAAGCGTTGCTTGAAGACGTATGCCAATGACGAGCATCGGCGCAGCAAAAGGCAGATAAGGGCATGCGGATTCCACGCGCGCCTAACACGCCGCAACCGCGGCGCTGCCTGATGCGTTGTATGAAATTTCTGGCGGCTCATTCATAATTGGCGTAAAAAAACAGCCGTTCCTGAAAAAGCCTTCAAATCTCAACGCGGCCGCAAGCGGAAAAGGGCATGGTGGTACCCATTAGCTTCATAACCATGATCATATGCAAATTTATAGTGAATGGATGCCATCTCCGCTACCCCCTTTCGTTGAAATTTGACGCCAGCCACATAAACCTGTGATTTTAAGCCAGCCTAATGAGTATACTACAAACACAGATTAAGAGCAACATTTTTTTATAAATATATATGAAATGCCTGAGAAAGCGAGCTATGCATGGTCGCATATGAAGCTGCCTCTTGGATTTGACTTTGCGACTAGAGCGAAATGCAGACATCAGTCGCGCTTTGAAAGCGTGCGTTCAATAGGAGTTTGACTTAGAATCGTCATAAAAGGGCCAAAGCAAAGCCAAGATGTGACTTGGTTTTCTTTGGCCATAATATACTGCTTTTCATATAAAATTAGCTTCTTCGGAGCTTGATTATCCATTGAATAGCGCGAAATGACTATATTCACATTTCTCACTAATTGTATCATCCGACATCAAAACAGGAACCATCCAATGCAAAGCAGTATAATCAGGATCCAAAATCAGGCTGGCCGGACAAAGCTAAATAAGCTTGATCCTCTCCAAAATTCGCCTGGCAAAATCAGCTTTGGCATCTTGGGGCGATTCAGCATCTCCTTTAGGATCCATATCGCTCAGATTATTTTTCGCACTGAAAAAGGCTTTAGAGATAAAAAAGGATTTATGATTTGAAGAGGCTTTATGATTTAAAAAGGGCATATAGCTTAAAACCGCTTTTGGGCTGAAAAACGTTTTAGGATCTAAAGACCCTTCAGAATTGACGGGACTTGGAGGATTCATATCCGCTTTTGCGCTGAAATTCGACTCCTTCATGCGTTGATACAATTCCCGGCCTTCAAGCGGATTTCCTTCAAGCGTCTCTGGGGCCGGCTTCGCATCGGCTTTCATGAGAACCGCAACTGAAACGTCGTCTTTATCCTTATCGTTTTCCTCGGCCAATGCTTCCACAGCTTCCTTGAGGATTTCTCCGCTTGCGGAGGATTCATTGACCCATGCGCCGAAGGCTGCGCCAAGCCTTCCGTCTATGTAGAGCCTTTCGCTGTATTCGGCGCCGTCGCTCATAATAACAACTGAAAGCGCATCCTCGGGCAGGAGGTACCTCTCGAATATCAGGGAGTCATTTTCCGGCTCCAGCGCAAGCGTTACGTCATTAGTCAATCCCGAAGAAAGCTCGGATGGCGAGAACAGGCGGTAGCCATCCGCAGTTCCCAGCGCGGCGAAGCCGTTTCCCATTTTTATGAAAATCATTTTGCTTCCGCTGACAGCTGCGCAGATCAAGGTTGTAGCGAAATGGGATATGCTTGGATTTATGAACTTATCCTCAACAACCGGCGGCAATGAGTGCTCGGAACAGTAGCTGTCCACCCCTGCGCAAAACTTGCCTACAATCATTTTGCAAAAATGCGGCTGAAGCCTTCCCGGCGGCAGCATCCATATCTCATTGAATTTTTCCAGCAGGTACGAAACTGCGCACTTCGCTATAATTTCAGCTCCCACTCCCGCAAGATCCCCCGCTCCGCTAACCCCATCCGCCACCGCGATGGCCGCTGCTTCATCCGAGACACGAGAGCAGGAGGCATCCTGCCCTTTTGCTTTGTCCTTCCTCTTAGCGCCTGAAGCTTCAGACGATAGCGCGATCCATCCGCAGTGCACTAATAATCCACCTCCTCATCCTGTTGCAGGTTGCTCAGCCAATCAGCGATTTCCTTGCCTGAAAATTTCAGAACCTCCTTATCTTTGTCAGATTTTGCCTTTTTATCGGCATTCTTCCCCATTCTCTTGCCGCCTTTCATTTTAAGCGAAGCGTGGAAGGCCTTGAACACCTCTGCCAGCGCTCCGCCTATCATGTTGTCGGAGGAGGTCGTCTTAAAGACATTGAGCATGCCCATGCTCTCTTGGTCAAGCTCGTACTTCGGATCTTTCGGATCAACCCCTATAGCGACAACGGCAAGCTTTCTCAAGGCGAAAAGCTCATTGAAAAGCTCTGCCATCTCTTTATATATTGAAAATCCCCTATACACTTTGCCGTCAGCAACGAGCGCAGCCGTATCATTGTCGCCGAAATCAGATACAATTACGATGAGAGGCTGGCGATAGCTGATTCCAGCCTCCCTGTACTGCTCTTTTCTCAGCTGGCTGTATTTGTACGTCAAAAACAAGGCGCTCCCCATCGGAGTCCGCCCGCTGAAAACGCTCAAGTGAAAGCCTTCCTCTGTGCGCAGCAGATCAAAGTCGCGGAAGCATTTGACTTCATCCTCGCCAAAGGTGACTATAGCCAAATCCACGATAAACTGCTCCCCGGTGTTGCCTTTTCTGATCTGGGATTTGAAGTCCTGGATCTGCTTGTTCACAAATGGCAAGGCGTTGTACATGCTGGCGCTTACATCAACAAGCAGTATC
This sequence comes from Clostridiales bacterium, assembly GCA_031269465.1. Lineage (GTDB taxonomy): Bacteria > Bacillota > Clostridia > Lachnospirales > WQUN01 > JAISWZ01. The sequence goes on along the minus strand of JAISZB010000332.1, from coordinate 12,364 downwards.
ACTGGTATTCGCGCGTATCCGTCGTTCAAATCGATGGGAACGGCGGGCGTGAATTCTGGCCGGCGCTCTATATGAGCTTCTTTTAGATCTTTGATTTCTAGCACTATGCCACCCCGTTTTGCGTTTTTTGCCAGCCGCAGGCGCCCGGCTGGCGGCATTTTTGCGTTTTTGACCAGCCGCAGGCGCCCGGCTGGCAGCCTTTAAGAATCCAAGCATTCCCTCTACTCTGCGTCAATCACCAAGGCTCTGAAAATCGCCCCTCCGCCTGGAGGTATTCCGTCAACGAAGACGCCCTTTGACAGCACCGACTCATCGCTTGCGTAAATTGCCCCATAGCCGTACATGAGTCCGTTGATCCAGTATCCCTCGTACTTTATTCCATCAGTCAGTATGTACTCGCCGTATCCGCTTATATTTCCGTTTAAGAAGCTCCCTCTATAAACATCGCCGTTTGAAAGCTCAGCTGTCCCAAATCCATTGAACTTTCGTCCTGCGACCATTCCTGTATATTTTCTGAGAACTGTTTTTGAAGGCTTCTCGGAAAGTATCGTTACAAACCCGTCGAACCTGTCCCTTCCTGCGGCTATGTTCTCAATCTGCTGGACAAACGGCATTTTGTACACAAAATTCCCTACTTTGCTGCCTGAAGGAAAATTCATCATAAACGCCAGCCCGGCAAAAAAAGCCGCCCAGAAGACCCAGCGCTGCGATGGGCTGCCATCCGAACGCTTTCTGTTAGTCTGAAGATCCTTTATGGTTCTTGTCGCGAGCGTCAGCTCGCCCTCAAGAGAGCCTACGCGCTTTTCGTAGAAAGACGACGCCCTCGTCTTGTCGTCAACCACCTCGACAACCGCCTGATTGAAATTTTCAGGATTATCCAGTATTTTTTCAAGATAGCAAGGCCTGGAGTAAAACAATCCCCCGGCAATGACATGAGGATAGGCATCCGGCTTTATCTCCGCCGAGCATCCGCCTTCTTTGACTATCTCTTCGCAAGCGCGGAATATTCTAATCCATTCCGCAGGAGACGGGCCTTGGGCGGCGCCTTCTTTTATCTTCACGAAGATATGCCTCAAAGCGTTTGGATATGAAAACCATGTCTTGTAGAAAGCCTGCTCAACAGGCTTTACGGTTTTTTGAGGCTTGAAGGCCTCCCCTGCGGCCGCCGCTCTTTCCGCGGCGTATTCGTCCATCAGAATTTCCTGGTAAACGCCGGTTCCGGCGATATCAAACTTCATGCCGCCGTCCTGAAAGCTGTCTACGCCCGTCAACAGCCAGAAAATGAGATTCGCAAGCGCAAACGCCTCCGTCCTCATGTCCTGGCGCCATGAGCCGATTTCCCTGGTATGATCTCTTCCTCCAGGGCACATCTTGGGCAAAGGGGGTTGGGATACGCCTCCCTCTACGGAAAATCCATCGGTGTCTATGGGATAGACGGATAAATCCGAGGTCAGAAAGAAGTTGCTGGGCTTGATGTCGCTAAGCAGAATGTCCGAATTGTGGAGGGCCCTAACGCATTCGCACAGCTTTATGCATATGGAGAAGACGGTGAGCTTGTCGGGATCCGGAACCAAGCTTTTATACGCGTTCACATTGGCGCAGGCATTCTCCAAAGATTTGTCGGCTTGGAAAGGCATGACGTATCCAATCCAATACTTGTCGTCAGGAACATTTTCGGAATAAATCAAAGACATGGGGAACGCGTCGCAGATTCCCGGATGCTCTTTCTGCAGCCTGCCGCTCAATTCCATGAGCCGCACCAGTTTTCTTTTCATCGCGAAAGTCCTGCCGTTACGAAATAGCTTTATAGTAAACTTTCCCGTTCTATCCAGATACACGGCGTTGTCCGCATCATTCGCGCCGTAGGACAAAAATTCCCCGAAGCAGAATGTCCTGCCATTTTGGCCGAAGACGTCATCCACGCTGGAATCCGTTATCTTGGTGGATATCTGGGATATCTCATCCCGGCTGGGCGCCAGCTCATGCATGGAATCCGTGCTTGTTATCTTCCCTTTTACTGTAACATAGTAGATTTTAGCAATGTTTTTGGTGTATGCCTTATCATTTAGAAGCGAACGTATGTCTGCTTTAAGATATCCGAAAAGTGTCACTGAGCCAGCCTTTGAGCCTCCATTTTTCGCATAGCTCTCGCCGAGGCAGGCATTTGGAAGAACTACGACCCTTTCTGGCTTTGACGAGGAGATTTCAGCAAGGGCGGCGATAAGTTCGCTTCCGGAATCTCCAAGCTCATGCAGAGCCGCTGATATGTCACGAGAAATGTAAATGATGGAATCAGGTTTTAACAAAGTCTCATAGAAAATGATGCTAAGCTCTTTGGCTTGAGCGTACAGGAACGCTCGTTCAGCCACAAAAAGCATAGTTTTATAAGTTTTCAGCATTTTCATTTTCTCCAAATACAGGATTTTCTTAATATACTGATGCGAGAAGCGCATTTATAAGACAAGCAGACTAGCATTTAGAGGCAAGCGTTTCATTTATCTACGCAATTATATATCAATATGCAATAAGGACAACTACGCCAGGAAATCTCGGCGGCTCATGATAGTTAGATTCGGCGCCAGCCTCTATTTTTCGCTTTGTTTATCCATCATTATACATATTATCTAATGTCGTGTCAATGTAAAAGAAGCAAGTTTTAGAAATATAAGAGCATCAGTTCTAAGCATGCAGGCCTGTACCTGAATTCCATGCTCAAGAGACCTGTTCAGTCTCAAAATCAATTATACCTTCTTGCAGACGTATATACCTGTTTAAGAAAGCAAATCTATATATGCATTTTTTTCGAGGTCGAATGCATCTATGGCGGAGCTTGAGAGCCACTTTCACGATTAGCTGTTAAGCTTCAAAGCAGCATATAAGGCAAAAAAGCCTCTAGTAGCACAAGCTTAAGCTTACTCTGAATCTCACCTAAGCTTTCCATGGATTAAAACTTATCATTTCCTAAGTTTATATTGTTGCAAATATGAGGACAAACTTATATAATGAGTAATCATGCCGCAATTCATCCCATGCGCGGTTTTCCTGCTCATCTATGCTGATTTCCATATGAAAGCTTCGATTTTGGAAACTCCAAAATCGTTGCGTTTGACTGCGAATCGGCATTTCAGTAGAGCCGCACGCCCCTTCCCAAAGAGATTAATTCTGATATGCCGATGAGCATTCAAAGGCGACGGTTCTTGAGGCCGGCCGCCCGCAAAGCCCCGGAGGCCAAGCGAAAACGCGGCGCTAATCGACATTTTACCGGAGGAAAGTCTATGTATGATTTTGAAGAAATCCAGAAGGCTGATCAAGAGCTGGCCGACGCCATCAATCAGGAAATGGAGCGTCAGCAGAACAACATCGAATTGATCGCCTCCGAAAACTTCGTATCCAAAGCGGTCATGGCAGCCATGGGTTCTCCGCTTACAAACAAATATGCCGAAGGATATCCCGGAAGGCGCTATTATGGCGGCTGCGAAATGATAGACATTGCCGAGAGGCTTGCCATAAGCCGCGCCAAAGAGCTTTTCGGAGCAGAGCACGCTAACGTTCAACCGCACTCTGGCGCCCAAGCCAACATGTCCGTCTACTTCTCCCAACTGGAGCCCGGAGATTCAATCATGGGCATGAACCTGTCCCATGGAGGCCATCTTTCCCACGGAAGCCCCGTCAATTTCTCCGGCAAGTACTTCAAAGTCATTTCTTACGGAGTACGCAGGGACACATGCATGATAGACTACGACGAAGTGAGGGAGATAGCTCTAAAAGCCAGGCCGAAAATCCTGGTGGCAGGCGCCAGCGCATATCCCCGCATCCTGGATTTTAGCAAATTCGCGGAAATCGCCCATGAATCCGGAGCCTTGCTCATGGCCGACATCGCCCACATAGCCGGCCTTGTAGCAGGTGGATGCCACCCAAGCCCCGTACCTCACGCCGATTTTGTAACATCCACGACCCACAAGACTTTGCGCGGGCCGAGAGGCGGATTCATTCTATGCAAGCCCGAATACGCGAAAGCGGTGGACAAGGCTGTATTTCCCGGAATCCAAGGCGGGCCGCTCATGCATGTCATAGCTTCAAAAGCGGTTTCATTTAAAGAGGCCATGGACGGCTCTTTCAAAATATACGCCAGGCAAATAGTAAAAAACGCCAAAGCGCTTGCCGACGCCCTGCAAGGCCACGGTTTCGACCTGGTTTCAAGCGGCACCGACAATCATATGCTTCTGGTTGATCTCAGAAACATCAATCTCACAGGCAAGGAGGCCGAGAAGCTTCTGGACGGCGTCTCAATTACATGCAACAAAAACGCCGTGCCCTTTGACACTCAAAACACGTTCATCACAAGCGGCATACGCCTGGGAACTCCCGCCGTCACAACCCGCGGCCTCCTGGAGGATGACATGCGCCTTATAGCCGACGCGATAGCCTTGACGCTAAAAGGAGGCTCAACCAAAAAAGCCGCGGAAATTATCAGGGCCCTTTCTGAAAAGCATCCAATGTCGCGTCTGCAGTAATCGGCGCCGGAGGGCCCAGGAAATGATAACTTTGCGGGACATAGCCAGGGAGGCGGGAGTGAGCGCTACCACCGTCTCCAACGTCATCAAGGGAGCCGACAAGAAGGTTTCCAGAAAAACCGCGGATGCCATAAGCGCCATTCTTGAAAGGGAGAACTACATCCCCAGCATGGCCGCGAGAGTCCTGGCGGGCAGCTCCTCCAAAATCATATGCGCTCTGCACCTCCCGCCATATTCAAGCCTTTATGGAGACGGCGCCTTCCTGGCGGCAATGGAGGCTCGCGTCAGGGAGCGTGGATATTTCCTCATGATCCGCCAGGTATCAGGCGGAAAAGATATTGAAGAGGTTTGCGGGAACTGGAATATTGACGGCATCATCTTCACAGGTGAAATAGATGATGAGTCATTGAGGGCTCTGACGCGCCAAGGCATACCCTATATTTTGACGGATAGCGGCCTGGACGGGCGCGATGCCTGGATCGCGGGCTTTGCGGATGAAGAAGGCGGATTCATCGCGGCAAAGCACCTGCTTGATCGCGGGCATAGGCGCGTAGCCTTTGCGTCCGCTCCCATCGGTAGCTCCACAGTCTTAAGGCTTAGGCTTGAAGGCTTCAAAAGAGCCCTTGCCGAGTCCGGCGCCAGCGATTTTGCCTTTTTTGAGAGCATGCCGAATGAAGCAGGCGTGAATTTCGGGTTCCGCCTGCTAAAAAAAGTCGGCGCGTCAGGCATCGTCGCGTCCACCGATCTTCTTGCGGCAGAGCTTTTGTCGAGCTTCTGCCATGCAGGCGCCCGAGTGCCTGATGACATTTCAATTGTCGCCTTCGGCGGAGGCTATATTTGCGCGCTGACAAATCCCAGGCTCACCTGCGTGCGCCAAGATTGCGCCGCGAAGGGCGGGCGGGCCGCTGAAACGCTGCTTGGAAGGCTCTCAGGCCGCAAATCTGATGGCGGGCCGAACATGCCGCCGATCCCCGTCCTCCTCGTGGAAGGCGGCAGCGTACAGGATGTTTGAGAAATGAGCGTTCCGCTCCAATCTCCTAAATTTCGCGCATGTATAGGATGGATACATATATATGCCATACCGTGATGCTTTCAACAATATCTTATAAAAAAATGTATAAATTGCAGCCTATAAATGCTCAACAACCTGAAACATCAGGTCAAAACTATTCACATTGTCATTTATTCTCTTAGAAATTGCTTTGCCTTGTCAAACAAACCTTTATAATCCTATAAAGTATGTTGTTGTTTTTTACATTTTAGACTTTGAATCTCGAATAAATCTTTACATTAAAGAGAATTTGCATTATGATAGATAAGCCAATCTATGAATTTAAATCAGATATAAAGCAGCCAGCCTGAACAAAGTGTCTTTCAAGCTCTTTTTGAAAGAGCCTTTGCTGAATCTCTGGCTTTCTGACGCAGCTAATACGCTGGGAAATAATCCCTGAGATCATTCTTATGAATACCTACCCCTCATCTGTACCACTCAGGAAATAAACCTGATACTGCTCTGCTTAAAGGGACGCGTTTGAAAGCGTCCCAGAAGTTGCGGGGGCGCTTCCAAGCATTTAGGCTGTTTTCATACTCAAAAAGAGTTGAAATATAAGTGAAGTTGCGATTTAGCCCAGAGCGCTAAGTTCTCCAGGGCTGGCGATTCGGCCCGTTGGTTGTACCAAGCCTTTTGCCGCGGAACAAAAAATTTCAAGCGATTATCCATTGAAGATGTCTCAGAAGAGAAACTCCTTAAACATAGGGGCTTTTTCGCATGTAAAAGTACGCCTGAGAGCAACTCCCCCAGCAGCTTCGCTGCAAAGGGCTGGCTTTAGGCTGAGCTGCCGATGCGCATCGGAGAGGCTTTGCGAAAGTTATACCGATTTGCGGTCAAATGTACCGATTTTGGAGCTTGATTATCCATATAGGGACTTTAAATCAAGTTTTAAATTCGGAATTTTCATATGCAAATCAGTATGCCTTCCGCCTCTTTCAGTGCGGAATACGCTGCTAATTGTGAACCGCATGCACTGCTTTGCGGCAATTTGACAAAACATGAGATATCCATTGAGATAGCTGGAAAGTGATGGTGATGAATGGACGACGTCAAGGAAATTTCCATTGAGCAGTTAGTCAAATTGCTTCTTAAAAACAAGCTGCTTATAATTATAAGCACTGTGGTGTGCCTTATAATTGCATTTACGGTGACATCCTTTGTAATGAAGAAAAAATATGAATCCATTGTAAAGCTCTATGTCTATACCCCTGTCACGGGAACGCAGAATGCCTCCCAAGACCTGAGCGCTTTAAACTACGCCCAAAAAGTCGTAAACACCTATATACAAATGCTCAACACCCGCGCCTTTCGCGAGGAAATAAGGGCGATAACCCAGCTGGGATACACTCAAGTCCAGCTTACCGAGATGATTTCCTTCTCCGCCCTGGATGAAACCGAAGTGTTCCAAGCCAGAGTGGTTTCCACAAGCCCTGAGGACTCGGTGGAGATAGCAATGGCAATCGCCAATGTCGCGCCGGACGTCATAAAAAGCATACAAGAGTCCTCAAACTTGAAAATAGTTGATCCTCCGGTCTTAAACAACATCCCGGTCTCCCCCAACATGAACCAGAACCTGGCCATAGGGCTTCTGGCGGGGCTTGCGGGTTCTGTTCTCTTCATATTCCTGAGGGACATGTTCGACAACAAGATCAAAACTTCCGAAGACCTTTCTGAGCAGCATAATATAAGCGTCTTGGCTGAAGTCACTGACATAGGCAAGGCTGAAAGAAACAAAAAGATTGTCAGAAACGCGCCTGTCGTTTCAAACGGAGAGAAATATCAGATCGATAAGTCCTGCCAGGAGGCTTACAGAACCGCCAGGACCAACTTGGCTTTCTCGCTCATCAAGAAAGGCTGCAAAAAAGTAGCGGTCGTAAGCTCAGTCAGCAAAGAGGGAAAAACAACAACATCAATAAACCTTGCAATATCCCTCTCGCAGCAAATAGGAGTCAAGGTGCTTCTGGTTGACTGCGACTTGAGAAAGCCCAGGCTGCATCATTTCTTCGACATGCCCAGCGTTCCCGGACTCTCTGATTATCTTTGCGGATTAAACGCGCTTGACGAAGTATTAAGAGAGACTCACATACAAAACCTCTCTTTCATCAGCTCTGGAACAGGCCCTCCAAATCCGGCGGAACTCCTCTCAAGCAACGCCTTCGTGTCGTTTGTGGAAAGCGTCCAGGACAACTATGACTACATTATCTTTGACACGTCTCCCATAAATCTCGTAGTGGACGCTTTAGAAGTCATAAAGCGCTGCGACAGCGTGGTACTCACGGCCATACAGGGAGTCTCCCTGCACCCTGAGTTTGAAATCACCGTGTCTAAAGTCAAAAGCGCAAACGCGCTGGTCGCGGGAGTCGTCCTGCATGGCGTTGAATCCAGCAGGAAGAAATATTATAGCGGCGATAAAGAATACTATAATTATTACTATTGATTATGCCGGAGCCTATATGAAAGCTCTGATTTTAGCGTGGGCCTGCAGCGAGCGCGATGCCGATATCGGCATTTCTCACCTTGATAGCTTTATTCGCGCATTTAAGATTCGGCGCCAGCGGAGCATCAAGCTCCAAAACCGACGCATTCGGCTGCGAAAAGGCATATTGAATCTTAATGCCGCCGAGTGAGGACAAGCTATTCTGATTTTCATATGAAAAGCATATTTTGGATTTTTAGTAGATATTCCAAACGGATAATCAAGTTGCGAACTCGATGCGTTCGGTTGCGCATCTGCCGCCGCCGCATATCATAAAAGCTCTCGGACGCGCCTAAACGGCCTGGCCTTAAGCGGCAAGCGCAGGCGGCGAGATTATGCGGCGCAATCCGTTCAATTAATTTATGCTCTGCAAAGCGGGAGGGGCTCGGCAGCGCTAAATGCCTCCCCGCATGAAAGTATGGATGAAATGATAAAAATTCTAGACGCGCACACTCATATACTGCCAGAGATTGATGACGGAGCGAAAAACTCCGACATTTCCTTTGAAATGCTCCAGTCATTGTCTAATCAAGGAGTCAAGGCAATCTGCCTGACTCCTCATTATTATCACCTGGAAGAAACCCAGGATGAATTCTTAGAAAAACGCGCCGAAGCATTCTCGAAGATATCAGATTTCGCAGAGCCGTTAGACCTTGAGCTGTTTCTGGGGGCTGAAGTCTACTTTACTCCAGATCTTCTCAATGAACGCGACATCTCAGAGCTTTGCATAGGGAAATCCAGATACCTTCTCTTGGAATTTCCTTACAGCTTCGGTTTTGCCTCAAAGGATGAATTCCTATTGGAGCGCTTCATCAACAATCTCAATGTCATTCCAATATTAGCCCACATAGAGCGCTACAGCCCGCTTGTAAAAAACGAGAAGACGCTGACGAGCTATCTGGATATGGGATGCCTGGCGCAAATTAATATAAGCTCCATTGAAAGCGGCTATTTCATGAAAAAGCGCCTTCTTCGCCATTTGGAAAAAGGATTTATCCAGTTCTTAGGCACAGACTGCCACAACCTCTCTTCAAGGCCTCCCGAATGCGAGAGAGGGCTCAAGGCAATCACTGAAAAGCTCGGCAAAGAGTTCATGGATTCTTTCTGGGAAGCTGTGAATTCGCGCATGAAGAGCTTCAGGGGTTAAATGCCGGCGCGGCGATATGGAGCTTGCCCGGCATGTCGAGGGATTTCCCATTCCCGCACAAGGCGCAAAGCATTTGAAAAGGTGTGCATATAGCATGAGCAGAACATCAGCCGAGAGAAGCAGCGTCCTAAACTTGATAATAACCCCCATTTCTTTTTTCATTCTTGGGGCGGGAATTGTGACTGCTGTCTTTTTGCCGATTGCATCTCCGTTTTTGTCCTCAGTTCCGCTAATCATAACCAAAGAGCCTCCTGTCTTTGAAAAGAGGGTCAATGATATTTTCATCAACAAAAAAGTAGAGGAGCTTCCTGCCACCAATGAACTCATAGAAGTCCCGCCTCAGGAAATTCCGGCGCAAGGCGAGCGCTACGGCCAGCTCACCATCCAGTCGGCCGGGATAGACGCCCAGCTTTTCTATGGAGACAGCAACCAGGAGCTCTCCCAGGGAGTCGGCACTTATGCCGGCGCTTACATACCCGGAGCGGGAAGGACAATACTTCTCGCGGGCCACAACAATACAGACTTCCATACTTTGGGGGAAGTGCAAATAGGAGACATCGTCAGCATAAATACAAGCTACGGCCAATACAAATATAAAATCATCGACACTAGGCTGACTACCGACACCGATGAAACCGCCTACGATTTTTCCAGAACGGACGAAAACCTAATTATGTATACTTGCTACCCCTTTGACACGTTGGGCCTGACTCCGCAAAGATATTTCGTGTACGCCGAATACATATCCGGTCCTCGGCTCGAACTGGTCTATTGACAGGGAGGAAGCGCGTGCTAAAAGCCATTGGAACCATTTTCTCGTATTTATTGTCTTTCTTATTCTGCCTTTTGCTGACGCTTACAGTTCTTGTTGGGATTTTGAATTTGACCGTATTCAGCGAAGAGTTTTTCAGGCAGCAGATAGACCGAAGCAACTACTCGGAAAATACAATGGAAACTCTCCAGGAGTCTTTGTCTTCATACGGCCTGGTAAGCGGCTTTGACGCCGCTTTCTTCAGAAAAGCCGTGCCCATAGACACTCTTCAGGCTGAGATCTACCGAGAAGTGGGCAGATTATATCAAAGCGACAGCAAAAAAATGGATACCGACCAGTTCAGGGAAGACCTGCTGGAGAAACTGTACAAAAACGTGGAGGAGAGAGGCCTTGAAATATCCGAGCAAGAGAAGGAAGGCATCGCTTATTTGGCAGATCTTTCCACTCTGGCTTACTATAATGTAGTGTCCATCCCCTTCTCCAATCAGATATCCAGCCTTCTTCAGAGAGCTAAAGACATATTCAGCACCATTTTCCGCATCCTTTTGGCTTGCGACCTGGCGGCTCTTATCATAATGCTTGCGGCAGGCCGCTCCAGAAGAAGGAAAATCGATCTAGTAATAAACTCTATAGCCGGGAGCATCCTGCTTCTTGGAGCGCCCACTCTCGCAGTTTTGATAAACGGCAGCCTCAAAAACATAGCGCTTTCCGGCAAGGCGATATACTACTTCAGCCAGAGCTACATATCCTCCGCTATGCAGGTGATTTGGATCTATGTGGCTATTATGGCTATTGCCTGGATATGCATATTTTTCTACAGGCTAAGCTATGTAGGGGCCAAAAAAAGAAAAAGCCGCCATTAGTAGACGAAGGGCCGAGCTGAAATCAGCTCGGCCCTTTGACTCTGCAATGACTTGCATATAAAAGTTTCGATTTTGAATCAGAAAAAACAGCTCCAAAATCGGTGCATTTGACTGCAAATCGGCCGGTAAAGGAGATTTGCTATATCAAGCCGCAAATAGCTCATTCGGCTGGAACCGCGAATAGATCCGCTTTATCGCTTTGCCTCGGGGACATACATTGTTTTAGAAATATGTCGATCTTCGAATGCATGCGCATATTTGGGAGCATGATATTTCAAGCTCTAAAATATGCGCTTTCTGCCGCCCCGGTATAATAGCCTGAGAAAATCCATATAGATATAAGGAATAATCATGGCGCTATTCATATATGCTTCTCAGAGCTTGACGCAAGCTCTTCGTTTAAGTTCCACTAAATGGGACATACTTATTATGATAAGAACTTAAAAGCTCCGATTTCCGGCCAGAGTTGTATGCTGATTTGCAAATGAACCCTCCGATTTTGAAACTTGGCCTCACAGCCTGTAACTGGATAACTACGCTCCAAAATCAGCGCGTTCTTCCGTACATCAGCCTGCAAACTCTTAAATTGATAATCCAGCCTAAAAATCGGCTCATTTGACTGCAAATCAGCGCTATATCAAAGTTGCATGCCTGCGCTAATCCTGAAGAATATTCAAATGAAATCATCTCTTGCTCTGAGCGCAAAGGAGAGAACCGATATTGAAGCTTGGCTGCTCACTAGCGTGAAATGCTGTATCTGCGTTTCATGCCTAGCGTGAAATGCTGTATCTGCGTTTCACGCCTAGCGTGAAATGCTGTATCTTCATTTCACGCCTAGCGCGAAATGAAGCGCGCTTAGGAAGAGGATAATCAGGCTTATCCAAAGATGACGCTTATCGTCATGCCAAACTCGCAAAGCTAAGGAGGCATTTTCATGCCTGGAATTTTAGTGAATATTCTATGCTTTATGGGAGGCTCCATTTTCGGGGTTGCAGTCATGTGCCTTTGTTTTGCTGCGGGAAGCGCAGATAAACGCACGGGGCTCAAATGACTTCGTTAACATTCGGATTTGCATATGAAAAGTTGCCTATTTTGACTGTATTAGACTGAAAATCTCTATTATTAAGCCTGCGAGCATTCCGGTTTAATCCCGCTAGTCCTAAAAGGATATCGAGATTAACGACGGAATGCTCAATTCATGCTTTTCCAAGTAAGCGCTTTTAGGGGTTCGAAAATGATTAAATGAGTCTCCAGTTTGATCAGTTTTTTGATGTGTTAAAAATTTCACAATTTTGTTTACGGAATATGAAAATGATTAAATTTAACGTTTACTCATATAAATGCAGAATTTTAGCAGGATTGCTAAATATCTACGGCTCTTTGGGAGGCGTCTGGGCGCACTGACCCCTTGTTTGAAAAAAAGCTTTTTTTTGAGAGCCGAAGCCGCATCAGGCGACGAGTACCCTGAGGATGATCGTCTTGGATGAAGCGCATGCGCTGAGAAGCCTGAAAAAGCCCTGGCCTTTAAATTTCCTTCGGTT